>NZ_CP030117.1:3737857-4051428 GCF_001039275.2 Brevibacillus brevis
CCGGCAATGGCACCCCACAAGCCACCTGCTACAGCACCTGCAAGGATAGCAAGTGGAGCATGAATGATAGCTGGAAGGTCAAACGAAACACCTACGACAGTTGAAGCAATCATCCCTACGATAAATTGACCTTCTGCCCCAATGTTAAAGAGACCTGTACGGAATGCAAACGCCACAGCCAAACCTGTAAAGATCAAAGGCGTAATTTGGCGAATTGTTTCACCAAAGTTATACGCGCTTCCAAATACTTTTTTAATCAAAGCCGTATAGGCATCGATTGGGTTAAATCCACCTGCCAGCATTGCGATTGCTCCAGTCAAAAGACCAAGAAGGATCGCAACGGCAGGAACGAGAAACGATTCTTTCGTGAAGACCGCAATAACTTTATTCATCGTTTCCCCCTCCTTGCATTACTTTTCCGCCGGACATCATCAAGCCGAGCTCTTGCTCCGTTGTCGATTTTGCATCGACAATCCCCACAATGGCTCCCTCATAAATAACCGCAATCCGGTCGGACACATTGATAACCTCATCCAGCTCCAAGGAAAGCAAGAGAACCGCTTTTCCCTGATCGCGTTGATCAATTAGTCTGCGATGAATGAATTCGATAGCCCCTACATCCAAGCCGCGAGTAGGTTGTGCCGCAATCAGCAAATCCGGGTTCTTGTCCACTTCGCGGGCAATAATTGCCTTTTGTTGGTTTCCTCCCGACAGTGCTCGTGCTGGTGTGTAAATACTCGGAGTCCGAACGTCGAATTCTTCGATAAGCTTGGCCGCATGCTTGTCAATGGCGCCATAATCAAGAAAACCGCCTTTGCAAAACGTTGGATGGAAGTACGTTTCCAATACCATATTTTCACTCATGGTGAAATCAAGAACCAATCCTCGTTTATGTCGGTCTTCAGGAATATGAGACAATCCTGATTCCGAGATGTTTCGCGGATTTTGATTCGTAATTTCTTTGCCATTAAGAAGGACACGCCCACTTGTTGCTTTACGCAAGCCAGTTAATACTTCAATCAGTTCACTTTGGCCGTTTCCGTCGACTCCAGCAATTCCGAGAATTTCACCAGCGCGAACCTCTAAGCTGAGATTGTTCAGTGCATTCACACCTCGGTTACCCATCGCAGTCAAGTTCTCTACAGCCAAGATTGTTTCTTTTGGTTTTGCTTCCGTTTTATCCACGCGGAAGTTTACTTCACGACCAACCATTTTTGCAGCCAAGTCGTCTGGATTCGTATCTTTTACCAATACGGAGTCAATGACTTTTCCTCGACGAATGATCGTAACCGCGTCACATACAGCCATAATTTCTTTTAGCTTGTGTGTGATCAGGATAATCGTCTTACCTTCTTTTACCAAGTTATGCATGATCTCGATAAGTTCATGGATTTCCTGCGGCGTCAATACAGCCGTAGGCTCATCAAAAATCAAGATGTCCGCGCCGCGATAAAGCGTTTTCAAAATCTCTACGCGCTGCTGCATCCCTACGGAGATATCCTGGATTTTTGCTCTCGGATCAACTTTGAGCCCGTATTGATTCGACAGTTTTTCTACCGCTTTCTCAGCGCTTTGAATATCTATCTTCAACCCGTTTTTCGGTTCATTTCCTAGCACAATGTTTTCAGTGACTGTAAATGTTTCTACGAGCATAAAATGTTGGTGAACCATTCCGATACCAAGTTCGTTTGCAACCCTTGGACTGGTGATCTGTACAACTTTCTCGTTAATCAGAATTTCGCCTTCATCCGGCTGATATAGACCGAACAAGATATTCATGAGTGTGGACTTACCTGCGCCATTCTCTCCAAGCAGCGCATGAATTTCACCTTTACCTACAGACAGTGTAATACTGTCATTCGCAACAATGCCTGGGAACCGTTTTGTGATCCCTCTCATTTCAACCACTTTTTTTACCGAGTTCATGCATGCTCACCCCATTTTTCGGGTCTATTGTGAAGGTAAAGGACAAGGCCAGTAGCTCGAACCAGCCTTGTCCATTTGCAGCTTCCTTAGTTTTTACTTGTCAGGAACTGTGATTTCGCCTTTAACGATTTTTTGCTTGTATTCTTCAACCAGCTTCAGTACGTCTTCAGGAACGTTCTTCGTGGAAGTGTCAGCCAGACCTACACCGTTTTCAGCCAGTCCGAGCCATTGTACTCCGCCTTTGAATTTACCCTCAGACAGGTCTTTCGCTACACGAATAACTGCTTCGTCAACACGTTTTACCATGGAAGTCAAAGTGATTTCGTCGCCGAAAGTCAGGGATTGGTCTTTGTCAACACCGATTACCCATACGTTCTCGCCTTTAGCTTTACGGTCTTTTGCTTCGTTGAACACACCGTCGCCTGTACCGCCGGAAGCGTGGAAGATGATGTCCACACCTTGACCGTACATGGAGGAAGCCGTGGATTTACCCATGTCTGGTTTATCAAAAGCACCCGTGTAAACTTTAACTACTTGAATGCTTGGATCAACAGCTTTTACACCCGCTTCGAAACCAAGATCAAAACGTTTGATTACTGGGATGTCAACGCCACCCACGAATCCAACCTTTTTCGTTTTGGTCATTTTCGCTGCAACTACCCCAGCGAGGAAGGAGCCTTCATGCTCTTTAAAGAGTACAGATGCAACGTTAGGAGCATCAACTTCAGCGTCGATGATCGCCAATTTTGCGTCTTTGTTTTCATCTGCTACTTTTTTCAGGTGGTCACCCATCAGGAAGCCGATACCCCAAGTCAGATCCCAACCGTCTTTTACGAATTGAGTCAGGTTTGGTACATAGTCAGCATCTGATTTTGATTGCAGATAGTTTACATTTTCTTTCGGGAGATTCAAATCGGTTTGGAGTTTTTGCAGCCCTTCCCAAGCACTCTGGTTAAAGGAGTTGTCGTTTACACCGCCAACGTCTGTAACCATACCTACTTTGATAGCTTTAGCGGCTGGAGCGCCTCCATTGCTACCAGTTTGGCCTTGAGGCTGTGCTTCTGGTTTGCTTCCGCAGCCAGCGAGAACGAGCGACAGGCTGAGTGTTGCCACAGAAAGCACGGATAGAACTTTCTTCATCTGAGATTACCCCCTGTTTTTAGTTGATGAAATTGTTGAGTGAGGTCGCCCCCACAGTTACAACCGTCTCCGTACGACATGAAAGTGAATTTTGTCAGCCCTGAAGTAATTATGGGAGTATAGCACTGGCTTTTCACTTTCGTCGTAATGAATCTGTTTGAGCAAGAGCATGGGAGCAGATTTATCGCAATGCAGCAGGTTGGAAACCTTTTCATTGTAGCCCACAGGTTCAATATCGGCTACTGCGTATGCGATCCTTACCCCTGTTACGCTCTCTAGCCATTTGAAGATAGACTCTCCACTTGCCGCATAGCCCTCGGGCACCAGATGTGCAGGAATGCGGTCCACACAATAAACCACAGGCTCACCGTCAGCCGTTCGAATTCGCTCTACTATGAGAACGCCTTCACCCGGATTTAAGGCTAGCCGCTTCCTCTCTTCTTCAGCAGATTCGCCAAAGGATGTTTTCAGGATCAAGGTTCCTGCCGTATATCCTTGACGCTCGATTGCATCCGTCACACTAAAGAGTTCCCCAATCCCACCTGAAAAAACAGGCTTTGAATTAATAAAGGTACCTACACCGTGTCTACGAATGACAATCTTCTCTTCCTCAAGAAGTCGGAGTGCCTCGCGAAGCGTCGCCCTGCTTACACCAAGCTGTTTGGATAGTTCGGCTTCAGAAGGGAGGCGTTCACCAGGACGAAGAAGTCCGGTTTCGATATCACTCTTGATCTTGTCCATTACCAAGAGAAACAGTGATCGAACATTCCCTTTGATGCTCATCATCATTCACTCCTGCTGTCCTTCAGCCATCCCAACAGGTAGGACGTCAGACCTCTGATTCGTATGAGACTTAATAACAACAATTTCCGTCAATCTCTTAGAAATTTTACATGAGGGGCGAGTATCATGCAAGCCAAATATTTATGAATAATAATGCAAAATGATTAATTTCGACAGGGATTTTTCTCCTAAAACAGGAAAAAAGACCCTACCAGTACAAATACTGGCAAGGTCTCACTTTATGAAATATTACTTTCTATGGACGGGCGTGGAAGACGAACCTCACGAGGCTTGCTTCCCTCATATGGACCGACTACTCCTTGAGCTTCCATCATATCAATCAAACGTGCGGCTCGCGTATAACCGACACGGAGTCGACGCTGCAACAAGGATGCCGATGCCGTTTGAGCTTCTGAAACGATTTGGACAGCTTGATCGTACAGTTCATCATCCACGACTGGCTGCTGTTCCTCCTGCACATCACCGGGGATCATTTCTTCATTGTAGCGAACCTCTTGCTGTTCTTTCACAAAACGAACGACCTCTTCTACTTCCTTGTCGGATACAAAGGCCCCTTGAACACGAGTCGGCTTGGATGCTCCCATCGGCAGCGAAAGCATGTCCCCTCTTCCGAGAAGCTTTTCTGCTCCCCCCATATCCAGAATCGTTCTGGAGTCAGCCATCGAAGATACCCCAAAAGCAATACGGGACGGGATATTTGCCTTGATTACACCCGTAATGACATCTACGGAAGGACGTTGTGTCGCGATGATGAGATGAATTCCGGAAGCACGAGCCATTTGCGCGAGTCGACAAATCGCATCCTCTACTTCTCCCGGAGCTACCATCATCAAGTCAGCAAGCTCATCGACGATGACGACAATATAGGGTAGTGGCGTCCCTACCACTTGGGCATTGTACATTTCAATATTGCGGCTCCCTGTTTTGGCAAACAAATTATAACGCCGCTCCATCTCGGCCACGACCTTTTTCAATGCAACAGAAGCCCTTCTCGGGTCAGTAACAACAGGAGCCAACAAATGTGGAATTCCGTTGTACACATTCAGTTCCACCATTTTCGGGTCAACCATCATCAGCTTGACTTCTTCTGGTTTGGCCTTGAACAAAATACTCATGATCAATCCATTAATGCATACTGATTTTCCGCTTCCGGTCGCACCGGCTACAAGCAAATGGGGCATTTTGGTCAAATCTGCTACGATCGGCTCTCCGGAAATATCCCGGCCAAGAGCAACGGTGAGCTTCCCTGGCGCATCTTGATACTCGGGAGCTTCCAATACTTCTCGTAGGGATACAACTGCTACCTCCGAGTTCGGAACCTCGATGCCGATGGCTGATTTTCCTGGGATTGGTGCCTCAATCCGGATATCTTTTGCCGCCAATGCCAAAGCAAGGTCATCCGTCAAGCTGACAATCCTGCTTACTTTTACTCCTGTAGCAGGCTGAACTTCATATCGTGTAACAGCTGGTCCGCGATGTACTTCGGAAACCGTTGCATTGACCCCAAAGCTCTTCAGTGTCTGCACTAATTTCGCCGCATTTGAGGTATGATCGACGTCTTTTCCTGTAGAACTCGCCTTGGGTCTTGCGAGCATTTGTAGACTTGGCAGCTCATACGGTATGGTGTTCTGTTCTTCTCCAGTATCTATTGTACCGAAGATTTCTTCTTCTCCTTCGAGCGCAAACGTAATTTCCTGGTTCGTTTTCGGTTGTGTAGCTCTCGCTTGATGACTAGGATCAACCGGTTCCTCATCATCATCCAACGCAATGCGATCTGTAAAATCACGAATTAACGGGGCGTTCGGTTGCTGGACTTCTTCCACCTGAATAGCAGGCTGTGGATGAGATTTTTGCTCTTTTAACGCCGTAACTGCGATGACCTCGTTCTCTTCCTCCGATTGCTTATGCTTGCGAGCTTCTTCGGCTTCCTTTGCTTCCTTCTTTCGCTTCTCGCTCTCTTCCTGCAAAAGCTGTACAGAGTCCTTCACTGTATCCTTGGCCTTTCCGTAAAACAAAGCGAGCTTGTCCTTGGCAAACATCAAAATGTTTACATAAGAAAGATTGAACAGAAACATCAGTCCCACAAGGAAAAGGAAAACAATCACGAGACCAGTACCAATTGTTCCAACAAGACCATTTGTCACCGCAAAAAACAGGGCACCGACCATTCCTCCGCCTACCCCGGTGGTGGACACTTTCTGACCATGATCGAGCCAAATTCTGTCCCACGTAACCTTAATGATGCTTTGCTCTGCAAATTTTCCATCTGCGGTAATTTGTTTGTACAGAATCATGTGATCCCAGGTCAAAATCGCCACACCAATGAGAGCTATCCCTAAGACGCGGTAAGTAAGCTTCGGTGACTTTCTTGTAAACATCATATGTATGGCCATACCGATTAGCAGAACAGGAATGATGAAATCCCATGAGCCCGCAATAAACCGAAATAGAAGTGCCAGTACATTTTTGCCTAGCCATCCACTCTCCAAAAGCCCGATCAAGGACAGCACGATGATGAGAAGTCCCAGCAGCTCTATTTTGACAACTGAGGCCAATGCCGCTTGTGAACGCTCTTTTTTTCTCCTACTCAATGGCACGCCTCCTCCTCGTCATTACACTCGTTATGTACCGAATGGTAAGAAACCCTCTATCAAGGCCTTTTCAACGTGGAGCGACCGCGTTTTAGCGGAAAGTTTCCATGCGCTCCGGAATTTAATTTATAAATTCCTATTCGTTAAAAAAGGCAGCCGTCGCGTGTTCGGCTGCTGTTCGTACATTACTAGTATAACACAGGAAATTCATAGAAATACAGGACTTCTTAGGCGAGCCATTCAGGTTGAAACTGGATTTTTTGTCCCGGTGCGTACTGCTCCTTTAAGTAGTCTTGCGGATCTGGACTAATGAGCCTGACGATTTTTCCTTCAAACGGTCCGGTTTGCTCAATGAGCATCGTGGCGTGACCCACTGCGATCTCTTTCAGCTCTTGTTTTTCCACTTGCTCCATGTTCTCAAAAACCGTTTCCATCGGAATGATGGAGTATAAGATCATTGGAGTACACTCTCCTCACCTTTTTGCGCTTTGATCAGTTCATTCAGCTTTTTCAGCGCACTTCCAAGGCCACCGACTTCATCAATCAAACCATATTTCACCGCATCTACGCCAATCACATTGGTTCCGATGTCTCGTGTCAATTCACCGGTTCGGGTCATAAGCTCACGGAACTTATCTTCCGAGACATTGGAGTGACGGGAAATGAAGCTAACGACACGATCTTGCATTTTGTCCAAGTACTCAAACGTTTGGGGCACACCAATTACAAGACCCGTCAAGCGGATCGGGTGGATTGTCATTGTAGCCGTTTCTGCAATAAACGAGTACGAACCAGCTACAGCGATTGGCACACCAATACTATGACCACCGCCGAGTACGAGTGTGACTACCGGTTTGGATAAGGAAGAAACCATTTCCGCAATCGCCAAGCCCGCTTCCACATCCCCACCAACCGTATTCAAAATAACAAGCACGCCCTCTATTTTGCTGTTTTGTTCTGCCGCAACCAATTGAGGGATGAGGTGCTCGTATTTGGTCGTCTTATTTTGAGGAGGGAGCTGAATATGCCCTTCTACTTGTCCGATGATAGTCATACAATAAATATTGCTTTCGAGCTGCGGGACGTTTGTCTGACCCAGTTGCGTAATGGAATCGAGCAGTTTTTTCTTCGGATCTTCTTGTGCAGGTGCTTCTGACGGCGGCGAAGCTGCAGGCTCCTGATCATCAGTTGGTGATTGTGGCCGAGATTCCTTACTATTTACCGTTGTGTTTCCAAACGGTGGCCTATTTAGAAAATCGTTAAATTGTTGATTCGGCATGGATGATCCTCCCTCACTTTCCTCTGTAGTATGGATAAGGGGAGGAAAAATCATGCGCCCACAAAGCCAAAAAAAGCCAGAAACCCTTCTTCAAAAGGGTTTCTAGCTCTTTATCAAGTGATCCTACACTTCCATGATAATCGGCAAGAT
The DNA here is from genome assembly GCF_001039275.2 of Brevibacillus brevis. Taxonomy (NCBI): domain Bacteria; kingdom Bacillati; phylum Bacillota; class Bacilli; order Caryophanales; family Paenibacillaceae; genus Brevibacillus; species Brevibacillus brevis. Next base: position 3,745,748 of record NZ_CP030117.1, read on the forward strand.
CATCGGACGTCTGCGCGTTTGCTCGTACAGATAGCGGCCTAACGACTCTTTTACGTTATTTTTCAGTGAAGACCATTCATTCACATTTTCTTCCATGCATTTGACAAGTGTTTGGGTCACTATGCGATTTGCCTCATCCAGCAACTCTTCGGATTCACGCACGTAGACGAAACCGCGAGAAATGATGTCTGGACCAGACAAAATCGTGCCATTTTGTTTGCTGAGTGTAACGACAACTACCAGTATGCCATCTTGTGACAGTAATTTGCGATCTCTAAGTACGATGTTTCCTACATCACCAACGCCCAAGCCGTCAATCAAAACATTGCCAGCATGGACTTTTCCACCGTAACGGGCCTTGCCCCCTAAGAATTCAACTGTATCGCCGTTATCCAGCAAGAACATGTTTTCTTCAGGAATGCCAACCTGTTCAGCAAGTAAGGCATGCGTTTTCAACATGCGATATTCACCGTGAACAGGAATAAAATACTTAGGCTTCATTAGGTTAAGCATCAGGCGCAATTCTTCTTGGCTACCATGACCGGAGACGTGGACGGTTCCGTTAGGTCCATGGCCACCATAAATGACATCTGCACCAATGCGCGATAATTGATCGATCGTACGCGCCACATATTTTTCATTCCCTGGAATGGGAGTGGCTGCAATAATAACAGTATCGCCTGGAAGGATGTCAATTTTCCGATGGGCGGATCGGGCCATCCGAGTGAGCGCGGACATAGGCTCTCCTTGGCTTCCAGTTGATAAAATAACGACTTGTTCAGCAGGCAATTTGTTGATTTCATCGATCTCAACAATCAATCCCTCAGGGACCAGCAAGTACCCTAAGTCTCTGCTGATAGTAATGACATTTTGCATGCTCCGGCCAACAACCGTCAATTTACGGTTGAACTGTGCTGCAGCGTCCACCACTTGTTGAATGCGGTGAACATTTGATGCAAACGTAGAAACAACAATACGTCCAGATGCTTTGCTGAACACATCCATGAGTGCTTTGCCCACTGAGCGTTCCGATCCGGTAAATCCAGGCCGTTCTGCATTCGTACTGTCAGAGAGCAAGCACAAAACGCCTCTGTCACCGATCATCGCCATTTTTGCCAGATCAGCCACCTGATTGTTAACAGGTGTTTGATCGAACTTGAAGTCTCCTGTATGAACGATGTAACCTTCTGGCGTATCCAGGCATACCCCTACACAATCCGGGATGCTGTGGTTTACGCGGAAAAAGGTCGCCTTCATCTTTCCGAGAACGACTTCCGAGTCGCTGTTGATCAATACGCGTTTTGTTTCGTTTAGGATGCCCGCTTCTTTTAACTTTGCATCAATTAAACCAAGGGTAAGTTTTGTCGCATAAACCGGGACTTTCAAATGCTTCAGCACGTAGCTGAGGCCGCCGATGTGGTCTTCGTGTCCATGCGTAATAATAATACCCCGAACCTTGTCGCGATGTTCCTCCAAGTAGGTGATATCCGGAATAACCATATCAATCCCCAGCATTTCCTCTTCTGGGAACTTCAATCCGGCATCAATCACTACGATGTCGTCACCGCTTTGTACCACGTACATATTCTTCCCAATTTCGCCGACTCCGCCCAGGGCGAAAACGAGAACAGAGTGATTCGACTTTGCCAAAACGTGTAACCTCCTATATTTAGTTGTCATGTCCACTCAAAAAAACCGCCCCAAATCACTTGTTCTTATTATACCCGAAGTGAAATCATGAACACAAGGAAAAAGAGCCATCCCGGGCAGGAATGGCTCTTGATCTTCTATGGAGTTAAACAAGCAGGGAATGCACGTATGCTTTTTCTTGTTCGTTCAGCTCGACTAAAGGCAGTCGAACTCCCCCAACTTGAACGCCGAGCTTTTCTAAAGCGACCTTGGTCGGTCCTGGGCTCGGATAGGCAAACAGGCCTTCAAAAATCGGCAACAGCTTGCGATGGAGTCTTGCTGCCTCCGTAAAGTTACCGGCAAAAAAGGCGTCCATCATGTCTGTCATTGGACGGCCAACTACGTGACTCGCCACACTGACAATGCCCACTCCCCCGATAGACAGGATCGGCAAGGTTAAACCATCGTCACCACTGTACAGCTCAAAACCTTCCGGAGCATGTTCAATGATTTGCGACATCTGCGACAAATTGCCGGAGGCTTCCTTAATGCATACTACATTAGGCAGTTCCGCCAAACGAAGTGTCGTTTCGGCAGTCATATTAACGACGGATCTTCCTGGCACATTATACAGCATCACCGGCAGCTCGGTTGCTTCCGATAATGCCTTGAAGTGTGCGTAAAGCCCTTCCTGCGATGGCTTGCTGTAATAAGGTGCAACCACCATGATAGCGTCTACGCCAATGGATTGTACAGCTTGGGTGAACTCAATGCTTGATGCTGTATCATTGCTGCCTGTTCCTGCAATGATGTGGCATCTTCCTTTTGCGTAGGAAACCACATGACGGAAAAGATCGAGTTTCTCCGTACGGGATAAGGTCGGTGATTCACCCGTGGTACCACTTAGTACGATTCCAGTTGTACCATTTGCAATCAAATAGTCAATCAGTCGCTCTGTTTTATCGTAATCGACCTGTAGCTGCTCATTAAAAGGTGTTACCATAGCGGTAACCAGTCGGCCAAAACGTGCCACTACCTCTCCAACTCCTCTTATTGTGATCAGTAGGTATTTTAGTCAGGATATGCTCTTACATATGTTGAACATGCAGGTTGAACTGCTGATGAAGCGCACGAACAGCCCTCACCATATCCATTTCATGCACGAGTACCCAGATGGTTGTATGGGAGTCTGCCGATTGAAGAATTTGAATGTCTTCTTGCGTAAGTGCCTCCACGATTCGCGCCATCACGCCCGGCACGCCCGTCATACCTGCACCAATAACGGACACTTTTGCACAATGCGGCAAAAGCTGCGGCTCGTAACCCATTTCCGTTAACAGACGAGCAGCTTTTTCTCCCATTTCATCATGGACCGTGTAAGCAACACCCATTGGGTTCACATTGATGAAATCTACACTGATGTTATTGGTTGCCATCGTTTTGAAGACTTGTAGCTGTGTATCGTAAGACCCTTCTTTGTTCGCGACCTTGATCTGCGTAATGTTCGGTACATGAGCAATTCCCATGACGACTCTGTCGTGTACAGTGTAGCCCAATTTCCCGATCTCCAGCATAGTCGTAACGAGTGTACCGGGGTCGTCCGAAAACGTAGAGCGAACACGAATCGGTACGTTTGCGTGCATCGCGATCTCCACCGCTCTAGGATGAATAACTTTTGCACCGAGGTGAGCCATGTTGCAAATCTCCGTGTAGGTCACCATACCGAGCCGCTGCGCTTCTTCGACGATACGCGGGTCCGCCGTCATGATGCCTTCCACGTCGGTGAAAATATCCACCGTTTCAGCCTTCAAGGCGACACCGAGAGCGGTTGCAGTCGTATCGCTTCCGCCCCGCCCCAGTGTCGTAATTTCCCAATCGGCTGTACGTCCCTGAAACCCTGGAACGATCACAACCTGACTTTCCTGCAAGTCCTGCAAAATACGGCTTGGATCGATCGACATAATTTGTGCATTCGTAAAGTCGTCGCTCGTCACAATATTTGCCTGACCGCCTGTCAAAATCGTTGCTTTAATTCCTCGTGCATTCAGCATGCTGCACATGACTGTAGCAGAGATGATTTCTCCGGTATGCATCAGCATATCCGTTTCTCGACTTGGCAGTTGGTTCCCATTCGCACGAACCAACTGCAAGAGTGTATCGGTTGCGTATGGATCACCTTTGCGACCCATTGCCGATACGACAACGACGAGGGCATAGCCCTCATCAATTGCTTTTTCCATATGGTAGATTGCCCGCATCCGGCAATCCTCCGTCGTCAAGGAAGAACCACCGAACTTCTGGACGAGAATCTTCACTAACCTCTCCCCTATACTCTTGCTTTTATGAGTTCTTCAGCGATTTGTACTGTATTCCATGCTGCACCCTTGAGAAGATTGTCAGAAACGATCCACATATGCAGTCCACGAGGATGATGGAGATCACGACGCACCCGGCCCACGAATACTTCCAGTTTGCCTGTTGCATCAGTAGCGAGTGGATACTGCTGTTCCTCCGGCACATCTACTAACACGACACCGGGAGCGTTTTTCAGCAGGGCCTTTACTTCTGCCAGATCGTAATCCTGTTTCAGCTCTACATATACCGACTCGCTATGGCCATAGACCACTGGAATACGTACGCAAGTAGCTGAAACAAGTACAGTGTCATCACCGAAGATTTTTTTGGTCTCATTGATCATTTTCATTTCTTCATAAGTAAAACCATTGTCGGTGAACACATCAATCTGCGGAATCGCGTTGTACGCAATCTGATGATGTACAGGCAATTTGCCTACGGGAAGTACGTTACACTGCGGTTCTTTACCATCCAAAATATCTCGACTTTGGTCGAGTAATTCATTGATCGCAGATTGACCTGCACCAGATACTGCCTGGTAAGTAGAAACGATAATTCGGTCTATACCAAAACGATCATAAAGGGGTTTTAGAGCGGCAACCATCTGAATCGTAGAGCAATTCGGATTCGCAATGATTCCATTATGAGCGAGCGCAGCATCCATGTTTACTTCTGGCACAACGAGAGGAACATCTGGATCCATCCGGAATGCGCTGGTATTGTCAATGACAACTGCACCATGACGCACTGCATGATGAGCCAGTTCCTTGCTGACCGATCCGCCAGCACTAAACAAGGCAAAATCAACCCCTGCAAAACTGTCTGGAGTTGCCTCTTCCAGTACAATTTCTTGCCCCTTGAAGGTGACTGTTTTTCCTGCAGAACGTCCAGAAGCAAGCAGCTTAAGCTGTTTGATTGGGAAGTTGCGCTTTTCTAATAGTTGAATCATCTGCTGTCCGACTGCACCAGTCGCACCGACTACAGCAACATTGAAAGTCAGTTGGTTTGCCATCTCTTACTCTCCTCCTAATCGCGAAAAAGCAGGTTAATTGTTTTTTCTGTAGTCTTATTAGTAGTTAAATCTTTCGATGAGCAAGGGTTGCAATTGTCGACCTTCCAAAGCTGCTTCGCATGTTTCCAATAAGAGATCCATACGAGCTACAAGCGAGTTCGGTTTTTTATCCGGGGCATCCTGCCCGAACGGTACGAAATACATATTTTTCGCGGCCAACAGCTTGGCAATATTGGCTGCATTTAATCCCAGACCATCATTGGTAGAAATGGCAATCACTATAGGTCGCAGATTACGCATCGTCGCTTTAGCTGCCATCAGTACGGCACTATCCGTAATGGCATTCGCCAGTCGACTCGTCGTACTGCCTGTGCAAGGCGCAATCAGCATGACATCCAACAACTTGGAAGGTCCCAACGGCTCAGCCTGAGGAATCGTCGAAATAAGCTCTTCCCCCGTCAGTTCCTTGATTTGTTGCTGCCAGCTTTGGGAAGTACCGAAGCGTGTATCCGTGGTCATAATCGTATTCGATACGATTGGTACCACCCGTGCTCCAGCATCCACAAATCGCTTAATTTGCGGCATGGTTTCCTCAAAGGTGCAATGCGATCCAGACAAACCAAATCCAATGGTCTTTCCCTGAAGCTTACTCATGTTGCATCCCCTCCTGGCGCTTTCCTTTGACCCGCAATAAGACGAGACAATGTTTGGGCTAAAATTTGTCCAGCGGTTTTCGGTGCAACGATTCCAGGTAATCCGGGAGCAAGAAGAGCTTTGATACCTCGTCTTTCAGCGTATCGAAAATCCGTTCCCCCTGGCTTGGAGGCAAGATCAAGAATAAACGCCGACTGAGGCATTTGAGCAATCACTTCTGCCGTGAGTAATAATTGCGGGATGGTATTAAAAATGAAATCAGCATTCGTAACCTGTTGCCTTACTTCGCTTATATGGAAGGGAGTCAATCCCATCTCATAAATGCGTGCCAAGTGTTCTTGACGTCTGGCCCCAACTCTTACGCGGGCCCCTAACGCATGCAATGCTCGAGCCATGGACAAACCTGTTCGGCCCAACCCCAAAACAATGGACTGAGATCCATGAATCGTAATATCCGTATGTTGAATCGCCATCATTAACGCTCCCTCTACAGTAGGGATAGAGTTATAGATAGCTACGTCATCACGATCCAAGAGCTCCACCAGAGGAAGCTGTGTGGAAGCCAACAGCTTTTTCAGATAAGGCTTCGCCATTCCCGTGTAAACCACGCAATGACTCGGCAGACTCGCCACATGTTCGTCTAGCAACTGCATTTGTTTGGAGCAGAAAATACTTTCCACGTATCCTTGGTCATCGGTCCCTACGATGGGTAGGATGAGGGCGTCCACGTCTTTCAACACATCGCATGTTAATGGTTTCTTCGTTGCCCCTGTAAAATTACTTTCCAGGTTGTCGAAGCCAACTAACGTGACGCTAGCATCCAGTTGTATGCATCGCTTAATGACTTCCAACTGGCGAGCGTCTCCGCCGATGAAGGCAACATGTATGCCCGTTAGCATGCTGCGTTCCCCTTTCCACACATTTTACTGCATTAAATGATCGGAACGCAAAGGTTTTCCATTTGGAAAAGTTGACGGAAATCCATGCGGTCTACCCCCATCCTATTCCGCTCCTGCTACTTCGGTGACAGAAGCGCCTACTTTTGCGAAGCTTGTGCCTCAGGCGCTTGAAGCTGGATGATAACCATATGTGGCCCAATTTTTACGATGGAGCTCCATGGGATCACGAGGTCCTCTCGCTTCTTGCCGAAACCAAAGAAACTGCCTCCTGGCAAGATGATGGATTGAATCGTACCGTTTTCAGGATGGATGATTAAATCGGAATCACTGATGACCCCCATTTTCTCCCCGTTGTCCAGTCCGATAATCTCCTTCCCACCCAACTCGCTTAAGCGCATGGAGAAGCCCCCTTTGTCCTTTCATTTACTGTTGATATACGCAAAAAAATCCGGGCTATGCCGGATTTTTGCTTACAACAAAATATCGTTCTTCACGTTTTCAGGGAAGCCGTCGAGTGGGCTCACCATCGCCATAGCCATCTTGGAACGGAACAGCTGCTGCGCCACAGCCAAGACAGATTCATGGGAAACTCGGTCAATTTTGGCGATGATCTCGTCTAGACTAAGGTGACGGCCCAGCAGGAGTTCATTCTTGCCAAGTCGACTCATACGGCTGTTCGTGCTTTCCAAGCTGAGCATCAGGCTGCCTTTCAACTGCTCTTTTCCTTTGTTCAGCTCTTTGTCTGTAATTCCATGATCAGCGACATCGCGCAGGACGCGCGAGACGATATCAAATACCTGTCCGACTTGCTCTGGTGCCGTTCCTGTATATACGTGGAACGTACCCGCTTCTTTATAGGACGAATGATAGGAATAAACAGAGTATGCCAAGCCGCGCTCTTCGCGAATTTCTTGGAAAAGACGCGAGCTCATGCTGCCTCCCAGCACGTTGTTCAGCAAAATCAAGGAGTATACTTCAGGATGCCCCACCTTAAAGCCAGGTAGTGACAGGCACAAATGCGCTTGCTCTGTCGCCTTATGATGAGCGATCACATTTCCAGCAAAGTCAGGTGTGGACAAGGTCGGCATACTGCCTGGACGCGAGAAAGTCTGAAAGCGCTTTTGAATGTCTTCAATCAAACTGTCTTCAAAGTTTCCTGCTACTGTAATCACCGTATTCGTTGGCAGGTAATGCTGATCAATATAAGCGAGCAAATCGTCACGTTTCAAGCTGCGCAGGACATCTTCCGTCCCCAAAATCGAATACCCCAGTGGGTGTGTGCTGTACGAAGCACGTGCAATCAAATCATGCACCAAATCATCTGGCGCGTCTTCATACATGCTAATCTCTTCAATGACGACGTTCTTTTCCTTTTCCAACTCATCGGCATCAAACACCGAGTTGAAATACATATCAGAAAGAACATCGAGGGCGATTGGAGCGTGTTGGTCGAGCACTCTTGCGTAATAGCAAGTATACTCCTTCGAGGTAAAGGCGTTCACGTTCCCACCAATCTCATCAAAGGTTTCCGCAATTTCCTTTGCAGAACGAGTTGTCGTCCCTTTAAAAAACATATGCTCGAGAAAATGGGAAATCCCGTTGTTTTTCTCGTTTTCATATTTCGAACCAGTCCCTACCCAGATGCCTAAGGCAACGGAGCGAACGGACGGAATCCGTTCCGTCACGATTCGGAGACCGTTATCACACGTATGATGTTGTATCACGTAAATCCTCCTCGGTTGTTCATCTGTCTCTACCCGAAACCTCGGGGAATTTCTTGTAAACACGTCTAACTATAGCAAACTTCCTTTGTCTCCACAATAAATGAACATGTATTTACGGTGACGGGAGTCTACGGCTCGAAATAACCTCCGAAACAGTCGTTGGCTGTAGCCCCTTCTTTTTAGCGATTGTCAGGAGTTGATCTAAACTGGCCTCGGAGGTAGATGTAGGATGCATGAGCACAAGGACACCATTGCCCATTTTCCGGCTTATTTTATTGATCACATAAGCAGGCGAAGGTTTCTGCCAGTCAATCGTATCTGCCGTCCATAGAATCGTATTCATTTGATAAGAAGAATGCGCGATCTGTACAACGCGCTGGTTAAAAGCACCAGATGGGGGGGCAAACAGGGAAGGCTTCACTTCCAGCGTTTTATAAATAACATCTTGCGTACGACTTATCTCTTGATGAATTCTCTGTGTTCCCAGTGTGTTCATATCGGGATGGGAATACGCGTGATTACCAATCTCATGGCCACGTGCCAAGATCTTTTTTGCTTCTTCTGGGTAACGTTTTACCCAAGAGCCATCCAGAAAGAAGGTTGTCTTTACCTTATGTTTATCGAGTGTATTGAGCATCGAATCGAGATACTCATTTCCCCAAGCCACGTTAATCATGAAAGAAATCGCTGGTTTATTCGGATTTCCTCGATAGATGGGCTGTGCTCCTAATTGCTCAAGCGAAACCGCTGGAGGTACTTCCTTGTATACCAGCAAATCTGGACTAGAAACACCAGTAGCCAGCATTTTATTAATTGATTCTTCTACATCCACTACACGGCCATTATAGCCCGGAATTGCCTTCCACGTCTGATCGACGACGGCATCTATCGGCTGTTCCTCTCTGCCCTCTTTCCACTTTTCAATCTGCGCCCGTAAACGCGCTTTTTCGTTTTCGTTACGATCTCCATTCACTACTTGGACATTTTTGATCGTGCTAATGTAATGATGAATAGGCTGATAATTCAAGAGAACGATCAGCGCTGCTCCATATATAACGATGAACAAAAGTCTCCTGGTCCTATTCGTCATTAGGGCGTCGCCCTCCTCTATCGATCGTACGAGTCTCTCTTGTCCAATGTATGAGAGGAAGGAACGACTTAGACATACGAAACGGGAGCATCCCGCATATAAAAGAAAAAAGCTTCCGTACACGAATTTCTTCGAGTGACGAAGCCTTTTGTTTTTCTTTATTCTGCTTGTGTTGGTGTTTCTGCAGCTTGTGCCGCAGCAGCTTGCTCTTTCAAAACTGCTTTGCGAGAGAGATTCACACGACCTTGGTCGTCGATCTCGGTCACTTTCACTTCTACTTTATCACCAACTGCGACAACATCTTCTGTTTTGGCTACACGCTCTTCAGCCAGTTGAGAGATGTGGCACAAGCCCTCTTTACCTGCGAACAACTCGATGAACGCACCGTACTTCTCTACGCGTTTTACTGTTCCCAGGTACACCTGACCAACAGCTACCTCACGAACCAGATCTTCAATGATTTGTTTCGCGCGCAGATTCGCCTCGTGGTTGATGGATGCGATGAAGACTCGTCCATCTTGTTCGATGTCGATTTTTACGCCGGTTTCTTCGATAATCTTATTGATGACACGACCTTGTGGACCGATTACATCGCGAATTTTCTCCGGATTGATCGTCATGGTCATGATTTTTGGTGCATAAGGGGACAGTTCTTTACGCGGTTCGGAAATCGTGCTCATCATATGGTTCAGGATGTGCAAACGGCCTACACGCGCTTGCTCCAAGGCCAGCTCTAAAATCTCACGGTTAATACCGGAAATTTTGATGTCCATTTGGATAGCTGTTACACCAGCCTCTGTACCCGCTACTTTGAAATCCATGTCTCCCAAATGATCTTCCATACCTTGAATATCAGTCAGGATCGAGAAAGATTTCTCATCTTTGCTCATGATCAAGCCCATCGCAATACCTGCTACCGGTGCTTTGATTGGTACACCTGCATCCATCAAGGCAAGTACGCTCGCGCAAATCGACGCTTGCGATGTGGAACCGTTGGATTCAATTACTTCGGATACGAGACGAATCGTGTAAGGGAACTCTGTCTCAGATGGAATGATCGGTTCGATTGCACGCTCACCCAACGCACCGTGTCCGATTTCACGACGCCCTGGAGGACGCAACGGACGTGCTTCACCCACGCTATACGGCGGGAAGTTGTAATGGTGCATGAAACGCTTCGATTCTTCCAGACCGAGTCCATCGAGAATTTGAACATCTCCTAGTGCGCCCAATGTGCAAACGCTCAGCGCTTGCGTCTGACCGCGGGTAAACATAGCAGAGCCATGTGTACGGGAAAGAATGGTTGTCTCACTGGACAGCGGACGGATTTCGTTCAGAGCTCGTCCATCAGGGCGAACTTTCTCGTCAGTAATCAGACGGCGAACCTCGTCCTTGACAATATTGCCAAGCACTTCGCTAATCATTTTTTCCTGCCCTGGATATGCCTCAGGGTCCTTGGCTGCAAAATGCTCTTTGGTTTCAGCCTTGATATCGTCAATAGCATCGTAGCGTGCTTGTTTTTCTTCGATGCGAACAGCTTCTTTCAGGCGAGCTTCCGCATATTCACGTACAGCTTGATCGATTTCAGGATCTACCTCATGCAAGATGACTTCCATCTTTTGCTTGCCAATTTCGGACACGATCATATTCTGGAATTCTACGAGTTGCTTAATTACGTCATGACCAGCCATGATCGCTTCGAGCATTACTGCTTCTGGTACTTGGTTCGCAGCTGCTTCCACCATGTTAATCGCTTTGTGCGTACCTGCGACAGTCAGGTGAATATCGCTTTTCTCCGCTTGAGCTACAGTAGGGTTAATGACGAACTCCCCGTCAATTCTTCCTACGATCACTCCTGCAATCGGACCTTCAAAAGGAATTTCCGAAACGGACAGCGCTGCGGAAGTACCGATCATCGCAGCGATTTCAGGTGAGCAGTCTTGATCCACAGACAGAACAGTATTTACGATTTGTACATCGTTACGGAATCCTTCTGCAAAAAGAGGGCGGACAGGGCGGTCAATCAAGCGGCTAGCCAAAATTGCCTTTTCACTTGGACGTCCTTCTCTTTTAATAAAGCCGCCAGGAATTTTCCCAACCGCGTAGAGACGCTCCTCATAGTTGACAGTCAATGGAAAGAAATCAAGTGGTTTTGGTTCCTTCGAGACTGTAACTGCGGACAGGATTGCTGTATCGCCGTAACGAACCAAGACCGAACCATGCGCCTGTTTAGCCATTTTGCCAAATTCCAGGGTCAGTTTTCGGCCTGCCAGTTCGAAGTCATATGTACGGTATTGTTGCTCCATGATGCTAGCAGTCCTCCTTCACAACAATGTGCATTTCACACTTTGTTTTCTACCTATATGTATTATTTCCTGCCATGATAAAAATTAAATGGCTACCTTTGGCAGTCGTTCTAGATAATAAAAAAAGCTTCTTTTGAAGCTAATGAAAACTACCAGATAGGACACAAGCCTTTTTACTCGTTTCGGATGGGCTTAGCGCATTTCTACGCTAAACCCTCCTACACGATAGAAAAAGCGGGTAGAACCCGCTTTTTACAAGACGCTGATTAGCGGCGCAGACCCAGGCGGTCTACAACCGAACGATAGCGTTGAACATCTGCTTCACGCAGGTATGTCAACAGGTTACGACGTTGACCAACCATTTTCAAGAGACCACGACGGCTGTGGTGATCTTTCTTGTGCGTACGCAAGTGTCCGTTCAGATTGTTAATGTTTTCGGTCAAGATAGCGATTTGCACTTCCGGTGAACCGGTGTCGTTCTCATGAGTACGGAACTCTTGAATCAGTTGAGTTTTACGTTCTTGAGTCAATGCCATCATGACTCACCTCCTCATTTTTTATACCGTTCGCCGAGTCTGCCGTCGGTGAGAATCGGACAGCCAAGCTACGGTTATCTGTACAACGTTTTGAATTATAGCATACCATTTTGCGAAAAGCAAAGAGAATCCTTTACGAGATTCCCTCTGCGAATTTTTGCTTCGCTGTTTGTACATCTCGTCCAATTTGCGCGATGAGTGCATCGACTCCAGCAAATTTCTGTTCTTCCCGTATGTAGAACAGGAACTCTACTTCTACTTCTTTGTCATAGATTTCACCAGAGAACTCAAAAATGTGCACTTCTAGTGACTTTTCTTTTTTCTCCAGTTCAAATGTAGGCTTGATCCCTACGTTCATGACGCCATAGTAGCTTTGTTCATCCACAGTAAAGCGAACACCGTAGACCCCATTCTTTCCGATCAAATACGGCTGATTCACTTGGACGTTCGCTGTAGGAAAGCCAATGGTTCGACCGCGTTTGTCACCATGCACGACTGTCCCGCGCACTTTGTAGGGGCGGCCTAGCAAATGGCGAACCTGCTCGACATCCCCATGATGAAGATATTCACGGATGATTGTACTGCTCACTTTTTCACCCAAGCGATTTACCGGACCCACAATGTCGAGCCCATAGCGACCTTTGCTCATTTCTTGCAAGGTATGGGCAGTTCCCATCCCGCGATAACCAAAGGTGTAGTCGAAGCCAACGACAATATGGCGGCATTCCAATGGGAGAAGGCACTCGGCGATGAAATCCTCTGGATAAATAGCCGCAAAGCTAATATCGAACTTCATCACATACGTAGTGTCTACGCCCATCTTTTCGAATTGCTCGAGCTTGTCTGTAAGTGGTGTCAAATAGCGGGTATAACCGCTTTGCCCCAATACTTCTCGAGGATGCGGATCAAAGGTCACTACCGTACTTTGCCATCCGTTTGCTTTCGCTGTATCAATCGCCTTTTGAATGACTCGGCGATGCCCAATATGTACACCATCAAAGTACCCCAGTGCAATCGCACAAGGATTCGCTTGCAGGTCAGACGGAAACGGGTATGTCAGGTAGATCGTTTTCACGGATTACACCTCGGCTGGAAAGACTTTTTCTGGTTTGGCGAAAAGTCCTTTGTCTCCACGGCATACGCGATGGATGCCGAGTAATTCTTCCCCCGCAAACAAGCAAATCAAACTTCCTTCCTCCGCAGTGACGCCCGGAAGTGCAGTCGCAAGTCCATTACGTACTGCTTTGATCCGTTCAGGCTTGACCTGAAACGATGGTAAGAACGAGATTGCCTGAGGGATGGAGACCAAGTAGCGGGAAATGTCTTCCCCGTTTGCTGCCTGTTCCTCAATTTGCTGGAGGGGGATTGCCTCTTGCTCCTGGAACGGGCCGCTTTTTATTCGCCGCAACAGCTTCATATGGGCAGGATAACCCAGAGCGCGTCCGAGGTCAACACATAAGGTGCGCATGTATGTGCCTTTCGAGCACGTGCACGTGAATGCAACATCGACAGTGTCCCCATCCACGCTAATCTTATGAAGTGTCAGCTCATACAGCGTCACTTTCCGTGCCTGCCGCTCGATCACCGTGCCTTCACGTGCGAGGTCATACAGCCGCTTGCCGTTTACCTTTACCGCAGAGAACATCGGAGGTACCTGCTCCATTTCACCCAAAAAGGATTCGAACAGCGCTTGAATACGCTCCGTCGTAATCGATGCTGCATCTACTCCAGCTTGCTCCACCACTTCTCCAGAAGCGTCTTCCGTCGTGGTAGTAGAGCCGAGGCGCATGACTACATCATAGCGCTTAGGCAGCTCTTGCAAATATTCGACTAGCCTCGTTGCGTGTCCCACACAAATGGGGAGTACTCCCGTCACATCTGGATCGAGTGTACCCGTATGCCCCACTTTTTTCGTTCCATACAATCGACGAATACGTGCTACACAATCATGAGAAGTCATACCAGCTGGCTTGTCGATAACCAGCACGCCGTTCACGTTACTCATCGAATTTCACTCCTACTGCATCGTCCAGCACAGTCCATACTTTTTGCTGTACTTCTGAAAGTGATCCTTTAATCGTGCATCCTGCTGCTTTTGCGTGTCCACCGCCACCGAGCTGCTTCGCAATGACAGCTACGTCAACCCGATCACGAGCACGCATGCTCACCTTGACCACTCCTGGTTCCGCTTCCACAAAAGAAACGCCGACCTCGACTCCCTCAATGTTGCGGCAGTAATTCACCAATCCACCAGCATCTTCCCGCTCGGCACCCACTTCTGCAAAATCTGCGGCTGAAACAGTGATGGAAGCAACCGAATTTTGATGGGACAGTTGCAGGGTTTGGAGCGCACGTCGCAAAACTTTCACATGGGCAAAAGTAATTTCCTCCAGGCAGCGTTCTGCTACGTCTCCTGGCTTCACACCGTATCCGAGCAATCGAGCAGCGATTTCCATGACGCGCGGTGATGTGTTGGAATAGCGGAAACCACCTGTATCCGTCAGAAGACCAGTATAGATGCACAGCGCAAGCTCTTCATTGAAAGAAACCCCAACAGCTTCAGCAACATCAAACAAAATCTCTGCTGTTGCGGCTGCATCCGGACAAACCAGATTTACCGTTCCAAAATGATCGTTGGTCGGATGGTGATCGATATTCAGCAAAGCAGCGCCAGACGCAAATAAAGACCGTACATCGCCCATCCGCGACTCATCCGCGCAGTCTACAGCGATTACGGCCCCGAACGTCTCGTTCAGTGGTTGTTTGCGCAGGTTATAAAGACGGTCAAACCGCGGCAAGAAGTTAAACTTGATCGGTGTTTCCCCTTCGTTTACAACCACATACTCTTTTCCCAATTGCTCTAGCATGAGCACGACTCCCAAAGCAGATCCTGTAGCATCTCCGTCAGGACTTACATGAGAGAGAACCAGGAAGCGGTCGTGCTCCTGCATAAACCGCGCCGCTTCCTGTACTGCCATTTGATTAGGATTCATCCTGTTTCTCTCCCTCTGTGGAGATTTCCCGCAGGATTGATTCAATTTTGCTGCCGTAGTCAATGGACTCGTCCAGCTTGAATACAAAATCAGGAATGTGACGCAGCTTTACGCGTTTCCCGATCTCCGTACGCAAATAACCTTTTGCTTTTGTCAAACCAGCAAGAGAAGCTTTACGTTCTTCCTCACTGCCAAAAATGCTGACAAAAACCTTCGCCAATTGCAGGTCACTACTTACCTCTACATCCGTTACTGTTACAAAACCGACACGAGGATCTTTGAGTCCACGCTGCAATACGAGGCTCAGCTCTTTTTTGATTTCTTCGCCTACGCGGCTAATCCGTGTTTTATTCATCGATTTTTCACCTCCGCTGACTGTTCATTAATCGTAGTATTCCGTATCCACACGAATCAACTCTACATCTGGATGGTTCTCTACAAATCGAACGACAGTCTGCATTTCTTGTTGTAAAAAAGATATCTCATTAGCAACGGCAGCGATACCCAACACGGTACGCTGCCATTGCTCGAGATAAGCCACCTCTGCCGCGGAGACGTTAAATCGGCTCCGCAGCTTGCCGATCAGACTTTTGACGATGGCTCGTTTTTCTTTCAGGTTTTGGCTAGCGGGCAGA
Source organism: Brevibacillus brevis (assembly GCF_001039275.2). NCBI lineage: Bacteria > Bacillati > Bacillota > Bacilli > Caryophanales > Paenibacillaceae > Brevibacillus > Brevibacillus brevis. Next base: position 3,761,581 of record NZ_CP030117.1, read on the forward strand.
AACAGTTCAATCTGCACACCGGCTATCATTATTGTTTCACTTCAACCATGACGAATGCTTCGATTACGTCGCCGATTTTGAGGTCATTGAAGCGTTCCAAAGTCAGACCACACTCATAGCCTGCTGCAACGTCTTTCGCATCATCTTTGAAGCGCTTGAGGGTATCGAGCTTACCTTCATAAATCACAATGCCTTCACGGATCAAACGCGCACCAGCATCGCGGCTCAATTTACCTTCAGTCACATAGCAACCTGCAATGTTTCCGACTTTGGATACTTTGAACACTTCACGAATCTCAGCCTGGCCGATAATATTTTCTTTGAAGACTGGATCAAGCATCCCTTTGAGAGCAGACTCGATCTCTTCGATTACAGTGTAGATGACACGGTGCAGGCGAATGTCGATCTTCTCTTGTTCAGCCATGCTGCGTGCATTCGGTTCAGGACGCACGTTGAAGCCAATGATAATCGCATTCGATGCATTTGCCAACGTAACATCGGACTCCGTAATTGCCCCAGCACCTGTATGAATGATTTTGACACGTGTACCATTGACATCAATTTTCTCCAAAGCACCACGCAGAGCTTCTACAGAACCTTGTACGTCACCTTTTACGATCAGGTTCAGCTCTTTGATGTCGCCTTCTTGGATGTGCTGGAACAAGTCATCCAAAGAAACGCGGGAGCTCTCACGACGCTCGGATTCACGCTGCTTGGATGCACGTGCTTCCCCGATTGCGCGCGCCTTTTTCTCGTCTTCAAAGACACGGAACTGGTCACCTGCTTGTGGTACATCATTCAGACCAGTGATTTCAACTGGCGTAGATGGACCAGCTTCCTTCAGACGGCGTCCTTTGTCGTTCACCATTGCACGTACACGTCCGAAAGCGGAACCAACTACAATTGGGTCACCAACGCGTAGGGTACCTTGTTGAACCAGAATGGTTGCAACTGGACCGCGTCCCTTGTCAAGCTCAGCTTCTACAACGGTACCGCGAGCGCGCTTGTCTGGGTTTGCTTTCAGTTCTTGTACTTCGGATACGAGCAAGATGTACTCAAGCAGTTCTTCGATACCTGTACGCTGTTTCGCGGACAATGGGGAGAAGATCGTATCGCCGCCCCACTCTTCGGCAACCAGTTCATACTCGGTCAGCTCTTGCTTGATACGGTCAATATTTGCTTCTGGTTTGTCAACCTTGTTAACAGCTACGATGATTGGAACGTTTGCCGCTTTTGCATGGCTGATCGCCTCAATCGTTTGCGGCATGACACCGTCATCTGCTGCAACAACCAGAATGGTAATATCCGTAATTTGCGCACCACGTGCACGCATGGTTGTGAACGCCGCGTGACCAGGTGTATCGAGGAATGTAATTTTCTTTCCTTTGATCTCAACTTGGTACGCACCGATATGCTGTGTAATTCCGCCTGCTTCTCCCGCTACTACGTTTGTAGAGCGAATCGCATCCAACAAAGTTGTTTTCCCGTGGTCAACGTGACCCATGATGGTAACAACTGGCGGGCGCTCCAACAGGCTTTCTGGTGCATCTACTTCTTCCAGTGTTTCGAAGTTCGTTTCATCGATGATGATTTTTTCTTCGACTTCTACGTTGTAGTCCGCGCAAATGAGTTCGATAGCTTCACGGTCGAGGTACTGGTTGATCGTCGCCATGATGCCCAAACCGAACAGCTTTTTGATGACTTCAGCCGGTTCCTTGCGCAGTTTCACTGCCAGCTCATTTACAGTCAAAGACTCTGTAAACGTAATCTTTGTAGGTGGTTCAAGAACAGGGCGTTGCGGCTTTTGTCCTCCACCACGATGGTTGTTTCCTCCACGGCGGTTGTTTTGGTTGTTACGGTTGTTCCCACCGCGGAATGGTTGACTCTTCTTGTTATCTTCGAAAGTCTTTTGGGTTTGAGGGGCCTTTTTGATTTTCTCACGCTTTTCCATACCAACGTTGGATGGAAGGTTCACTTTATCTTCAAAATCTTCCCCTGTACGACCTTCCGTTTGGTTCTGCTGTGCAGGACGCTGCTGGTTTTGTGGTCGTTGCTGATTTTGAGGACGCTGTTGGTTTTGTGGTCGTTGTTGGTTTTGTGGTCGTTGTTGATTCTGCGGCTTACGGTCAGACGGCTTTGCAGGTTGACTTCTCATATTGTTTGGTTTTCTCTCCTGATTCTTCCCCTGATTTTTTCCATGCTGAGGACTATGCTGATCGGGATTGCCACTAGCACTGCTATTTCCTGGACGATTTGTGCTTGTGTTCTCTGGTCCGCGATCGCTGTTTGGTCTTTCATTTCTAACCGGTTGAACTTGCCCCGCTTGCTGCTGGGGTTTGATCTGTTGTCCTCTGGAGTCGTTGGGGCGTCGTTGATCGTCCGTTTGTTTGGGTCTTGCATCACTAGGTGTACTGCGCGTTTCTGGTTTGGCACCAGAACGTAATTTGGCCATGTGATCCTCGATCCTTTTGATCGTCCCTTCTTCCATGATACTCATATGATTTGCTACTTCTATATTCAATCGTTTTAGCAAATTGAGGATTTCCTTACTGCTCATGTTGTGCTGTTTGGCATACTCATACACACGTGTCTTCAAATATACTTCACCCTTTCTAAGTTAGGTGAGCAGACGCTGAATGCTTTCGGCCAATTTCCCATCGGTTACCGCCACGGTAACGCGCCCATCTTTTCCGATTGCGTGTCCCAATGAATGTCGGTCGCCAGTGGTTACACACGAGACACCGTAATAGGAACATTTATCCTTTACTTTCTTGGCGGTATTGTCTGATGCATCTGATGCGAGTAATACCAGGCGGGCCTGCCCATTACGAATAGCGGTAATGACCAGTTCCTCCCCGGTAACGATCTTTCTCGCTCGCATCGCCAATCCGAGTAGTTGTGCTGCTTTTGGGATCATTTTCCCATCATCTCCAACCATTTCTCACGGAAAGCATCATACTTTTCTTGGGAGATGGACATATTGAGGGCACGTTCCAGCACTTTTTTCCATTTTCCCGATGCGAACGCATCCGGCTTCAGACAGCTTTCCTGCCGACACACATAGGTACCGCGTCCCGCCGCCCTTCCAGTAAGATCAATGACGATCTCTTCTTCTGGCGTCCGGACAACGCGGATTAATTCCTTTTTCGGAAACATTCCTTGGCAAACAATGCACTTACGCAACGGGATCTTTTTTTGCTTCATGATTATTCGTTGTCCGTCCCTTCATCGCTCTCTACTTCTTTTGGATAAGCGATGCCTTCTTGGTCGGCTTGGGACTCGCTCTTGATATCGATCTTCCAGCCAGTCAGCTTGGCTGCCAGGCGTGCGTTTTGACCGCGCTTACCAATCGCCAGAGACAATTGATAATCAGGAACGATCACACGTGTAACCTTCTCCGCTACGTTAACCTCAACATGCAGCACTTTTGCAGGGCTGAGTGCATTGGCTACATACTCGGCAGGATCTTCAGACCAACGAACAATGTCGATCTTTTCGCCTTTCAGCTCTGTAACGATCGTTTGGACGCGCATGCCCTTAGGACCGACACAAGCCCCTACTGGATCAACATCTGCGTTGATGGAATGCACAGCGATCTTCGAGCGATCACCCGCTTCACGCGCAACAGATTTGATTTCAACCACACCGTCATATATTTCTGGCACTTCTAATTCGAAGAGGCGCTTCAAAAGCCCCGGGTGAGTACGGGAAACGACGATTTGCGGTCCTTTAGTGGTTTTCTCTACTTTGATGATGTATGCCTTCACACGATCTTGTGATTTAAAATCTTCGGATGGCATTTTTTCGGTGATCGGCATAACGGCTTCCGCCTTACCCAGATCAATGTAATAATTGCGAGCGTCCATACGCTGAACGACGCCAGTTACGATATCGTCTTCACGCTCAATAAACTCGCTGTAGATCAAACCGCGCTCCGCTTCGCGAATGCGCTGCGTAACCACTTGCTTCGCTGTCTGAGCAGCAATACGACCGAAATCACGAGGCGTTACCTCGATTTCGACGATGTCCTCCAGACGGAAGTTAGGATCGATTTCTTGTGCTGCTTCTTGAGAGATCTCTAGGCGCGGATCCAATACCTCTTCCACTACGTTCTTCCGCGCAAACACACGCACCATACCTGAATGACGATTTACATCCACCCGCACATTTTGGGCCGAGTTGAAGTTACGTTTGTATCCAGAGATAAGAGCCGCTTCGATGGCCTCAATCAGTACGTCTTTGGTGATGCCTTTCTCTCTCTCAATGGCTTCTAAAGCCTCGATAAAATCGCCGTTCATGACTTTCGTTGCCTCCTCCTTTACTTACCACGGGCTACACAGGCCGCGACAACTAAAAAATAATTGCCATTCTAGCCGTGTCAATTTGCTCTTGGGAAATTACATACGTTTTCTTTGCTTCTTTAACTGTCAGCTTGCCATCCTCATAGGATACCAGTTCGCCTTCGAACGTGGTTGCACCTTCTATTGGCTCTTTTGTTGTGATATGCACATTTCTGCCGACAGCTTTCGTGTAATCCTTATCCTTGCGTAATGGGCGCTCAGCACCCGGCGAAGATACTTCTAAAAAGTATGCCGTAGGGATGGGATCTACTTCGTCTAGTTTTTCGCTCAGCTTCTCGCTGACAAGGCGGCAGTCATCGATGTCGATGTTGCCAGTTTCATTGTCGATAAACACGCGCAGAAACCAGTTGCTGCCTTCCTTTTTGTACTCGATGTCAACTAGCTCCAGGCCCAATCCTTCCACAATGGGCGTGACGAGTTCAGTGACGATGCCTGTTACCTTGCTCAAGCAAGTACCTCCTTCTCATTTGAACCATGAGGTGTAGCCAGAAAGAAAGAGTGGGTTTCCCCACTCTCGATCAGCCATGCGTATAAAACCAGTATTTCCAAAAAAATTATAGCATAACAGCCCTCTGCTGACAACCTTTGGATGATTGTGAGCCTTGTCTGGACGCCTTAGAACAAGGATAGCTGGTTGGATTCTGGCAATCCTTTCAAAGCACCTTGCTCGTCCAAGAACTCCAAAATGGTCTTGGAGATGCGGGATCGGGATAGGAGGTCCTCCTTGGACAAAAACTCCCCTTGCTCTCTCGCTTGCACGATACTGATCGCTGCGTTCGTCCCTAAACCAGGCAGGGCGTTGAACGGAGCGATGAGGGAATCTCCTTCGATCAAGAAGCGGGTAGCGTCCGACTTGTACAAATCAACGTTGACAAAACGGAAGCCACGTTCTACCATCTCGAGCGCCATCTCCAAAACAGTCAGTAATGCCTTTTCTTTAGGCTGTGCATCGTGTCCCTTGCCTTCGATTTCTTCAATCTTTTGCTTAATCGCCGCTGAGCCTTTAACCATCAGCGGAATGTCAAAGTCATCTGCGCGAACAGTGAAATACGTTGCGTAAAACTCCAATGGGCGATGAACCTTGAAGTAGGCAATCCGGACGGCCATCATGACGTAAGCAGTCGCGTGCGCCTTCGGGAACATGTACTTGATCCGCTGGCACGACTGAATATACCATTCTGGCACATTGTTATTGCGCATTTCTTCCTGATCGTCCTCAGGAACGCCTTTACCCTTACGCACGGACTCCATGATCTTAAAGGCGCGTGAAGGCTCTAGCCCTTTATAGATCAAATACACCATAATATCGTCACGACAACCAATTACGTCTGGCAACTTGCAGGTACCGTTTCTGATCAAGTCTTGTGCGTTGTTCAACCAAACGTCCGTACCATGAGAGAGTCCAGAAATCTGAACAAGCTCGGCAAACGTAGTCGGTTTCGTGTCTTCTAGCATCTGACGTACGAATTTGGTTCCGAACTCAGGAATGCCAAGTGTCCCCATATTCGTACCGATTTGCTCCGGTGTAACCCCCAAGGCTTCCGTTGTACTGAAGATGGACATCGTCTTTTTATCATCCAGTGGAATCGTCTTCGGGTCCATTCCCGTCAAGTCTTGCAGCATGCGAATGACAGTCGGATCATCGTGTCCAAGAATATCGAGTTTTAGCAAGTTGTCATGAATGGAGTGGAAGTCGAAATGAGTTGTGCGCCATTCTGACTCATTATCATCAGCCGGGAACTGAATCGGACAAAAATCTTCAATTTCCATGTAGTCAGGAACTACGATAATACCGCCCGGATGCTGTCCTGTCGTCCTTTTTACACCTGTACAGCCGTTGACGATCCTGGATATCTCTGCATTGCGCAACGTCATGCCACGCTCATCGGCATACTTTCGCACGTAGCCATACGCTGTTTTTTCCGCAACGGTACCAATCGTTCCTGCACGATATACGTAATCCGCTCCGAAAAGCTCTTGTGTGTACTTGTGTGCACGGGGCTGATAATCACCGGAGAAGTTCAAGTCAATATCCGGTACTTTATCTCCTTTAAAGCCGAGGAACGTCTCGAACGGGATATCCTGGCCGTCCTTGGCATACATGGTCCCACATTCTGTACATGCTTTATCCTCCAAGTCAAACCCAGAGGCTATTGAACCATCTGTAATAAACTCGCTGTGCTTGCAATTTGGGCAACGATAGTGAGGGGGCAATGGGTTTACCTCTGTAATCTCAGACATCGTTGCAACAAAAGACGAGCCTACAGACCCACGTGAACCTACCAGGTAACCATCATTCAACGATTTCGTTACCAAACGCTGCGAAATCAAATAAATCACACCGAAGCCGTGCTTGATGATACTGGTCAATTCTTTTTCCAAGCGATGCTCGACCAGTTCGGGCAATGGGTCACCATATAACGACCTTGCTTTGTCGTAGCACATTTGACGAAGCTCATCGTCTGCCCCTTCAATGATCGGCGTGTACAGCTTGTCTGGAATCGGACTAATATCCTCAATCATATCCGCAATGGCATTCGTATTTGTTACGACAATTTCTTTTGCGGTCTCTTCTCCCAAAAAGGAAAACGCCTCTAGCATCTCTTCCGTTGTATGCAAGTAAAGCGGCGGTTGGTTGCCTGCGGTTGGATCTCCTTTTGACAATAAGAAAACATCGCGGAAGATTTCATCCTGGGGATTCAGAAAATGCACATCCCCAGTGGCAACGACCAGCTTGCCGAGCTCTTTTCCCATTTCGACAATCTTTTCATGATAGCCTTTCATCGTCTCCAGCGAAGGAATTTCTTCATTACGCAACAGTGGTGAGTAATGAGCGATCGGCTGTAATTCCAAAAAGTCGTAAAAAGCAGCAACTTCCTTCAACTCTTCCGGTGACTTACCACGGAGAATCGATTGCATGAGTTCTCCGTCTTTGCACGCCGTACCAATTAGCAAGCCTTCGCGGTATTTGGTCAGTTGGCTTCGCTGAATTCGGGGCCAACGGAAGAAAGTTTCCACATGGGAACGACTCACGAGCTTGTACAGGTTTTTAAGGCCTTCTTTATTTTGCACGAGAATCGTCGCATGGAATGGACGTCCACTCTTGTAATCCGCCTCTTCGTTGCTTTTTTCATTCAGTTCAGCAAGCGATTTGATTTCCGCTTCTTTTATGTCCTTCAACATTTGCTGGAACACGTGAGCCAAGGCAACAGTATCGTCCAACGCACGGTGAGCATTGATGAGCTCGACGTTGAACTTTTTCGCTAATGATCCCAAACGATAATTGCGCATTCCTTTGTACATCAAACGAGCCAAAGGCAGCGTATCTAAAAATGGATTGCTCCATGGCTCCATGCCAATCCGTTTGGCGCAGGCGTTAATAAACGCTTTGTCAAACTCAGCATTATGCGCAACCAGGATGGCGTCACCAGTAAAATCTTTGAATTTGCGGAGCACCACATCGAGTGTCTCTTGCCCACGGAGCATTTCGTTGGTAATCCCCGTAATCTCGGTTGTCTTTGGCCCAATTTCCAATTGAGGGTCAATCAGCTCCGTCCATTGGTCGACAATTTCTGAGCCTTTCATTTTGACAGCAGCGATCTCGATGATGGTATGTTCTGAGGCGTTTAACCCCGTCGTCTCCGTATCAAATACGACGTATTCGGTGTTTTCATCAATAGCAAGATTATTGTCTGCTTGCAGGTTGTAAACGATATCGATACCATCCTCGACTACGTATGCTTCCATACCGAGAATGCATTTGATGTTGTTCTTTTTGGCGATGGAATACGCCTCTGGGAAAGCCTGCACGACACCATGGTCAGTGACAGCAATTGCTTTATGACCCCACTTTGCTGCTGTCGATACCAGTGATTTTACGGATGCAACGGCATCCAGCGCACTCATCGGCGTATGGCAGTGGAGCTCAACACGTTTCTCTTCCGCATGATCCTTGCGAATGACCTGCTCAATCTGGTTTAAATCATTGGCATTCATCACAAGATCGCGTACAAACGTGTCATGCTGTACACTTCCCCGTACTTTCACCCACATGCCGTCTTTTAGCAATTCAAGCATTTTCACGTCTTCTTTATCGCGGGAGAACATCTTCACCGTGAGAGAATCCGTATAGTCTGAAACGTTAAAAGTGAGCAAATGGCGTCCACTGCGAAGCTCTTTTACTTCTACGTTAAATACGGTTCCTTGAATGACGATACGGCGTTCCTCATCTTGAATCTCGCAAATCGGGATCGGCGCATCTTTGATTTCATAGCCCATCATGAGCGTAGTGACAGCCTCAGTTTTATCAGACGATTTGCTATCTTGCGCAACAGCCGTCATCACAACTTCTACGAGAGCACGCTCTTCCTCTTTACGTTGCTCCTCAAAGGCCTTATAGGCGTCATCGCTTTCTTCCCCATGGAAAGTAAAGCGCATCGAGCAATCGGTAGCCTTCTGGAAAGCAGCCAAAAGCTCATTATCCGCTCGCTTACGCTTGGCAACCTCAACGGACATCTCCGTTGGCAGGTACACCTTGACCTCCTGTTGGTCAACTTGCTTACGCGCTTGACGCATCGTAACGGCCAAGGAGTTCAGAGTTGGCTCTAGCCCCGCCAGTAATACATCCCAATACTCTTCGACTACGTGATCGAGTGACGGCTTTTGTAGATAGCGAAATCGGGTATCTACTTTGGCTAGATGTGAAAATGTATGCGTCAATCGCTTGGTAAAAGCTGCATAAACATCCGCAGGTATCATTCTCGGGAGGGCAAAGTGAAAAACCCATTCTTTGTTTTGTTTATACAGCTCTAGCTTTTCAATCTGAGCATCAAGAAAAAATCGCTCCAACCATTCGTCAGGAACTTCCATTTGCTTGACCAATAGGGAGAAGCGATGTTTTTGCTCTTGTAAACGGTCCACGGTTTTCCCACCTTCCCTATAAGTGAGCGTTCAAACAAGAAAAAGAGGCACTCCCCATTAATCTAGGGGAGTACCCCGTAAAAATTCGACAAAATCCTTCTTATTCCTGCATGCAACTAGTTACCGAACAAGGCAGCTCCAGTTTGGTCAACACAAGATAAGAAGCCTTTTACTTCATCGACCAATTGATCCAGCTTCACATCATGTGCTTCACCGTTTTTGCGGATACGCACTTCCACGGTTCCTTCTTGTGCCGCTTTATCAGAAACCGTAATACGCAGAGGCAATCCAATCAAATCCGCGTCTTTAAACTTCACACCAGCACGCTCAGGACGATCGTCAAACAAAACTTCTACGCCAGCCTTGCGCAATGCTTCTGTAATTTGTTCACTAGCTTGACGTTGCTCTTCTACTTTAACATTGACCGGAATCACATGCACATGGAAAGGGGCAACAGATACTGGCCAAATGATACCATTTTCATCATTGTTCTGCTCAATCACTGCCGCAATCGTACGAGATACACCGATTCCGTAGCAACCCATGATCATTGGTTGACTACGACCGTTCTCATCAAGATACGTAGCACCCATCGCTGTGGAGTATTTCGTACCCAGCTTGAATACGTGACCGACTTCTACACCACGTGCAAACTTGATAACACCACCTGTACGAGGGCACTCGTCACCTTCTGTAATGTTACGCAAGTCAGCGTACTTGGAAACGGTGAAATCACGACCAGCAACTACGTGAGTCAGATGATAATCCGTTTCATTGGCACCGACGACACCATCATAAACATCTTGAACAAAATTGTCCGCGATGATTTCCACTTTTTCAGGATCAATCCCAACTGGGCCAACAAATCCTACAGGCGCTCCTGTTACCGAAACGATATCTGCTTCAGAAGCCAGTCCTACGATCGTCGCATCGTACAAGTTCTTCAGCTTCACTTCATTGATCTCATGATCACCGCGTACCAGCACCATAACCAGCTTGTCGTCTACGCGATAAATGAGGCTCTTGATGATTTGCTTTGCTTCGATTTGCAGTGCTTGTACCAATTGGTCAATCGTTTTGGTGCCAGGCGTGTGCAATTTTTCGCGAGCTGGCGCTTCTGTTGCTGGCTTCGCCGATGGCTTGTACACGACTTCTGCCTTTTCCAAGTTGGCCGCATAATCGCCTTCTTCAGAATAAGCAATCGTGTCTTCCCCAATGTCGCACAACGCCATGAATTCGTAAGTGCCTTTTCCGCCGATTGCACCTGCATCCGCTTCTACTGCACGGAAGTTCAAGCCTACACGGGTAAAGATGTTCGTGTACGCATCATACATAGCCTGGAAGTTGCGATCCAGACCTTCCTGTGACGTGTCGAAAGAGTAAGCATCCTTCATAATAAACTCGCGGCAACGAATCAAACCGAAGCGGGGACGCACTTCATCACGGAACTTGGTTTGAATTTGATAAAGGTTGATCGGGAGTTTTTTGTAAGAGTTAATCTCATCACGCACGAGACTCGTAATGACTTCTTCGTGGGTTGGACCCAAGGCAAAAGGACGATCATGACGATCACGCAGGCGAACGAGCTCGGGACCGTACACATCCCAGCGGCCCGTTTGATGCCACAGCTCAGCTGGTTGCATCGCTGGCATCAACAGCTCTTGTCCCCCAGCATTGTTCATTTCTTCACGCACAATCGCTTGGATTTTGTGCAGGGAACGGAGCGCCAGGGGCAGGTACGTATAAATACCGGAAGCCAGTTGGCGGGCCATACCTGCGCGGAGCAGCAGCTTGTGGCTGGCAATCTCCGCGTCGGATGGCACTTCCCGCAGGGTAGGGATCAACATTTGACTTTGCTTCAACACGTGCGTGTCCTCCTTATGCCTTATCAGCAATCAACGTGCATTATCCTACAGTAGTAGGTTTTTGCTCGTTTACCATTTCGTTAATTTCTTTCATCAGCTCTTCAAACAACTCGGTTTCTTTTACTTTCCGAACAATTTCACCATTACGGAAAATCAAGCCCTCGCCATTTCCGCCGGCAACGCCTACATCTGCTTCACGAGCTTCACCTGGGCCATTTACCGCGCATCCCATTACCGCTACTTTTAACGGTACTTTCAGCGTGGAAATAGCATCCTCGACTTTTGTTGCCAAGCCGATCAGGTCAATTGCGCATCGACCGCAAGATGGGCATGCAATGACCACTGGATCGTTGTTCACGATATCCAAGCTGCGAAGGATTTGTTTTGCTACTTTAATTTCTTCAACTGGATCAGCCGTCAGGGATACACGGATGGTGTCACCGATTCCCATCGACAATACCGTTCCGATTCCAACGGAAGACTTAATGCTGCCAGAGAACTGTGTACCTGCTTCTGTTACACCGACGTGCAGCGGATAGTTACGTTTCTGTGCCATCAACGAATAGGTTTGGATCATCGTTGGAACATCGGAAGACTTCAAGGAAATGACGATGTTGTCGTAATTCAAGTCTTCCAGAATTTGCACGTGGTCGATTGCACTTTCTACGATCGCTTCCGGAGATGGGTACCCGTATTTTTCCAAAAGCCTTCTCTCTACTGAACCGGAGTTGACTCCGATACGGATCGGAACATTGCGCTCACGGCACGCTTCCACTACGCGTTGCGTTTTTTCTTTTGAACCGATGTTTCCTGGGTTAATCCGAATTTTATCAATTCCGCTCTCCAGCGCAATCAATGCCAGCTTGTGGTCGAAATGAATGTCGGCAACGAGTGGCAATGGGGAGCGTTCTTTAATTTTTTTGATGGCACGGGCTGCATCCTCATTGATGACGGCCAAGCGAACAATTTGGCAACCGACATCGTGCAGTCTCTGAATCTCGGCCAGAGTTTTTTCTACATCACGCGTGTCTGCTGTCGTCATCGATTGGATGACTACGCTTTTTTGGCCCCCGATTTGCACTCCACCTACAAAAACCGGTTTCGTCTCCTCGCGCTTGAACATTTTGCACCATCCTTTTAGGTATGTCTGTTTTTCTTTCTATCGTGTTAGTACGTGATTAGGAGAACAATCGTTGCAGATCATTCCACGTCACTACCAAAATCAGCAACATCAAAAAGGCAAAGCCCAAGAAATGAACCATTCCTTCTTTATGCGGGTCAACAGGTCGACCACGCAGCGCCTCTACTCCCAAGAATGCGAGACGTCCGCCGTCCAAAGCTGGCAACGGCAACAGATTGAACAATCCAAGGTTAATGCTCAATACAGCAGCCCATTTCAACAGAATCGCCATGCCTTGTTGCGCAACCTCTCCAGTCATCTTGAAAATACCGACTGGACCACTCAAGTCCTTCAATCCGTATTCCCCAGTTACGAGCATTCCCAAGCTTTTCAGGATCATCACCGTAAAATCGTAAGTGTTGGTAGCACCGGATTTCAGAACTTCCCCTGGGGCAAACGTGGTTGCATTGGTTACCATAATTTTGCCCACGTTGTTTTCGTCTTTTCCTACTTTAACTGGCACAGTCATACGCTGTCCATTGCGCTCGTACTCAAAGGTTAACTGTTGGTCCGGCGCTTTGCTAATCTTCTCGACAACGTCTTTCCACGAGGATACAGGCTGACCCTGAATCGCGATCACCTTATCACCTGGCAATAATCCGGCTTGAGCAGCAGGTCCTCCCGGGATCACATTTCCCAGATAGCTACCATTCGGTACGCCGTACAAGAAGCCGATCACGATAAACAAAACAAACGCCAGCAAAAAGTTGGCTGCAGGTCCTGCAAAAATCGCCCAAAAACGTTGTGAAACTGTCTTGCCTTTGAACTGTCTGTTCAGAGGGGCAATCTGTACTTCTTCTCCATCCTTGACCAGCTGAGCCTGTGGATGTACAGCAAATGTCTTCTGCTCTCCATCCACTTCAAGCACGATATTTAAATTTTGCTCCAGATCAAATTGTACGACTGTACCGGTGATCGCACGAGCGGAACCAGAACTTGGCCCATCGAGCAAAATATGTGTGACCTTTCCTAACGCATCCCGCTCCACGCTTACTTCCATGTGCGGTTTCAACATATCCATCTCCGGGTCTTCCCCCGCCATGCGAACGAGACCGCCGATGGGTAACAGGCGTAAGGTGTATTCCGTTTCTCCCCGCTTCACGCGAAAAATTTTTGGCCCCATTCCCAGTGCAAATTCACGACATAAGATCCCTGCCTTCTTGGCCAGAAGGAAGTGTCCTAGTTCGTGCACAAAGACAAGTACCCCAAATACAACTACAATCGCGAGAATTGATTCAACGGAATCCAGGTTGGGCAAAGGCAAGTGAACAGCCACCTTTCTGTCAAGTATCTAACACTCATATTCCTTAGTTGGAGACGAGCGCATAAGAGCGTGCCCACTCATCAGCTGCAAAAATATCTGCAAGCTCTGGACTCGCTACACCGGGGTGAGCTTCGCATGTTTTTCGGACGATCTTTTCAATGTCCAAAAAACGGATCGCTCCCTTCAAGAACCTATCAACTGCAACTTCATTGGCTGCATTCAGTACCGCAGTATGCGTACCTCCTGCCATGCCGCACTCATACGCTAATTTTAACAGTGGATAACGCTCATAATCCATGGCTGCAAAATGAAGCGTGGCGATCTTGACCAAATCGAGTGGTTCGGTAGGCAGTTCTTTTCTGATAGGATAGCTCATGGCGTACTGAATCGGAACCTTCATATCCGGCGTACCGAGTTGGGCCATAACCGCTCTGTCTTTGTATTCTACCATAGAGTGTATGATACTTTCATAATGCAATACGCATTCGATTTGCTTATAAGGTAAATCGAACAGCCAATGAGCCTCGATCACTTCAAAACCTTTGTTCATCATTGTAGCAGAATCGATCGTAATCTTTGCACCCATGCTCCAATTCGGATGAGCCAATGCCTGCTCTACTGTCACTTGCTGTAAATCCTCACGAGAGAGGTGACGGAAGGAACCGCCTGAAGCGGTCAAAATGACCCGCGCCACATCTTCCTTGCGCTCACCTTGCAGACATTGGTAGACAGCTGAATGCTCGCTGTCTACCGGAATAATCGATACGCCTTTTTCTTTCGCTCGTTTCATAACAACAGGGCCAGCGCTCACCAGTGTCTCTTTGTTGGCCAGTCCAATTGTTTTTCCCGCCTCAATCGCAGCGAGTGTAGGTGCGACCCCTACACTGCCGACAACAGCGGTCATAACGAAATTGGCAGCTTCATGACGGGCAACCAGTTCCAATCCTTCTGCCCCGTAAACGATTTCTGGTTGCGACTTACCCGCCAATCTATCTCGCAGTTCAACGGCAGCCTTCTCATTTCCCACAGAAACGAGCTCGGGCTTGAATTTTTCCACCTGGCGTGTCAATAGATCGACGTTTGTTCCAGCAGCCATAGCCACCACCGAAAAATCCTCAGGATGCTGATCTACGACTTCAAGCGTGCTCGTTCCAACTGACCCCGTTGAACCTAAGAGCGCTATTTTTTTCACGGATTTCACCCTCTATATCTCTTTCTATATGCAAAAGGTTTTAGACAATACCTAATAGATGTAGAACCGGAAAGACGAGCAAAAAACTATCAAAGCGATCCAAAACGCCTCCGTGACCCGGAATGAGCTGTCCTGAATCTTTTACATGGAAATGTCTCTTGAATGCCGACTCAACCAAATCACCCAATTGCCCGACGATCCCCACAACAAGTGCGATGGTCAATGCCTGATCAATCGCAAAATGTCCAAAGCTTGCATTGATGGAAAGAACAATCAAAACAGAAGCGACGAGACCTCCTAAGGCCCCTTCCACCGTCTTGTTTGGACTTATTTCCGGCCACAGCTTACGCTTACCTATTGCTTTTCCGACAAAATAGGCGCCCGAATCTGTCGACCAGATTCCCATAATGACCATGACCGTCAGCATGAATCCTTCAGGTAGGTTTCGGGTAGCGGCCATATAAGTAAAACCGTAGCCTATGTATAACGCCCCCACCAACGTAAGGGCGACGTGTTCAATGTGAAACTGATTTTTCCGCAAAACGGAGTAAATCAACAAGAGCAGGATGACGGGCAGCATCAGATCCGGCATGCTGATACTGAGCCAATCCGAAAATAATAGAGACGGCCACAAAATGCTTAACATCAATACATATCCGAGCAATCCTGCCAAATAAAATGACTGAATGCCAGCCATTCTCATAAATTCATAATAGCCAATGACAGCCAGTAAAAACACCAATAGTGAGTACCAAACTCCACCAGCATACATCAATAATAGAAAAGCAGCCCCACCTATCAGGCCTGTTATTATACGTTGCTTCAACTGATTCCACCTCTCGGCTATACCGCCCCGTAGCGACGAGCTCGGCCTTGGTATTCCACGATTGCCTGATAAAAATGTTCACGGGTAAAATCAGGCCATAGCACGTCCGTAAACCATAATTCTGTATATGCTAATTGCCATAGCATAAAGTTACTCAAGCGAATCTCTCCACTTGTGCGAATCAAGAGGTCTGGATCGGGAATTTCGCTTGTATACAGGTAGCTCGATATCAATTCTTCAGTCAGTTGTTCTGGTTGAAGCTCACCTGCTTTTACTTGTGCTGCCATTACTGAAAATGCTTTCGCAAGCTCATCTCGCCCGCCGTAATTCAGGGCAAAATTCAATTGAAGACCGCTATTGTCCTTCGTTTTCTCTTCTGCTTCCAGCAGTGCTTTCAGCGTATGAGAAGGCAGCTCGTTTTTACTGCCCAGCATGCGTATGCGGACACCACGTTCTATTAATTCATCCAATTCTGTCGACAAAAATTCCTGCGGAAGTTTCATGAGAAAATCCACTTCATCGCGTGGTCGCTTCCAGTTTTCGGTAGAGAACGCGTACATCGTCATATAGCGCACGCCGATCTCGTCTGCAGCCTTGACGACTTCTTTTACTGCTTTCATTCCTGCACGGTGCCCGGCAACCCGGGGTAAACTGCGCTTATTGGCCCAACGACCGTTACCATCCATAATAATCGCCACATGCTCCGGAATCTTACCGGAACGATCCAACTCGGCTGGCTCCGATTGCTTTTCTTTGCGGCCCCATTTGCGCGCCAGATGTTCTAACATAAAGTGTTCCCCCGTAATGAGAGATATAGACGTACATCCCCCTCAAACGAGGGGGATTACCATTACCTATACTTCCAAAATGTCTTTCTCTTTGTCCTTAACGATCTTATCAACTTCGGCGATGAATTTATCCGTCGTTTTTTGTATAGTTTCTTGATGACGACGGGAATCGTCCTCAGAAATGGTAGCAGCTTTTTCAAGCTTTTTGATTTCATCGTTTGCATCACGACGGATGTTACGGATCGCTACCTTTGCTTCTTCTCCACCTTTTCCTGCCAGCTTCACGAGGTCTTTACGACGCTCTTCTGTGAGTGGAGGTATGATCAGGCGGATAATCACGCCATCGTTGGATGGAGAAATGCCCAAATCCGATTGTTGCAGCGCACGGTCAATTTCTTTAAGCGCTGTTTTATCCCAAGGCTGGATAGTCAGCATACGCGGCTCTGGTACGCTGATGTTTGCCAATTGGCTAATCGGCGTTGGAGTGCCGTAGTAGTCTACTGTAACACGATCCAGCATCGCTGGGTTCGCACGACCTGCACGCAGGCTGGACAGATCTCTTTTCAAAGCATTGATCGCTTTATTCATGCGATCTTCCATGTCTTTTAGCACAGTTTGAGGCATAATTATTCCCCTTTCACTAGAGTACCGATTTTGTCGCCCATTACTGCCCGACGAATATTGCCTTCTTCAGAAATGTTAAAGACGATCAACGGAATACTGTTATCCATGCACAAGCTGGACGCTGTTGAATCCATGACACCTAAACCTTTATTCAGTACTTCCAGGAATGTCAACTGGTCGTACTTCTTGGCGTTCGGATCAAGGCTTGGGTCTGCAGAGTACACACCGTCTACCTTGTTTTTCGCCATCAGGATTACTTCAGCTTCAATCTCCGCTGCACGCAGAGCAGCAGTCGTATCCGTTGAAAAGTATGGGTTACCAGTACCGGCAGCGAAGATAACCACGCGCATTTTTTCCAAATGACGAATGGCACGACGGCGTATGTATGGTTCTGCTACCTGTCTCATCTCAATCGAGGTTTGAACACGAGTCGGGACGTTCACTTTTTCTAACCCATCCTGCAAGGCGAGTGAGTTCATAATTGTGGCCAGCATCCCCATGTAATCGGCTGTTGCCCGATCCATTCCTTTAGAGCTGCCGGAAAGTCCGCGCCAGATGTTACCTCCTCCGACGACTACCGCGACTTGTACACCCAATTCTACGATTTCCTTGATCTGGTTAGCGACGGAGAAAATAACCTTTGGGTCAATACCATACCCTAAGTCCCCCGCCAAAGCTTCCCCACTCAACTTTAACACAACCCGTTTATAGGCAGGAAGTGGCATGTGAAACGGCCTCCATTCATGAATCATTCTCTGTGCCCAGTCTTCATTCCTTCTAATTGGGAACAGGTACACATTGCTCTTTACATGCAGAGAGTTTCACACAAAGTGAAACTCTCGCTTTGAAAATAGGGAACACGAAGGTGTTCCCTATAACCTTTATTATTGCTTATTAACTTGAGCCATTACTTCAGCTGCGAAGTCTTCTTGTTTTTTCTCGATACCTTCGCCTACTTGGAAGCGAGCGAATTCTTTCAAGGTAGCGCCTGCTTCTTTCAACAGAACAGCTACTTTCTTGTCAGTATCTTTTACGAATGGTTGCTCAACCAGTACGTATTCTTCGAAGAATTTGGAGAGGCGGCCTTCTACCATTTTCTCAACGATGTTAGCAGGTTTGCCTTCAGCCAGCGCTTGGTTTTTCAGAACTTCACGCTCGCGCTCGATCTCATCAGCGGAAACTTCATCACGGTTAGCAAAACGAGGGTTAGACGCTGCTGCGTGCATGCCCAGGTCGCGAGCCAGTGTTTCGTCTTGTGTACCTTCCAAAGTAACCAGAACGCCGATGCGGCCACCCATGTGCAGGTAAGCACCGAAAACGCCGTTGTCTGTTTTCTCGGAGAGTGCAAAACGACGGAAGGAGATGTTTTCTCCGATAGTCGCGATTTTCTCGTTGATTACATGAGCCAAAGTCTCGCCAGCACCTTTGAAAGGTTGCTCCAGAGCTTCTTCAACAGATGCAGGACGTTGGGATACAACGTGCTCAGCGATGTCTTTCACAAGTGTTTGGAACTCAGGGTTTTTACCAACGAAGTCAGTTTCGCAGTTTACTTCTACAACTGCTGCTACGTTTCCAGCAACCGCTGTCGCAGTCAAACCTTCAGCTGCAATACGTCCGGATTTTTTCGCCGCTTTCGCTACACCGCGCTCACGGAGCAAGTCAATTGCTTTTTCCATGTCGCCTGCTGTTTCTTCCAGCGCGCGTTTGCAATCCATCATACCTGCGCCTGTACGCTCGCGCAGTTCTTTAACCGCTTGTGCACTAATTGCCATTGAGTGAAACCTCCTCGAAAAGTTACGATCCTATTATAATCGAAAAGCAAGTCGCCTGTTAACCTCGGCGACGCTATTCAGCAAAAAAGGATGGACGGGGGTTCTGACACCCTCAGTCCACCCTTTAACACACATGCTTACGCAGTTGTTGTTGCTTGTTGCTCTGTACCTTGATTTCCTTCCAGGAGAGCGTCTGCCATTTTAGCAGTGAGCAATTTCACAGCGCGAATTGCGTCATCGTTACCTGGGATCACATAATCGATTTCATCTGGATCGCAGTTAGTATCTACGATCGCTACGATTGGGATACCCAATTTACGAGCTTCTGCTACAGCGATGCGCTCTTTACGAGGATCGATGACAAACAGAGCGTCAGGCAGTTTATCCATGTGAGCGATACCGCCCAAGAATTTTTCCAGACGATCCATTTCTTTGCGCAGAACGATAACTTCTTTCTTAGGCAATACTGCGAAAGTACCATCGTTTTCCATACGTTTCAGCTCAGCCAAGCGAGCAGTACGTTTTTTGATGGTTGTGAAGTTTGTCAGAGTACCACCCAACCAACGTTGGTTGATGAAGTAGTGACCTGTGCGTTCTGCTTCTTCTTTAACGGATTCTTGTGCCTGCTTCTTCGTACCAACGAAGAGGATTTTTCCGCCATCTTGAGCGAGTTCACGCACGAAGTTGTACGCTTCCTCTACTTTTTTAACGGTTTTTTGCAGGTCGATAATGTAGATTCCGTTACGTTCGGTGAAGATATAGCGAGCCATTTTCGGGTTCCAACGACGAGTTTGGTGACCGAAGTGTACACCAGCCTCGAGCAATTGTTTCATCGAAATTACTGCCATATTTCACACCTCCTTCAAAAATGGTTTTTGTGATGCCTACCTCCGCCTCACCGCATGTTCCAAGCAATTCTGCCATTGGCAGCACCGTTGCTGGAATTGGTGGACGTGCGATTTCAACACCGTAAATGAATATATCATATGGGAGTTTCAATTGCAACAAACGAATTCCATTTATTTCGTAAAAAAAAGTTTTGACCCTTCTTGCCTGACGACAAATGGACACATTTGGTTACATTGAAAAAACCGCCTATTTTTTAGGCGGAGTTGTTATCAACTTGACGATATCTGCTTCCTTAGCGGCGGTCGACACTTCATAGGTACCGACACGAATACGATTTAGCTTGTCGCTCGCACGTAGCTGTGCCACAAATTGATTGTCGGCAGGAAGGATTCCTTCCTTAACTAGAATCTGCGCTACATCCTCTGCAGTTGCTTTGTAAGGAACGGTGAAAGATACCTTCTTTTCTGCTACTGGTGCTTCCACTGTCGGAGCTGTAGGTGGCAGCGCATTGGGTGACGTTGGTGTCTGCGTATTCGGTGCGGTTGGAGTAGGGTGACCGTCCTTACTCGGATTGGTTGGCGGAATCGCCTTTTGCTCTGATGAAGCTGCAGGCGTCGTAGGCTGTACAGTTGGCGTCTGCGGTTGCTTTGTCACAGGCGCCACTGTTTGACCTACCTTTGGCGTAACTGGCGCCTTAGGCACTCCAGGAGCTGGCTGTACCTTCACTTTTTTTTCTTCCTGCCACTGTTTGTATTCTTCTGCTGTAAGCACGACCATTTCCAGCTCTTGTGCAGCTACTTTCATTTGATCGACAGTCATGGCTGGGGCTTGCGTAGCCTGCTTAGGCGCTAACATTCCGATTATGGAGGTAGCCACAATCAGTCCTGCTCCAAATCCAAATAAGAGCTCTTGTTTACGCATCGGCAAGACCTCGCTCATGCCTGTCAGCCAAGGAAAAGATCAAATCGATTTCTCCTCTGCCGGCACCGAGTCGTTTTGCAATCTCATCCCGAGACAACCCTTCTTTACTCAGCTCAAAGGCACGGCGATAACGTTCTCGTAGTGCCAGCATATCCACCTCTTGATCTTGAGGTGCTGGTTCTATCCGATTCGTTTCCTTTGGAGCTTCCTGCTTATGAGTTTCACTCTTTTGCCATTGTTCTTCCATATTGTCTAATCGCTTACGCAAACTAGCGATATCCTCGAGAAGATCCGCTCTCATTTCCTGCCATTCTGCAGCAAGAAGATTGGTTTCTTGCTTTACCTGTTTTTGAAGACGCTGCACGCTTTTTTCGAGCTCGTCCTTGTCCGTCGTGCGTTGTGTCGGTATTGAGGAAAAGGAGTCAACAGGCTGCTTCTTTTTAATGACAAAAGCAAGAAGCATGCTGATCATTCCTGCTCCAATCAGGATGGGATACACTACGTCCATGTTGTCCACCTTTATTTCTGGCTTGATCTTCGTTTATAAAGAAATATCTATAATACGCCCACGCAATGGATCTCTCATGAGATCAGCATTCGTAGATACACCTTCGCTCGATTCGGACATTTGACTTCCAGCGGATTCTTTTTTGTCCTGATGTTCTTGCTGTCCTTGCTTTTTTTCTCGTTCGCGTATCTGGTTCTTTTGTGACTGCTCAAGATCGCTCGGGCGCTGGCGCATATGTTCATCCAGGTCTCTTCGCTGATCAATCATTGATTGTTGTTCATGCATGGTTCGTTGTTGCTGATGCTCCTGAATTCGGCTGACTTCTAGCGTTCGTGGTATTGCCACCTGCAATTCAACCGCTTTCAAACTCATATGGCCCCAACTCCCTTTATCACACTAAGTATGTTAGCATCCTGGATTAGATAAGAGTTGCTGTGCTAATTTCACCGTCCAGCACAATAAATCGCGTTCTTGCATACTCGTGCTTGATAAAGTGCACCAGCTTTCCAAACGTCATTTTGATTCCTGGATACATCACATGATATGCCTCAATAGCTGCTGGTCCTTCCCCTTTCAGCTCGAGTTCAATATCATTTCTGCGTGCTTCCAATTCCTTGCTTTCTTTTTCCAGAACCAAACGAGTATTGGTTAGCTTGATTTGCATGAGACGTTTGTCTGCTGGAAGTTCTTTGCTGACTTGAAGAATCTGATTCATAACGCCTAGGCCTTGATCTGTTTTGCGTAAATTTTCATACACATTTTGTAGTTCTTTTTGAATGTTCGCTAGTTCTTGTCTTAATTCCGGTTTTACTCCTACTTCGAGTATCGTAGGAGTGGCGCTGCTGTTCCCAAATACTCGAGCCGCAATCTTTTCCCCAGCTTGCAGCACACCGCCAATGATGAAGCCTTTTGCCCCTTTGCAAATGATTTGCTTTCCAGCTCGTACGGTTGAGAACATGATGCTTTGTGAAACAATCACTTGATTGCCAGCCGTTACATTGGCGTTTTGGATAAAGGATGTCCGGACATCTTTCCCCGCAACAATGCAGCCTTTGTCCTGGGCAACTATTCCGCTTTTGATTTCAATGGAGCCTTCCGCGTACAACTCGGCCCCTTCTACACTGCCAAGTACGCGTATATCTCCTGATGACTTTACGCGAAAGCCATTCAATACGTTCCCGCGAATGACCACCGTTCCCACAAAATCAATATTGCCAACACCAAAATCAACATCCCCGTTTACTTCAAATACGGGAAACACGTTCATTTTTGCCTGTTCCGTAAAGGAGACTTGCCCGTCAATAGCGGCGTATAGCATCGTCCGCTCTTGATTGAGCACAACATTTTTCCCAGGCTTTATGTTTATTTCCTTGCCGGCTTTGGGAGCGATGGGCTCTCCGGTAACTGCTGTGCCTGGTTGTCCCTGGCTTGCTGATATTTTACGTGCCAAGAGTTGCCCTTTTGCCACATTAGGGATTGTCGTCACATTATAAAAATCAACTCGACCATCCTCTAGCTCTTTTGGACCTTCCCCTTCATTAATAGATGCCAAATAAGGGTACTCGATAGTCGCATCGGTTCCAGCCACAGGTGCAATCCCCTGAGCAACCTTTACTCTCGCATTTGCATACTTCGCAGGTAAGGTACACAAGTTTTGTACTACATCATCGAGAATTCCATACTTCACATTGCTTGCTTGTAATGCTTTGTATACATCTGTTTCCAAGACGACAATTTCTTCGATATCTTGTTCGTCCATTCGGAGGAGTACTTCGGCCTCCAATTTATCGGCTGAAATTTTTACTTCTATTTTATATTTCCCGATCCCTTCCATCATTCTACCCCTCTCAAGCTTGGGTAATGTCCCCTTACATCAATTGCGATTTCCATCTGGACAACGCAGAACGAAGTCGGAAAAGAGCTTTGGAGTGCAACTGGGATATTCTTGAAGGTGACAAGCTCATGATTTCCGCAATTTCTGATAAGGTCATTTCTTCAAAATAAAACAAGGAGACAACCAATCGTTCCTTTTCAGGCAATTTGTCGATGACCGTTACAAGAACCTCTTTTAAGCTGGATACTTCCGCCACATTATCAGGGCGAGGTGTGAGCTCGTCGATGATATACGAATGTCTTGCTGTTTTTTGTTCGTCTTCATCCCCTACTGCCTCATCGATAGAAACCATGCTGGCAAGTGAGGTTTCCAAGAAAACCTGTTGAAGCTCCTTTTTGCTTATTCCCAGATAATCAGACACTTCTTGATCGGTTGGCATTCGCAGCATTTGCTGTTCCAAGGTGGTGTATGCTTCTTCGATTTTTTTGGCCTTGTCTCGAACAGTACGAGGGATCCAGTCGTTCTCACGTAGTCCATCGATCATCGCACCACGAATCCGCCACATGGCGTACGTCTCAAATTGGAGACCCCGGGTATGATCGAATTTAGCCAAAGCGTCCAATAGCCCAAAGCGCCCATAACTAATCAAGTCATCCTTGTCCACATTTGCTGGCAGATTAATCGCCAACCGATTTGCCACCTTATCGACCAGTGGCAAAAACCGCGTGACCAAGTCAACCTCCGCCTCGCGACTTCCCTCTTGCTTCCACATGACCCATTTATCGAACTCTTTTGCTTTTTCTTGACTGGTTAGCCGTGCCACGAATAGTCACCAACCTTTACTCATCTGATAAGCGCCTAACGACCTCTGCAACGGTGGCTGGATCCTCAGTAGGATGAATCCTTTCCATCTTGTTGATTGAGAGTGGTGCAAATGTTTGATCTTCCTGTTCCAATTGTTGTCCAATTTCCAGAACGACTCCACCTTCTGCTAGAGGAGAGCTTGTCCCCTCTAGCGTGTCCGTAACCATTGGTGGAGTAGATGACTGAATGAACGTTGCGAGCAGCCAACGAATTGGAAAAGCTGCGAGGAAGAATAGGACAAATGCGATACCTGCTCTCTCCAGTGATACGAGCCAGACATTACTCGCCACAGCCGTACCCAGCGTCACAAGAAATGCGAGCATTCCTAATCCAAAATTAATCCAAATGGTTCCTAACATTTGTTATACTTCCTTCACACCTTGATTTACGGTCCTGATTTGAAGAATGCCGTTTGTGGCATCTAACTCGATTGTCCGACCGCAGTTTCCCCCTGTATCTTCTGCCACGATCTTTATATGAGCATCCTTCAATGCAAGTTTGCACGCCTCTACGTTCCGAGGCCCAATCCGCATGGTGTCATTATTCCCTAAAAACGCGAACATTTGTGCGCCACCAGCCAATTTCGCAACTGTGTGTCTGGTCTCCGCGCCAGCCTTCACCATCAACTGAATCAGATGAGGGATTGCTGTATCCGCATACTTGCCTATCGTTAGCTCCCCGCTTTTAGCCAAAGACGATTCTGGAAGCATAACATGTGCCATACCTGCAATTTTATGGATATGATCGTAGAGCACTACCCCTACGCAAGAACCTAAACCGGTAGTACGCAGCTTACTCGGCGGCTTTGCCACACCAAGATCAGCCATCCCTATCTTAATAATCTCCATCGAACGGAACCCCTAATGAACGAAATAGTATTGGGAGCGATTCAGGATCAGGAATTAAGAAAAAGTTCCCTTTTACTTGATCATTGCCTTCGAAAAAAGCGGTGTCAATCGTGAGGGCAAAGTCACCCGCTTGACCCAACGCTATTAATCCATAACTTAGAATAGCTCCAGCCATATCCACAGCGAGTGCAGGTACGGACGGCTGTAAATTTAATTGTGTAAAATCAGCTAACGATGATAGATAAGAACCTGTTAAGATGTTGCCAATCTCGTGCAGCGCTGAGATCTCCAGCTCTTCCCACTCGTACACATCTTTATTAATTCCCGTAATTTGTTCGAGCAGGTGCTTGGCAGAATCCAAATCAAGGATGAAAAACATGTTCCCTGGACAATCGCCTTCAACCCGGAGGAAGACGGTCACTACTACAGTTTCCGCTCCTCCTACACAATCTGCAACTTCGTCGAAGGGGATAATCTTTACTTGTGGAACTTTCATATCGATTTCTTTTTGTATGAGCTTGGAGAGAGCCGTGGCAGCGTGACCAGCACCGATATTCCCGATTTCCCGTAAAACGTCAAATTGGAAATCCCCAAACTTCGTAAAATCGCCCATTTTACTTACCCCTCAATTGCGTCCAACTGCTTGATTTCCTCATTGCTCAATACTTTATCGAGGTTTAAGAGGATTAACAGTCGTTTATCCAGCTTAGCGACGCCTCGCAAATAAGCAGCTTCCACTCCTCCAACAACCTCTGGAGGCGGTTCAATCGCATCAACTGGTATATCAATTACATCGTTAGCAGCATCTACAATGAGACCCACTTCCAACTCACCTACGGCCACGATAATGATTCGAGTCGCTTCGGAATAGACGCTTTCTTCAAGACTAAAGCGATTGCGCAGGTCAATAATCGGTGTCACAACGCCACGCAGATTAATAACCCCTTTGACGAAACTAGGCGTTCGAGGAACTCTTGTGATGTGCTCCAGCTTTTCAATGGATTTGACCTGATGAACCTCTACGCCATACTCTTCGTCCTTCAATCGAAAGACAATCACTTTGACTTCGCTAATGACTTCTTTTTGATCGAGCATGTGGCTGCCCCTCCTTCTACTTAATCAGTGAGTTACAATCTATGATGAGCGCGACCTGACCGTCTCCCAGGATCGTTGCACCTGAAATGGCAAATACATTAACCAGATATTTGCCCAGAGATTTTAGAACAATCTCTTGTTGACCGATGAACGAATCGACGACAAGGCCTGCCATTTTCTCACCTTTACGTACGATGACGACTGCCACTTCATCTTCCATTGTTTCCCCATTATCAGGCACTTGGAAAATGTCCTGTAGCGAAACGAGCGGAACTACACGTCCCCGGAAGTCGATCACTTTCTGGCGGTGAGCCATCATGATTTGATCTTTTTTAAATACAGCCGTCTCAATAATGGAGCTGAGTGGGACAGCGTACTTCTCATCTTTCACTTGTACCAGCATCGCGGAAATGATAGAGAGCGTAAGTGGCAATTGAATGAGGAAAGTCGTGCCTTGGCCGCGCACAGAATCTACGCTGACACTTCCACCCAACGACTCAATTTTGGACTTAACGACATCCAGTCCAACACCCCGACCCGAAATATCAGAAACAACTTCCGCTGTACTAAAGCCTGCTGCAAATAGCAACTCGTGGATTTGCTTGTCGCTCATGCTGTCTGCATTCGCAGGATTGACAATGCCTCTCTCAAGCGCTTTTTTGAGAACTTTATCCTTATTGATTCCAGCACCGTCATCTTTTACTTCAATAAATACATGGTTCCCACTGTGGAAAGCGCGGAGCTCGATTTTTCCTTCCTCTGGCTTACCCGCCTTTTTCCGATCTGCTGGAGACTCAATTCCGTGGTCAAGCGAGTTACGCAACAAGTGATTTAGTGGGTCCCCGATTTCGTCAATGACAGTACGGTCCAATTCTGTCTCCGCACCGATAATCTCCAGATTTACTTTTTTATTCAGATCTTTTTGCAGGTCGCGAATCATACGTGGGAAACGATTGAATACTTGCTCCACCGGAACCATGCGCATGGTCAGAATGATGTTTTGCAAATCGCCACTAATCCGGCTCATGTGCTCTACGGTTTCTTGCAGTTCATTCTTTCCGATCTCGCGTGCCAACTGCTCCAAACGACCACGGTCAATGACTAATTCGCTAAACAGATTCATCAGGATATCCAAGCGTTCGATATCCACACGAATTGTTTTTCCACCAGCCGTCGCCTTCTTCACAGGTGCTTGAGGAGCTTCTGCTGCTCCTTTTTCAGCTGGTGCTGGCGTCTGTTGCACTACGGGAGCAGGTGGAGCTTCACTCTTCAATTGAATCGTTTCGATTGTCACATCTTGGATTTCCGAAATGTTAAGAATCGTAGTACGTACTTTTTCAATTGATTGCTCCGTCACATAGGCGATTTCAAACGATTGTTCAAATCGCTCATTCTCGATATCTTCAACAGCCGGCTTCGTCTTGATCACTTCACCCATGGATTCCAATTGATCAAAAACCATGTAAGAGCGAGCAGCCTTGAGCAAGCAGTTTTCATTCAATGTCACTTTGATCCACAAAACGTTGTTTCCGAGTTCCTGCGATTGCTTCAGGACCATCATTGCATAATCATCCAGCTCATGATCTTCAGCAGGCGTGCTTTCCTCTTGCGGTGCTTCCACTTCCATCGTAGCTGCTGCTACTTCCTGCTCGGCTGAAAAGTCTCCAGCTACAATCGCCCGCAGCTTCTTAACAATAGTGGAAACATCTGCTGAACCGTCTCCACCTTCCGTGATATCGATGACCATGCCTTCAATCAAATCTACGCTCTGAAAAATAGCGTCCATAATATCACTGGTAATCGTTAACTTTTGATTGCGAATTAGGTCAAGTACATTTTCCGCTTCGTGAGTCAAACTCGCCATGTCTTCAAAGCCCATGGTCGCCGACATCCCCTTCAATGTATGAGCGGAACGAAAAATCTCTTTGACGTGGCCAATATTACCCGGATCACTTTCCAAGAGTAACAAGTTGGCGTTAATTGCCTGTAGGTGTTCCTTTGACTCCTCAATAAACATGTCCAAATACTGATTCATATCCATCGGTGATCCACCTCCCAAAAATCAGTGCAAGAGCTTGCACAACAGCTCCGGAATCTTTTCTAATGGGGCCACGTTGTCTGCCAAGCCTGCTTGAATCGCTGCTCGTGGCATTCCGTATACGACACAACTCGACTCATCTTCGATAATACTTGTGACAACGCCAAGCTCCTTCATGCGTTTTAGCCCTTTAGTCCCATCATTTCCCATGCCTGTCATGATGATTGCCCATTTGTCTACATTTGTCAATTGACTGACTGATTCAAACAGGATATCGACAGACGGTCTGTGACCGCCTCGTGGCTCCTCTTGGTGTAAATAGGCCTGTAGTCTCCCATTTACTTGACGAACTTCGAAATGGAAGCCTCCTGGAGCGATGTACGCTGTACCATTTTCCAGGTACTCGCCATCGACAACCTCGGTTACTCGAATTTGACATAGCGAGTCTAGCCGATTTGCTAACGATTTTGTGAAACCTGCTGGCATATGCTGAACGATGGCAATTGGTGCCGGAAAGTTCGCCGGAATTGCAGTCAGTACACTCTGCAATGCTTTAGGACCACCCGTGGAAGTACCTAAAACCACCAGTCTTGCCTTTCCGCCCACTTGTGACCGCATCACAGCAGGCGGGCTCGGTATTTTCGTACGTATTACTGGAGCTGCCGGTGCAACAGGTGTAGCTTTTGATTCGGAAGATACCGGTTTGACTACGCGAGGCATCTGCTTTCTCAAACGTACTTTCGATGCTGCCGCAGCCTTCACACGCTCGATAAGACGATCGCCCACTTTGTGGATGTCGAGAGAAATTGGACCAGAAGGCTTCGTTACAAAGTCAAACGCACCTAGCTCCAACGCATGAATCGTAGCTTCGGCCCCTTCTTTTGTCAGACTGCTCAACATGACGATCGGAACCGGGTACTCATTCATCAGCTTTTCAAGCGCGTCCAAACCGTTCATAACCGGCATTTCAATGTCGAGTGTGAGGACATCCGGAGCCAGTTCTTTACATTTTTCAATACATTCGAGACCATTCTTGGCTCGATCAATCACTTCAATCTCAGGATCAGTAGATAAAATGTCCGAAATCACTTTACGCATGAATGCAGAATCGTCTGTGACGAGGACGCGGATTTTACTCATTCGAATGTCGCTCCCTTCCTACTTTTATGTCTCATCGTATGAAGTGCCTCAACTTCGCAAGAAAACCTTTGAGACCACTGACAGAAGCATCTGAAGTATCCGGACGATCCAAATACCGCTCTACCAGATTTCGTATGCTTCTCGCGGCTTGCGATTGTGGATATGTAAGTAGAAAAGGACGCTGCAGTTTAACAGCTTTTGAAACATAAGGATCATCCGAAACATATCCAAGTGACTGAATATCCATATTCAGAAAGCGTTTGGAAACCATCGCAAGCTTGTCCGCCGTCATTTTTCCTTCTTTCTCCGATGACGCTCTGTTTATCACCAAGCGAATGGAGACAGCGGGATTACGTGCGTGTAGCATCTTGATGACTGCATATGCATCCGTTATCGCTGGTGGTTCGGGAGTGGTAACGAGGATGACCTCGTCTGAGGAGAGCATGAATCGCATGGATTCCTTTGAAAAACCTGCTCCCGTATCAAAAATGATTGTGTCGGCATAGCCTTGCAGCGGGTCCAGATGGGAGAATAAGCGATCTAGCTTCTCATCATCTAACTGCATGATCTGCGTAAATCCAGAACCACCCGCGATGAATTCCAAGCCTCCTGGCCCGTGCTCGATAATGTCCCAAACAGTCGTATCTGGCTCTAACAAATGAAACAGATGCTTTTTTGGAGTAATTCCCATTAATACATCCAGATTTGCCAGACCCAGATCCAAGTCAAACAAAACCGCCCTATGACCCTTCTCACTCAAACCAAGTCCAAAATTCAAGCTAAAATTGGACTTGCCGACACCACCTTTTCCACTCGTCACTGTCACCAGTCTAGTTGGTCGTGTCTTCTTGTTTTGTAGCATCCGCTCACGGAGTTGCTCTGCTTGGTCACGCATCTGTTTACTCTCCCATAATCATCGTTGAAACCAGCTCGGGTGTAGCTACAACGATATCATCTGGTACATTTTGACCTGTCGTTACATAGGAGAGCTGTAGATTCATCTCCTGACAAACATTCAACATCGTGCCAAAGCTGTTCGTTTCATCCGCTTTTGTAAAAATGACTTGCTTCACTTGAACTTCCGCAAAGTTTTGGACGATCGCTTTCATATCGTTGAATTTGGAGCTCAAGCTAAGTACTAGGTAGTTTACGCTGTCTTTTCCATGCTCCAGCAATTCACGAATGCCTTCCACATACTCATCGTTGCGAAAATTTCGTCCAGCCGTATCTACAAAAATGAGGTCACAATCACTTAAGCGTTCCATCGCAGCCGCCATTTCTTTCGGAGAAAAGACAACCTCCAGCGGGACATTTAAAATGTTTGCGTACGTCTTCAATTGTTCTACTGCTGCCATTCGATACGTATCAGCCGTGATAAAGCCGATTTTTCGCTTTTCCTTCAACATGCTGTTCGCTGCAAGCTTCGCAATGGTCGTTGTTTTTCCAACCCCTGTCGGACCGAAAAAGAAAGCATACCGCACATTCTTACCCAGCTTTGGCGAAGAGGCTGTATATGGTTCGATCATGGAAGTGATAATCGTTCGGCATACCGCAAACGCTTCTTCCTCCGTCCACTTTTCACCCGGTTGCGACATTTCCATTACTTTTCGAATGATTTCCGCAGTTAGCTCTTCAGTCACTTCTTGCTTCATTAACTTTGCACGAATAGACTGTATCGCCGGAGGAAGTTGTTCACTTAAGTCATGCACCAACAGCTTTTGAAACATTTGACGCATATCTCGCATTTCAGTGGCAATCGCGTCATGATTGCTTGTGGGTAAAGCTCTTTCTTGGGATGTCATGCCAGGAGCTTGCTGCTCAGTTCGCTCTCCTTGCTTCTGTACAGCTCTCGTATCTGGGATCTCTTCTTTTGGAGGCGTCGCAACCGCGGTTTGTGTCATCGCGGCTACGACCTCCTCCCTACCTGTTGATTCAACTTGTTGATTCTCCGTTGTTTTTGTCACAGTCGGTTTTCGATACGCTTGAGCAGCCGTGTACGTACCTGTCTGCGATTTGGGCAAAACGTTGTTGGTTCGATGTTCAGCTGCTACTGTGGGATTTTCTCGCTCGGATGCCTTTTCATCGACAGCAGCGATTACTTCGATTCGTTGTTTGCCAAACATCCCGAACAATCCACCTGATTTGATCGGCTTGGAATTAAGAAGCACTGCATCCATTCCTAAGTCCGTCCTGATTTTTTCCATTGCTTCTGGCATCGAATCGACAATGTAACGTTTTACCCTCACGAAATGTTCACCATCCCTACGCTTTGCACTTCAACATGTGGTTCGAGCTCGCTGTACGACAAAACGGGAACGTCTGGCATCATGCGATCTACTAATTGACGCAAGTACATTCGAACCGCTGGTGATGAAAGAATGATCGGCTGTTGACCCGAGTTGATCATTTTGCTCACTTCAGTCGACATGTTTTGGAAAATTCGCTGAGACGTTTCCGGATCCATCGCCAGATAGCTTCCTTGCTCAGACTGTTCCACACGTTCAGAGATTGCTTTTTCCAATCCTGCTCCAGCTGTAAGCACGCGAAGTGGTTGTCCTGGCTCCGTAAATTGGAGTGTGATCTGTCTCGCCATCGCCTGTCTTACATATTCTGTCAGCACATCTGGATCTTTTGTATACAAGGCATGATCCGCAAGTGCTTCAAGGATAACGTGAAGATTTCGAACAGACACTTTTTCACGCAACAGCTTTTGCAATACTTTTTGTACGTCCCCAATGGCGAGCAGACTTGGAATCAGCTCGTCTACGAGAACTGGTGCTGTCTCCCGTACATTGTCGATCAGGGCCCTTGTTTCCTGGCGACCTAACAATTCGTGGGCATGTCGCTTGATGACCTCTGTCAGATGTGTAGCCACAACAGATGGTGGATCGACAACTGTATAGCCAGACAGCTCAGCAATCTCCTTATTCTCTTCTGTTACCCATAATGCGGGCAATCCAAACGCAGGTTCTACGGTTTCTATCCCAACAATGGAATCATCTTCGATCCCCGGGCTCATCGCCAGATAGTGATCTAGCATGATTTCCCCTTTAGCGACCTGGTTGCCTTTTATTTTGATCATATATTCATTCGGTCGAAGCTGGATGTTGTCACGTATACGAATGACCGGAACAACGATCCCCATCTCGAGTGCGATTTGTCTTCGAATCATGATGACTCGATCTAACAGATCCCCTCCCTGCTTCACATCGGCAAGCGGGATTAAGCCATAACCGAACTCGAATTCGATGGGATCGACCTGTAACAGGTTCACGACGCTTTCTGGACTGCGTACTTCTTCCATCTGCTGCTCTTCCACCTTGTCGGCGGATTCTTGTATTTGCATCTTTTGATTCTTCTCCATTTTCCAAGCAGCAAATGCCATTATCCCGCATACCGGAAGTACAGGCAGAATTCCAATCGGTGTAAAGAGCCCCAGCAATAACATGCATCCGGCTACGATATAGAGAAGACGTGGAAAGCTGAACATCTGCTTGACGATGTCTTCACCCAGACCTTCACCAGAAGTGGAACGCGTTACAATAATACCTGCTGCGGTCGAAATTAAGAGCGCTGGAATCTGGCTCACAAGTGCGTCACCGACAGACATGGTAGTGAATCGAGAGGCAGACTCGGCAAAGCTCATATCGTGAATGAGCATCCCGATGATAAAACCACCGATAATATTTACGATAAAAATGATAATACCCGCGATGGCGTCCCCTTTTACGAATTTGCTGGCACCATCCATTGCTCCATAAAAATCAGCTTCGTTCTCAATCTTTTTTCTTCGGACACGTGCTTCTGCTTCTGTGATCATTCCTGCATTCAGATCCGCGTCGATACTCATCTGTTTACCAGGCATCGCGTCGAGCGTAAAACGTGCTGCTACCTCAGCTACACGCTCAGAACCTTTGGTGATTACGATAAACTGAATGATGATCAAGATGAGGAACACGACGAAACCGACGACTTGATTACCACCGACTACAAAGCTACCGAACGTTTCAATAACTTTACCGCCTTCACCGTGCGATAAAATATTTCTCGTTGTCGACACGTTCAGAGCTAGTCGAAAAAGTGTTGTAATAAGCAAAACCGTCGGAAAGATCGAGAATTCCAAAGTTTCTTTTGTATACATCGACACAAGCAAGATGGTCAATGCAAGGGAGATATTCAAAATCAACAGCAAATCAAGTAGCGCTGAAGGAAGTGGGATTACCATCATGACAACAATGCTTATGACAAAAAGGATCGTACCAACTTCTTTAAATTTGAATCCCACTGGTTATCCTCCTTCCATTTATTTCACTTTCCCTTGCAGCTTGTAGACGTACGCGAGAACTTCCGCGACCGCTTTAAACATCTCTTCGGGAATTTGTTGCCCAACTTCAACTTGACTATAGAGAGCCCGGGCCAAGGGCTTGTTTTCCATGGTAACGATACGATGCTTTTTCGCTACTTCCCTTATTTTTAATGCTAGATAGTCTTGCCCTTTGGCGATTACCGTCGGTGCACTCATCGCACTTGCGTCATAGCGAACGGCAACAGCAAAGTGAGTCGGGTTCGTAATAATGACATCCGCTTTGGGAAGCTCCTGCATCATACGGCGAATGGCCATACTTCTTTGCCGTTCACGAATCTTCCCTTTAATGAGCGGATCACCTTCCGCTTGCTTATGCTCGTCCTTGAGATCCTGCTTGGACATTCGCAGATTCTTTTCATGCTCATAACGCTGATAGGCATAGTCCAGAATCGCGAGAATGAAAAGCAATAACCCGAGATAGATTCCCAGCTTTGTCACCTCTTCGGCAGTAAACGCTAGGACTGCTCCGACAGACAATAAGGAAAGCTGTACAACTTGTTCCTTTGCATTCCACAAAATGACGTACGCGACATATATGCCTGCGCTTATTTTTAATAAAGATTTTAGTAGCTCTACGAGCGAGCGTAAGGAAAAAATTCGTTTTGCCCCTTTAATCGGATCGATCTTTTCCAGTTTCAGTTGAAGGGGTTCTGTACTAATTAGCCAGCCTACCTGCATGTAATTCACTGCAAATGCGACAAGAAAACTCAAGCCTAGGATAGGTCCAACAATTTTGATCGCTTCAAATACGAGCTGCATCACGATGACTTTTAAATTTTCTTCATTTACTTGCCACGTGGTATATGTAATCAATGACTCCCGCATCAAATCTTGAAATGTGCCTAGCATGGTAGAACCAAGCATCATTAACAGAAAGAAAAATGCTGTCAAAGATAGGGCGGGGGAAAGATCCTGACTTTTCGCGACTTGCCCTTTTTTTCGTGCGTCTTGCTTTTTCTTGGGCGTAGCTTTTTCTGTCTTTTCCCCATTAAAAAATTGAAGATCTACTTGATAAGAAAGCCTCAATTGATTCATGGTGCTCCTCCGAGCGATTTCATCATTTCTGCAAGTGCCCGGAACATGTTCCCAAACAATCCGTTCAGGGTCAGCAAGAACGCAGGCATCACCACGATAAGCAGTAAAAAGCCGGCAAGCAGTTTAATGGGCAAACCCACCACAAAGATATTAAACTGCGGGACAGATTTGGCGATAATACCAAGAGAGAGATCAACCAGAAACAATGCAACGACGATCGGTGCCGCAATCATAAACGCACTCGTAAACATCGTTTGAAATGTTTTTACTGCTGTCATCATGACGTTTTCGCTTCCGAAAGCCGCCCACATGATGTCCACCGGTATAACCTGGTAACTGCTCATCACACCTCGTATCAGCATGTGATGTCCGTCAATACTGAAAAAGTACAGGACAGCGAGAATGTTTTTGAAGTTACCTGTCACCGGGATATATGCACCCGTTTTGGGGTCAATCACGTTTGCCATTGCGAGACCCATCTGCATGTCCATCAGTCCACCAGCAACCTGAATGGCGATAAACATCATTTCACATATGTAACCAAGAATGACACCAACAAGGGCTTCCTTCATGACATACAAAATAAATGTCAAATCCATCGGAATCTCGCCTTGTACCGGCAAGGATTGAAAACTGATGACGGCAATGATAAACGCGAGACCGATTTTAAACTGATTCGGTACACCGCGAATGGAAAAGAACGGAGCCGTTACAAAAAAGGCACTCATTCGGACAAAAACAAGCAAGAATACGGGCAGATACATCAGAAAAAGATTCATATGCTACCCAACAAAACGATGAAGGTTACCGAAGATCCCCATCGTGAAATCAAGCATTACCCGAAGCATCCATGGACCAACAGCCAAGATCACGACAAATACGGCCACGATCTTTGGAATAAAAGCGAGTGTCTGCTCCTGAATTTGTGTCGTTGCCTGAAAGACACTGACCATCAAACCGACCAGTAAGGCGACCCCAAGTGCGGGTGCCGAAATCAGCAGGATGGTATAAACAGAGCTTTGGGCAATCTGCATAAGTAATTCTTGTGTCATGCTCTACCTCCTGAGGCATTCGGAATGTCGCTAAAAACTGGTCAAAAGTGATCTCACAATGAGATACCAGCCGTCCACCATGATGAACAGTAAAATCTTAAACGGCAATGAAATCATAACCGGCGGTAACATCATCATCCCCATCCCCATCAAAATACTGGAGACGATCATATCAATTACGAGAAATGGAATGAATATCATAAAGCCGATTTGAAAAGCCGTCTTCAATTCACTAATGGCAAAAGCAGGTACCAGCGCATTCAACGGAATATCTTGGATTGATTTTGGTCGTTCGGCTTTTGTGTATTCCAGAAAGAGTGCTAAATCTTTTTCACGCGTCTGCTTTGCCATAAATTCCTTAAAGGGTATGACCGCTGCGTCCAATGCCTGCTGTTGCGTTAGCTTTCCTTGCATAAATGGCTGCACGGCTGTTTCGTTTACTTGTCCGAGTGTCGGAGCCATAATGAAGAAAGTCATAAACAATGCAAGGGCAATCAATACCTGGTTCGGTGGCATTTGTTGAGTTGCCAACGCATTTCGAACAAAAGACAACACTATAACAATTCGCGCAAAACTGGTCATTAAAAGCAAAATCGCTGGAGCTACAGATAATACTGTCAAAATCAGTAACAGCTGAATGGCCGTCGATGTCTCCTGCGGTGTTCCTGTTCCGCCGCCTATCTTCAAATCAATACTCGGAACAAGCGGTGTACCCGCTGGCGCCGCCATGACCATATCAGGTACGGATAGCAACACTGCGACAAGCATCAGCACCTGCAAAAAATATTTCATTTTTGGTCCCCTCTGTCCTGAGCTTGCTCTTTCTTCCAATGTTCTGTTTGGTCTGGACGATTTCTCAAGTCGTTCCATTGACCCTGCAACAGATCTTGAAAGCTTTTGCCGTCCATATCAGAAGAAAACAAGATTTCTTCTTCAGCCTGCTTTTTCTTACCGAACGGGAGCCATTCTAATGAGAATGGGCTTTTCATTGGTTTGATCTCTGCGTCTGCCAAGATCAAATCTACCTCTTCACCCGGTTCAATCCTACGAAGCAATTGAACGTTTTCTCCCACTCCCACGATGTACAATGACTCGCCGATCATAACCACCTGAAGTGTTTTGCCATTGCCTAGCGCAGTAGCACTAATCACTTTAATTGGTCCATGACTTTGAGCTCCTTGACGTCGACCAAGAAAACGGAGCAATAAAAAGATCAATACTGCAATAAAGCCAAGCGAAAAGATGACTTGAACTAGATACCCGATCATACTTCCTGTTCCGCTGCCCGGAATGGCCGCCGGCTGTTCACTGCCGGCGGGCGCATTGCTAGTTGGCACTTTTCCCTGGTTGTACGCATCCGCTACTGAACCTTCTGCAAAAACGGTACTCGGCAGGGAGGAGACGAAAAGCAACAGGATCAGACTGAAGGCTAAAATGAGTCTTGCCCCTGCATTCCGGATCATCATCATTAGCTCATTGTCTTTTTGATCGCTTCAAGAACGCGATCCGCCTGGAATGGTTTTACGATGAAGTCTTTTGCGCCCGCCTGGATCGCATCGATTACCATCGCTTGTTGTCCCATCGCGGAGCACATGATCACACGCGCGTTAGGATCTAATTTTTTAATTTCTTTCAATGCAGAAATTCCATCCATCTCTGGCATGGTAATATCCATGGTTACGAGATCAGGTCCCAATTCTTTATACTTTTCAACTGCTTGTGCACCGTCACTTGCTTCCCCTACGACACTGTACCCGTTTTTAGAAAGAATTTCCTTGATCATCATACGCATGAATGCTGCATCGTCTACGATTAAAACTTTGTTAGACATGAATAGCTCCTCCCTAATGCTTCCCTCTTGATTGGATTATTGTAATTTTTGAACACGATCGATCTGACTGATGATGTCTGTAACACGAACCCCAAAGTTCTCATCAATGACGACAACCTCGCCCTTGGCGATTAATTTGTTGTTCACCAAAATGTCTACATGCTCACCTGCCAGCTTGTCCAACTGTATAATCGATCCAGCGGACAAGTCAAGGATTTCTCTAATCAGCTTTTTCGTACGACCTAACTCAACTGTTACTTGCAATGGAATATCGTGAAGCAAGTTTAAGTTCTGTATGTCTCCTGTATACATAGGAGCACCTCCAAGTGGAGCAAATTGTGCTGGTACTACATTCGCCTGACTAGCTGCTGGACCTCCGAAATGCTGTGGAGCTGGCGGAGCCATTGGAGGCTGCTGATACATTCCTGGGTACGGAGCATAGCCAGGTGGCATCATTTGTTGTCCATACGCGTCAGGATACATCGGCGGCTGTCCTGGGTAGCCCATTGGCTGTGCGTAACCCGGCGGTTGCTGATACATCGGCTGTTGCTGTGGTGGCGGCGCTACAGGCGGTACGTGGCTCTGTGGTTGCTCTTGCGCACTTGGTTGGATAGAAGGAGCCGACAAACTCATAGCAGGCAGAGAAGGCATCTCTATCTCATCTATGAGGGCCGCTGCTGCTTCTTCATCCCCTGCACCTCCAACCAGTCTATCAATCATCTTTTTCGCAAAGGAAAGCGGGAGAAGCTGCATAATATTGGAATCGATAAGTTCGCCTTGCTCTCCTACCTTTAAGCGGAAAGATACTTTCACCAGAGGACTGTCATCATCAGAGAAGCTGTCTCCACCCTTGCCTTGCGCCAGATCCATTACATCAATGCCTGGTGGCGTAATATTAATGAACTGGTTGAAAATCGTTGACATGGACGTAGCGGCGGAACCCATCATCTGATTCATTGCTTCCTGTACCGCACTGATATGAAGCTCAGACATTTCCGTGTTCGCTGGTCTGCCGTCTCCGCCCATCATCAGATCCGCGATAACTGCTGCGTCTTCCATGCGAATGACTAGCAGGTTAATTCCTTTGAAACCATCTGTATATTCCACGTGGACAGCCACGTGAGGAATCGGAAATTCACTTTCCAATTCATCCACATTAACTACGGAAACAGTAGGGGTTGTAATATCTACTTTTTGACTTAACAAAGTAGATAACGCAGTAGCTGCGCTCCCAAAGGAGATATTACCAATTTCTCCGAGTGCATCCTGTTCAAACGGGGACAGAAAATCGGCAACATCCTGGGTCACTGCCGACACAGCTTCCTCTTCGTCCTCAACCAAGTTGTTCGCACGTAACAGCGCGTCAATCTCGTCTTGAGAAAGCATATCTCTACTCATTTTGTTCCTCCCCCTCCTCTATGACTTCATCAATCTGTACGGCGACTCTTCCTTTATGTGTTCCTGGCTGACCCAAGAACTTTAAGTGGTCGCCCACTTTAATCTTCAACTTGTTGTCGATCGATTGGTCCAATTGAATGACATCACCTTTTTGTAGCTGCAGGAAATCTCCTACTGTAATCGTAGCTGTTCCCATTTCAGCAACAATCGGCAATTTTGCAACTTTTACTCGCTCTTCTACACGCAGGCGCTCTTCTTCATCCCGCGTTTTCTTTTGTTTGGAGAACCAGTATTGTCCAGACAGCTTTGTCATGATTGGCTCCAGTACCACGTGAGGCAAACAGAGATTGATCATTCCTGTTGTATCGCCGATTTTGGTACTAAAGGAGATTACCACGACAATCTCGTTAGGTGAGACGATCTGCATGAACTGTGGATTCATCTCCAAACCTTCTTGATACGGATCTAGTTCAATGATTTGCTTCCATGCCTCGTGGAAAGTATCCAGCGCTTTGCCGAATACACGTTCCATCACCGTTGTTTCAATTTCCGTAAGGGCGCCCATCTTTTCCGGAATCGCCCCCTGTCCTCCCAGAAGTCGATCCAGCATGGTATAGGCGATGTTTGGATTTACTTCCAAAACCATTCGTCCTTCCAGCGGAGGAGCTTCAAAGATGTTCAAGATGGTCATCTTGGGAATAGAACGTATAAATTCGTCATACGGCAATTGATCGACGGAGGCAACCGTAATTTGCACGAAGGTACGGAGCTGAGCTGAAAAATAAGTTGTCAACAGCCTCGCGTAGTTTTCATGGATTCGCGTTAAACCACGGATCTGATCTTTTGAGAACCGCAGGGCGCGTTTGAAATCATATACTTTGACTTTACGCTCAGTTTCTTCCTTTTTCAGCTCGTTGGCATCCATTTCGCCCGAAGATAGGGCGGCCAACAGCGCATCAATCTCACTCTGTGAGAGAACCTCGGCCATATGTCGTCACCTCCTTGCTATGTATACCATAATCGCTTCCTATGACAAGACGCGTTTGGTTGTCACTACTTGAACAATCTTACCCTCTTGCATCAGGGAGCTGATTTCATTCATGATTTTTGCTTCCAGCTTGTTCACACCTTCAGTTCCTTTTATGTCTTCTGGTGTCAACCCCGCCAATGTTTTAATAATCACCTGATTGACTTGCGGCAAACGCTGCTCCAATTCTGTTTTGGCATCAGCACTGTCCGCCGTAATGCTAAAGCGTACAATCATGTAATTATTCGTTAGCAAGTTCGTAGTAATTTCGCCAGTGTCAACGGAGAACTCTTTCATTTCCTCTGCCGTGAGCGGCTTCACTTCTTGCTCTTCCGTCGAAGATGTTTGCGCAGCCGGAGAGAGATACGTTTGCCAGAGAACAAACGAGATCACTCCCAGTAGCGATATCGCGATGATAATGATTAGAGCCATGTTAAACAATCGATTTTGAAACATCGCTAATGCCTCCCGCTATTCATTTGAATCACCCGGCATTTTCGGTACAGATGTTGCCGGAGGAACATTATGATAAAAAGCCTGAACACGTTCAGCGATGGATTCCACCGAATCCTTCACGATGTACTTTCTGTCGTTGAACAGCGTGATCACGCTATCCGGAGTTGCTTCAACAGTTTCAATGTGAGTGATGTTCAGATAAAAAGTAGAGCCGTTAAACCGAGTTAACTTAATCATTGGCTGCTCCTTTCCGGATCAAGCTGGGGAAGTCTTAGAACACTTCCCCGGCTTTTCCGTTAAACGAAATTATCGTTTCAGGTTCACCAGTTCTTCTAATACTGTGTCAGATGTCGTGATGATCCTAGAGTTTGCTTGGAAACCGCGTTGTGCCACGATCATTTCTGTAAATTCTTCAGAAAGGTCAACGTTTGACATTTCCAGTTGTCCTGCGATGATGCTGATTCGTGCATCTGCTGGAGTAGCTGGAGTCATTGGATCATCATCACGTGCACCGGCGTTCACTGTGTTTTCGTAGAGATTGTTACCGATCTTCTTCAAACCACTTGGGTTGTTGAAGGTCATTACGCCAATGGTATTGTCCGAAGCAAGTGCTCCAGTATCATCCACAGTCGTAATTACGCCATCTTTGCCAATGGAGTAAGAAACAATTCCATCTGCTTGGTTGATTTGAATTGGAGCCGGGTCAGTGTTCATCAACTTCATCCCTTGGGAGTTCACCAAGAAACCTTGGGCATCACGAGTGAAGTTCCCTGCACGCGTGTAATAAATGGTTGCCCCTTCATCAGGACTGACCATGAAAAACGCGTCTCCTTCGATAGAAAGGTCTGTCGGCAGGTTCGTTGTCATTGGGCTACCAGCAGAGAAAACCGTATCAATCGAAGCAATGGAAGCACCCAGACCGATTTGCGTCGGGTTTGTACCGCCTTTACCACCATCTGTAGGAGCACCAGCTCCTTGAACGTTTTGGCTCAAAATATCTTGAAACATCACACGACCCTTTTTAAAGCCAACTGTGTTTACGTTCGCGATATTGTTACCAATAACGTCCAGTTTTGTTTGAAAACCACGCATGCCTGAAATACCTGAGTACATTGAGCGAAGCATAGTTATTTCCTCCTTAACCTTCTCATTTAGAGCGGCTACCTCTGTCAGTCGGTAACCGAATGGGCTTCCTCAAAAGGAGGTCCAGCCCAGTGAACAGCCACCTACACGAAAATGGCACTATCAATGTTAGTAAATACGTTGTCCTTCATGCTACCATCGTCTACGGCGGTAATAATTTTCCGATTTACGATGCTCACGACGTAGGCCACATTGTCCATCATAACGAGAGACTCTCTGGCGCCTTTGGCGGCTGCTTTTTGCACAGCGGATTCCAAACGCTCCATCTGCTGTCTTTCTAGCGTAATGCCCCGCTCCTGCAAGCGATTGACGGCATGCTGGCTAAAGCTAAGTGGCTCCGATTTGGTTGCAGCGCCAATCGATTCCGTCAAATACTGCTGAAATAACGTGTTGTTTCCCGGAGCAGTTTGGGTTGTAGCTTTTGCGACGTGATTCGTTTTCGGAGGAAAATAGGGTTGCCCCACACGAAAATGGTTCATGGCGCTTCCTCCTTCTATCCAATCCTAGACGATGTCGTCAATGCCGCGAGCCGTGTCCCGCAATCGATTCCATAGCACTTCTGTTGATTCATTGCTGTCAACCAGGGCATCGAGAGCAAATTCTTGCTCGTCTTTCTCTTGCTGTTGTCGATTCTCTTGCTGTTGTCGTGCTTGTTCACGCTGCTGTTGGAAGTTAAAAGCTGTATCCTGCTGCTGGTTTACCTCCAAGCGATCAACCTGCAAGCCTTGTTGGGTCAAAGCAGCTCGAAGCTGCGGAAGCTGATTGTCCAGCATTTCCTTTCCAGCCTGTGTTTCAGCATGGAACTGTGCTGTAATCACACCATTTTGGGAAGTAATCGTGACATCTACTTGGCCCAAAGATTGTGGATTCAGAATCAGCCTTGCCTCATGTACGCCATTATTTTGCGTCAAGTGCATCTTGGACACGAAAAGCTGAGTGACTTGCTGTGTCAGTTGATTGGCGTTCACATGATGTGTCGGAACCGACTGTTGCTGAAAGGTCTGTACAGATTGTGTCTGCGTATTAGATGAAGCAATAATCGGTGTCTGACCATTTCCGTTCAACATGCCCTCTTGTGCATCACCCTCTTGATTCAAAAGGCCGCTTTGAAGGGTAGACTGTACTGTCTGAGACTGAATCCCAGCTTCTATCTTGTAAGCCGAGAGACCTTGATTCAACCGCAGTGGAGAAATCGTCTTAAGCGTGTCCTGTTGGGTTGTGTTCATGTTTGCCATCACATCGGATCGCAAGTTCAGTCCACTTCGTTTTGACTCCTCAGCATTTCCTTTTTGATTCTTCAGGGATTCGAGAAGAGCTGCCAGTTTGTCCAGGTCGTTCGGAGTTGCTTCCCCTTTTTTCAGGTTAGCTAGAATCTGCTTCAAGTCCTCACTCACTTGCCCAGCATTTCCTTGCGCTTTACCCAAAAGTTGTTCAATTGCAGTTGCAAATTTTTCTTGGGCGTCAGGCGGTAATTCGTCTTGCGTAGTTTGGCCAGAGCCAAGCAATTGAGCAAATAATGCCATGAGCTCAGCTAATGCTAGCATCTCCTCTTCACTCAAACCCTCTGGCGCAACCATTGTGTCTTCTGCGTTCCCCACCTGATCCAACACCTGCATCAATTGCATGGAAAACATTTGACCTAAACCAGTTCCTCCCGTATTTGCTACAGGTGTAGCTGTAACAGATCCTGCTGATCCTACGGCAGGAGTCAAATTGGCTACATTCATCTCGTTCACCTCCTCTTTTTGATTTGTTGCTTATAGAAACGAAAACAGATGATTGCTCAATCTATTTTCGAAGCAACTCTGTCGTGATGCGAGCCGCCAGATTGTCTTTTTCTTTCTTGTCGTCATTGGCGATCGCTGAGAGAGTTTGTGCCCGTTTATCCGCAGGCAAATCTTTCATTAAAGCAATGGCTTGAGCCTTGTTAGTACTCATGAGTGAACGAATAATGGCGGCAGCATCCGCTGGAGGCAACTGAGTAAATGTGTTCTTTAGATCCTCATTCGATTCAGACCCATCACGCGTATTGCTGAGCGCCTTTGTAAGAACATCTACACGTTGTTGTAGAGCAGCAATGTCATCATCTTTGTTCACTACTGAATCTTTTAACAAGATCGAAATATCGGCAGCTTTCTTCGGTTCCATCTTTGCCAAAATGTCAGCTTGCTGGGCAGGTTTCATTTTGGTCATAACCGTCACTGACTCTTCCAGCTTGAGATTTTCAATAATGGCCGCCGCATTTTTGGGTGACATGGTTGTATACACTTTCGCCAAATCTGCAAACTGCTTCTGACGTTCTTCCTCAGTAGCACGTTTATCTTCCATTGCCTTGTTTAAATCATCGATCTGTTTTTCAAGCGCCACAATGGTGGCGTCTTTCTTTGCAGACTCTTCTTGTAAAGCGCTTATCTGCTGCTGGTTTTTTGCATGATCTTGCTGTAGGGTTGCCACTTGTTTGTCCATGTCAGGTTGTTCTTCTGAGTCGGGAGTTGCCGCATATTCGTCCGGGACTAATTTTTCCACGTACGGTATGGAGTTAGCCCAGTGGAGAACATTCCCTAACACATTTACTCCGAGCAAGCTCAGGAGCACACCGCCAAGGAGGCTGGCAAACAGTGCAGGAATGACAATCATATAAAAGAACCATTCCCACCTGCCGTATTCCCGTTCTTCTTGGATTTCTTCCATTTGGAACCTCCCTCAGTAACTTCGGCGAAGATAGAGCTGCGTACCGATCTCATCCAATTCTTTTTGCTCTCTTTGCTTCTGGTCGTCCAGAAATTGGTGGAGCGACTTTTCCCGAAGGCGTTGCCATAGTTGGGACTCTTTCATACGTTCCGTCAATCGTGACTGACAGCGTTCCACATCCTGTTCACAACCATGCAAGGTACGTTGCTGATTCTGAATGGATCTCGCAACAGATTGCTGATATTGCGTAATGGAAATGAGCTGTGCAGCACTGCATGTCTGCATCTGTACTTCCTGGAGCTTCATCGTCATCTCGTCATGATGATCAGTTAGTTGAGAAAGCTTCCACTCTTCTTCGTTTTTACGCTGGATCGACTTTCCGAAAGCCCACTCTGCTTGTTCTTTTTCTTTTTCCTTTAAATCAAGAACCTTTTGGAGATGAAACTGGAACACTCGCACGTTAGTTCACTCCTCCGAAATGAGCTGTCAACGCTTGGATAGCGCCCTGCAAAGTAGATGGCTCATGCGTTCCTTGTGCCGTAAAACCAGAAATGATATCTCGATAGCGAATGGCTGCATCGATTTCCCGGTTGCTTCCTGGCTTGTACGCCCCAATATTGATGAGGTCCTCTGCTTCACGAAACGTAGCCAAATGCTTTTTCAGCTGACGAGCAGCATCCAAATGGTTACTATCGACGATTTCATTCATGACACGACTTACACTCGCCATCACATCAATGGCAGGAAAGTGACCTTTGTGAGCGATTTTTCGGTCAAGAACGATGTGACCGTCCAAAATCCCCCGCGCCGCATCCGCAATCGGATCGTTCATGTCGTCAGAATCAACCAGTACGGTATAAAAGGCTGTAATACTCCCCTTATCCGCTGTTCCTGCGCGCTCCATCAGCTTTGGCAGCATCGCAAACACTGATGGCGTATAACCACGTGTAGCCGGCGGTTCTCCGATTGCCAAGCCCACCTCACGTTGTG
This sequence comes from Brevibacillus brevis, assembly GCF_001039275.2. Lineage (NCBI taxonomy): Bacteria > Bacillati > Bacillota > Bacilli > Caryophanales > Paenibacillaceae > Brevibacillus > Brevibacillus brevis. The sequence goes on from NZ_CP030117.1 coordinate 3,806,459, forward strand.
CCATGGCAAATCGGGTGACGGAGTCCATCATGAGCATGACATTCATTCCACGATCGCGGAAATATTCCGCGATGGATGTCGCAATCATTGCTCCCTTGATTCGAATCATGGCAGGTTGATCGGAAGTAGCTACGACAACAACAGAGCGCTTTAGTCCTTCTTCCCCAAGATCGCGCTCGATAAACTCCATGACTTCACGACCACGTTCCCCAATAAGACCAATGACATTGATATCTGCCGTAGTATTTCGGGCGATCATTCCCATCAATGTACTTTTTCCAACCCCTGATCCAGCGAAGATGCCGACCCGCTGACCTTTCCCAATGGTAAGGAGACCATCTATCGCTCTCACACCTACACTCAATGGTTCTTGAATGCGCGGGCGAAGGATCGGATTTGGCGGCATATTGTTCGTAGGATAAGACGTCAGACCAAATGGCAGTGAACCTTGATAGGGTCGGCCCAGTCCATCGAGGATCGAACCCAATATTTCAGGTCCAACTTTTACATCTAGCGAACGTCCTGTCGCGACCACATCACAACCTGGACCAATTTCGGTCAATTCGCCTAAAGGCATTAACAGCACTTTGTTTTCGCGAAAGCCAACGACTTCTGCGATGATCGGTTCCTTTGTGTTAGCCGGATATAGATGGCATATCTCGCCTAATTTCACTTCTGGCCCTTGCGACTCAATAGTGAGTCCAACAACCTGTGTCACTTTGCCATTCACGCGCATCGGATCTAAGCTATGCAGCATGTGCTTGTACTTCGAGAGATCTAGGATGCTCATGGAGCCTCACTTCCTCTGGCAATCGTAAGCAGTGCCTGCTTAATCTCCTCCATTTGTGTATCAATGCGGGCATCGACACTTCCCAAAGCAGTACGGATGACACATCCATCATCTTGTACCGTATAGTCAGGATAAATGGAGAGCTCTGCTTGTCCATCTAACAATTCCAGAAAACCAGCACGATGTTCGAGCACATATTCGAAGTTCTTATGGTTGACGCACACCGTAATCTCGCCATGAACACGGGAGCGGCGGAGTGCTTTTTTGGTCATCTCCAGGACCTGCTCGGGATGCTGTTGCAATTCCTGTCCAATGATTTTTTTTGCGATTTCCATGCTGAGTTCCACTAGGAAAGGCTCCGCTTCAGCTATAATCTGTTTTTTCTCGGCAAACGCCTGTTCCAGAATGGTTTTCGCTTGGCTGAGTGTAGCTGTTTGCTCCTCGTACGCCTCACGTTTACCCGCTTCAAATCCTGCCTCTTGCCCTTCCGTCAATGCTTGCTCTTGTACTTGTTGGAACAGTTGCGCAGCTTCCTGACGCTTTTGTTCCCACCATTCGTCCATCTGAGCAAGCGTCTCTTGTCTTAGTTGCTCTGCTTGCTCGGCAGTTTGCTGCAAGATGTTTTGCGCGGTCTCTTCTGCATCTGAGATGATCGTTTTCGCTTCGATCTCAGCTTGATTTAAAATTTCTTGATTTTCTTGCAACCTTTCGGCAACTTCTTCCGTCTTAAGTGGTACAGGCGTTACCGAGAGGAGAAAAGATTCCTCAGAAGGCCGATAATTGGCGCTTTTGATGATCCTAGACAATGATATCATCTCCTCCACCGCGGGCGATGATGATCTCACCAGCCTCCTCTAAGCGACGGATAATTGCAACGATACGAGATTGTGCCTCTTCGACGTCGCGAAGGCGAACTGGGCCCATAAACTCCATTTCTTCTTTGAAGGTATCCGCCATCCGTTTGGACATGTTCCGGAAAATAACTTCCCGAACTTCTTCGCTGGATACTTTGAGAGAAAGTTGCAGATCGGCATTTTCCACATCGCGGATAACGCGCTGAATCGAACGGTTGTCGAGTGTTGCAATATCTTCGAAGACGAACATACGCTTCTTGATTTCTTCTGCCAGCTCTGGATCTTGAATTTCGAGGGAATCCAGAATCGTGCGTTCGGTTCCACGATCGACACCGTTGAGTACAGCCACGATCGCTTCGATCCCGCCTGCCTGGGTGTAATCTTGGGTAACAGTGGCAGAGAGCTTTTGCTCCAATACCTGTTCAACTTGAGCAATTACTTCCGGTGAAGTACTGTCCATAGTCGCAATACGTTTCGCAACCTCTGCTTGACGTTCTTGCGGAAGAGCGGACAAAATCATGGCTGCTTGTTGAGCTTCCAAATAAGAAAGCACCAAAGCTATCGTCTGCGGATGCTCATTTTGGATAAAGTTAAGGATTTGACCTGGGTCGGCCTTCCTAGCAAAGTCAAACGGTCGAACTTGAAGGTTTGCCGTCAAGCGATTGATAATATCCATCGCTTTGGTCTCACCCAAAGCTTTTTGCAAAATTTCTTTGGCGTATGTAATCCCGCCCTGTGCAATTACCTCCTTGGCAACTGCTATCTGGTGAAATTCAGATAAAATTTTATCTTTTTCATCCGTATCCACTTTTCGCACATTGGCGATTTCTAATGTCAGTTGCTCGATCTCATCCTCACGCAAATGCTTGAACACCTGGGCAGAAACTTCCGGCCCGAGTGAGATGAGGAGGATAGCTGCTTTTTGTCGTCCTGACAACTCTTTAGCGCCGCGAGCCATACCATTCACTCCTTAATCTTCTGCTAACCAAGTACGAAGCAGAACAACAAACTCATCTGGTTTGCTTCGCGCCAATTTTTCAAGTTGCTTTCTGACCACTACCTGGTCTCCATCTTCTTGGTAAATCAAGTCTGGTATTTCGGCCGCGTTTAACGGTGTCAGCAAGTCTGGCAATTCCTCTTCTTCTTGTTGTTGCTTCGCTTGACTGCGTCTGCGATAAACGAGGAAGGCAACAGCAGCAAGTGCCAGGACTGCAATACCACCAACTGTCCAAAGAACAGCAGGACTTAGTGCACTGGAATCCTCAATCTCAGCTTTTCCTGAGAACTGACGAGGGAGTACAGAGATATGCTTGTCCAACTCAGCATCCGTTAAATCAGAAGCCTGATCACTTAAAGTGACACGAACAACATTGCGCAACACTTGTTTGATGCTCTCAAGCGTAGCCGCATCCAACGTTCCACCATCCGGCGGTTCTACACCCACGTTGATTGTGATGTCTTCGATCTTGTACGGGCTTGATGTAACATTTCGTGTGATGCGATTTACTTCACGGTTAATCGTATCATTCAACTCTTCGTATTGACTGTTACTTCCTTGCGGGGTAGCTCCCGGGTAGTTCGTAACTGCATTGTTATTGGTTCCTGCAATCCCCCCTGGAGGTTGACCTTGTCCAGAGAAGGCTTTTGATAATTTTTGAGAAGAAATGATAAGTCCTTCGTTATTCTCTTTGTCAGGTGCCTCGACTATGTTCTCTACGCGATTTTCTTTGTCAAAGTTCATTTTGATGAACGTATGGACGATGACTTTATCGCGTCCCATGATCGTACCCAACAAGTTGTACAGGTTTTGTTGAATTTTCTTTTCAACATCTGCTTTGATTGTTTCCTGTTGCTTAAAGCTACTCAATGTGCCTTCGTTTTCATTGCCTTCGGAACGTTCAAGCGGATTGGAATACTGGTCTGTAATCGCAATCGCTTCCATTGGCAATTTCGGAACGCTTCGGGAAACAAGCAGATAAAGCGAGTTAATTTGCTTTTGATCAAGCGTTGTTCCAGGTTCAACATCGACGATAACGGAAGCCGTCGCTGTATCCGGAGTCTCCGTCACCCAAACGCTTTCCTGCGGCAATGTAATCATTACTTGTGCGGAGCGTACGCCTTTTACACGTTCCAGCATCTTCCGCAGCTCTTGTTGTAAAGCCTCTTTCTTCATGACATCAAATTGACGATCTGTAACTCCGAGGGTACTGGAGAAAATTTCCGCATTAATTCCTGCTTGACTCGGAATACCTTGTGCAGCCAAATCGACAATGACATCTTGTGCCATTTTTTCTGGAACCTCGATACTTGTACCATTCCCCGTGATACGATATGGGATTTGTGAAGCTTCCAACTCTTGCTTGATAGTCCCGATTTCTTGTTCACTCAATTTTTGGTTGTAGAGTGGTTTGTACACCGGCTGAGAAGCGATGTATATGTATAGACCAAGAGAAATCAAGAGGAAGAGCGAAATACCGAGAATCATCCATTTTTGTTTCTTGGAAAATTGGTTCCATTTTGACGTAATCTGGTCTTTGTATACTGCTAAACGTTCGTTCATGTTTCACCTCTCAAAGGATACCAACAACGATCAAATCGACATGCGCATGATTTCTTGATAAGACTCAATCATCTTGTTCCTGACCTGCATAGTCATCTGTAGCATCACGGTAGCTTTTTGACCTGCAACAGTCAATTGGTGCAAGTCGGTGATTTCTCCCGCTGCAAACCTGTCGGCAAGATTCGACGATTCTACTTGCGCCTGATTCACTTTATTCATGGCATCCGATAGAAACGATGAGAATTCTTGGGAAACTTCAGCTGGGGTTGGCTTGTTCACACTCGGTGTACGAATTGGCGTTAGTTGGGAGATTGCACTCATTTCCATTCCTTACTGTCACCCGCTTTACTTGATTTCCAATGCTTTTAGCATCATCGATTTGGAAGCGTTCAATGCTGTCACGTTGGCTTCGTATGATCTTGATGCAGAGATCATGTCCACCATCTCTTTCATCGGGTCGACATTCGGCATCAAGAGATATCCGTCTTGGTCTGCATCTGGATGAGATGGATCAAATACTCGTTTAAACGGTGTATTGTCTTCTTGAATCGCTGTGACCTTCACACCTTGTCCACCTCGACTTCCTGTGACCGTCCCCACGGCTGCTTGCAGGAAGTTATCAAATGTTCCATTTGTTTGAGGTGACAACTCCACCATTTTCCTCCGATATGGCTGCCAGGCGCCATCTACGAAGCTTGCTCGAGTGGTTTCCGCATTTGCAATGTTGGAAGCAATCGTATCCAATCGCAAGCGGTTAGCTGTTAAGGCAGAAGCACTTGTGTTAATTCCCTGAAACAAGCTCATCTTTATTTACCTCCACCCTCAATTACACTTCGTAGTTTTTGAAAATGTCCTGCTGTCAATTGTGTTAATCCGCTGTACCAAATTTGGTTTTTGGCCAATTCTGTTGTTTCTGTTTCCAAGTCAACATCATTGCCACTGTTCTGAATGAAGTTATTCGGATTGGACACAACCTGTGGTACTGCAACGCCCCCTACATTTCCAAACGGGAGGTGTCGTTGATTGGTCCGATACGCTTCTAACTTGCCATTTCCCGCTCTTGCGTTCAACTCATCTTGCAAAAAACTCTCAAAGATGACTTGTTGACTTTTGAATTGAGGGGTGTCTATGTTGGCAAGGTTGTTTGCGATCGTTCTATGTCGCAATGTTGCAGCGTCGAGTGATCTCTCCAGGACCTGCAGATGATAACTATCCAGCATTTTTCCTTCTCCCCCAATATGAGTCAATTCTTTTCCCTAAAACCACCTATATTTCCTGTATTTTCGACACCCTAATACGATTCAATCATAGCAAAATCAATTTGGACAAAAAAGCCCCTTTTCATGACGTTTTTCAAAATGATTCAATGGGACTAAATCCCTTATCTTTCCTGTTTTTTTACTGCATTTTACAAGGAAACCATATTCAAACCATCGCAGAAGTCGAGGCATGCATAAAAAATCAATATATAATTTATGGTAATAATGTGTCGTTTTTTGAAAAAACTAGGACTAAAGTCCCATGAAGAAAGGTGCAGCAACATGAGTTGCTACACCTTTTGTTTACTTTCGTGTAACTTTTAACAAGGTACATTACGAGGTTTTGAGCTTCTCCAGTTCAGGCAACAGCTTTTCATTCAGCACTTTAATGAAGGTACCTTTCATTCCCAAAGAACGGGATTCGATAACACCCGCACTCTCCAGCTTACGCAGTGCGTTTACAATTACAGAGCGAGTAATTCCTACGCGATCGGCGATTTTGGAGGCTACGAGCAAGCCTTCTTTTCCTTCGAGTTCTTCAAAGATATGTTCAACTGCTTCCAACTCACTATAAGAGAGGGAACCAATCGCCATTTGCACAACCGCTTTGCTGCGCGCTTCTTCTTCAATTGCTTCAGAACGCTCGCGCAAGATTTCCATACCTACTACAGTTGCCCCTACTTCTGCGAGGATCAGGTCGTCATCGACAAATTGATCGTTAATGCGACCCAAAATCAGCGTACCGAGACGATCTCCTCCACCCATAATTGGAACAAGCGTCGTCCAACCTGTGCGGAATACTTCTTTCATTTCTACTGGGAAAATGGTGTATGGGCTATCTACATCCAGGTTCGCAGATGTTTCATCTACTTTCAGTAACCCCATGCTGTACTCTTCTGGAAAACGGCGCTCTTCCAGCATTTTGCGCATACGGCTGTTATCCATCTCTTGATGAATCGCATAGCCGAGAAGTTTTCCTTTACGGCTTACAACATAAGTGTTTGCTTCAATAACGTCACTCAAAACTTGGGACATTTCATTGAAGTTCACGGCATGACCCGCGGATTTTTGCAACATGCGATTAATTCTTCTTGTTTTTGACAGTAGATCCATCTGTATTTCCTCCTAATTATATGTGCTGCCTATCCAATGTTTATAAAATATATTGACTCAAGTCTTTGTTCCCCGCGATTGTACCTAATTTCTGTTGGACATAATCGGGGGTAATCTGTACAACTTCTAGGTGGATTTCTGGGGCTTCAAAAGAGAGATCCTCCAGTAGCTTCTCCAATATGGTGTGCAATCGTCTAGCACCAATGTTATCTGTGCTCTGATTGACCTCAGCAGCGAGACGAGCGAGTTCCTGAATGGCTTCTGGTGTAAATTCAACACGCACACCTTCTGTTTCCAAGAGGGCCACGTACTGCTTAAGCAACGCGTTTTTAGGCTCAGTCAAAATCCGGACAAAATCTTCAACGCGCAAGCTAGTCAGCTCCACCCGAATCGGAAAACGGCCTTGTAATTCAGGAATTAAATCTGATGGCTTAGCCATGTGAAAAGCACCAGCTGCGATAAACAGAACATAATCTGTTTTGACAGGACCATACTTGGTCATGACAGTTGAGCCTTCCACAATCGGTAAAATATCACGCTGGACCCCTTCACGGGATACATCCGGGCCACGCCCATCCTTACCCGCAATCTTGTCAATTTCGTCAATGAAGATAATACCGTGTTGTTCAGCTCGACGAATAGACTCCTGCGTAACTTCGTCCATATCCACCAGTTTTTGCGCTTCCTGCTGAATTAATACCTTTCGCGCATCTTTTATTCGCAATTTTCGTTTCTTCATCCGCTTAGGCATCAGGCTACCGAGCATATCCTGCATTTGCATCCCCATTTGTTCTGTACCCGGAACCTGGAACATGTCAAACATCGAAGGTGATTGATCTTCGACTTCAATCTCAATCATTTGCTCTTCTAACTGGCCATTCGTCAATTGCCACATGATTTGTCTACGTTGCTGCTGGATCGACACTTCTTCTTGATCAGAGGTATCCTGCTGCTGTTGCTGCTGTCCACCGAAGAACATCTCCAACGGATTTTTGAACGAGTTCGACTGCTTGCGGGATGGAACGAGTACGTTCACAATCGCTTCATTCGCAAGCTTCTCGGCTTTCTCTTTCACCGACTCTACTTTTTCCTGTTTGACCGTACGGATAGAAGCTTCCACCAGATCACGGACCATCGATTCCACATCTCGTCCTACATAACCGACTTCCGTAAACTTCGTTGCTTCTACTTTAATAAAAGGAGCACCTGTCAGTTTGGCAATCCGACGTGCAATTTCCGTTTTTCCAACACCAGTAGGTCCGATCATCAAGATGTTTTTTGGAACAACCTCTTCAATCATTTGCTCTGGCAAACGACTGCGACGATAGCGGTTGCGAAGCGCTACAGCAATGGCTTTCTTGGCTTGTGCCTGCCCGACAATGTATTTATCCAAATGCTCTACGATCTTACGCGGGGTTAATTGCTCAAGATTCAGCACAGTAGGTTCCTCCCTTTCGCTCAATTCAACTCATCCACAACAAGATTGTTGTTTGTGAACACGCAAATTTCAGCAGCGGTACGAAGCGATGCTTCCGCAATTTCACGTGCGCCGAGATGAGGCGCATATGTCTTCAATGCACGACCTGCTGCAAGGGCAAAGCTACCGCCAGAACCAATTGCAAGAATCCCATCATCAGGCTCAATGATTTCGCCATTTCCGGAGATAAGCAACAAATGCTCCTTATTGGCAACAATCATCATTGCTTCCAAACGACGCAAAATTTTATCCATGCGCCACTCTTTCGCCAGCTCTACAGCAGCACGCTGCAGATTGCCGTGATACTCCTCCAGCTTTCCTTCAAACTTCTCAAAAAGCGTAATAGCATCAGCAACAGAGCCAGCGAATCCTGCTAAAACTTCGCCGCGATATAGACGTCTTACTTTTTTGGCACCGTGCTTCATTACCATGCTGTTGCCAAAAGTAACCTGACCATCTCCGGCCATCGCTACAGACCCATTGTGCTGTACAGCAAATATGGTTGTTGCGTGAAACTGTTCCATCACTGATTCCTCCCGTTATGTCCGATTGGCGGAACCTGTATTGCCCGGGTTTGCTCGTGGGTGAGCGGTGTCATATACATGCCGAAGTCGCTCTTTGGTCACATGGGTGTACACCTGTGTCGTCGAAACATTGACGTGTCCCAGTAATTCTTGCACGGTACGCAGATCAGCTCCGCCGTTCAACATATGGGTCGCAAACGTATGACGAAAGGTATGTGGTGAAACCCGCAATTGAAGAGCGTACGTATCTACGTATTTGTCTACAATCCGACGAACACTGCGGTCGGATAACGGTTCTCCCCGATAGTTAACCAGCAAATTGCCGTGTTCTACTTTTCCAGCCAACAGTTTTTCTCTTCCATATTCTAGGTATTGCCGAAGAACGTCGCAGGCATAACTACCAACCGGCACATACCGTTCTTTCGCTCCTTTTCCATAAACCAAGGCGACTCCCATGCTCGGATTCACATCATTCACAGATAAAGTGGTAAGCTCCGTAACACGCATGCCGCTTGCATACAACAGTTCAAAAATCAGCCGATCACGAATTCCCAATGGAGTGGTGGTATCAGGCAGATCGAAAAAAGCTTGAACTTCTTGCGGATATAAAAAGGAAGGAAGTTTCTTCTCCATTTTGGGAGTGGAGACTAATTGAAATGGATTCTGTTCCAGTTGACCTTCACGCAACAGAAATCGGTACAAGCTACGCAAACTGGATAGCTTGCGGGCAATACTTCGCCGGGAAAGCCCCCTGCCAGCCAATTGCGCGAGAAAGGAGCGACCATGCAAATAAGAAACAGCAGCAAATACGGTGATTTGGTGCTGTTCCATAAAGGAGACAAATTCGCTGATATCTGCCACATACTGCTTCACCGTATGAGGAGAGGCGTTTTTTTCAACTCGCAAATAGCGGGTAAACATCTCAATATCCGCAGAATTTTGTTGCGAAATGTCCATACGGGATGCACCCTCCTCGAAGCACCTATATAGTAACACAGACGAAAATCGGATATCAATGTTAATTGTGTCGTTCTTGTGTAAAATTCTGAATTGTATCTAGCGCCCGCTCAGCGAGCTTTTCATTTTTCAAACGCTTGTCTCGGATTCTTTCTGGCCATTCCGGTACCAACCCGAAATTTGCGTTCATTGGTTGGAAATGCTTTGGATCTGCCGTTGTAATATAACGAGCCATACTGCCCATAATTGTTTCTGGCGGAAGCTCGATCAATTCTTCCCCTTTTGCGAGTCGGGCTGCATTTATCCCTGCAAGCAAGCCAGATGCCGCTGACTCTACATATCCTTCTACTCCAGTCATTTGACCAGCAAAGAAAAGAGTTTCCCGATCTTTATACTGGTACGTAGGCTTCAGCAGTTTTGGCGAATTGATAAAGGTGTTGCGGTGCATCACACCATAACGGACGATTTCGCAGTTTTCCAACCCAGGAATAAGTGAAAAGACTCTTTTTTGATCCGGCCATTTCAAATGAGTCTGGAAACCTACGATGTTATACAACGTCGCAGCACTATTGTCCTGACGAAGCTGTACAACCGCGTAAGACTTTTTACCTGTCCGCGGATCAACTAGGCCTACTGGCTTCATGGGACCAAATGTCATGGTTTTGTGACCACGCTTTGCCAATACTTCAATCGGCATGCAGCCTTCGAAGAAGATTTCCTTTTCAAATTCCTTCAATGGAACTGTTTCCGCAGAGATCAGCGCATCATAGAAGCGATTGAACTCCTCTTCTGTCATCGGGCAGTTCAGGTAGGCTGCTTCACCTTTATCATATCTGGAAGCAACGAATACCTTGTTCATATCAATCGAGTCTTTCTCGATAATGGGCGCGGCTGCATCATAGAAGTATAGATATTCTTCACCCGTCAGCTCTTTTAACTTGGTAGACAAAGCGGGAGAAGTAAGTGGACCCGTCGCAATTACGACAATCCCATCAGGAATTTGGGTAATCTCATCCGAAATAACCTCCACCAATGGATGATTACGAACTGCATCCGTAACATGAGCCGCGAACTCGTGTCTGTCTACGGCAAGCGCGCCTCCAGCCGGAACCGCGCAACGATCTGCCGCATCGATGATGACAGAGTTCAGTCGACGCATTTCTTCTTTTAATACACCCACTGCATTTGTCAACGTGTTAGCACGCAATGAATTACTGCATACCAACTCTGCAAATTTATCGGTATGGTGTGCAGGCGTTTGTGTCTTCGGTCTCATTTCATACAGCTTTACTTTTACACCCGCCTGCGCGATTTGCCATGCTGCCTCACTACCAGCGAGACCAGCGCCCACTACTGTAATTGTTGGTTGTGACATGCTGTTAATCCTCCAAACTACAAAATCGAATCAAGCTGCTTAGGAGTCTGCTTCTTCTTGATAATCACACTTGGTGCAAACAATGCTAACTCCTTGCTTCTTGCGCTTTTTCTCTACGAGCATGCTGGAGCATTTGGGACAAGGTCTGGCAATCGGTTTGTCCCACGATACAAAATCGCACTCCGGATATTGATTGCATCCGTAAAAAATACGACTCTTCTTAGATTTACGTTCGATAATCTCTCCGGTTTCACACTGCGGACACTTTACGCCGATTTCTTTTACAATCGGCTTCGTATTACGGCAATCTGGGAATCCGGAACAGGCTAAAAACTTGCCGAATCGACCAAGCTTATATACCATCACACGGCCGCAAAGCTCGCATGATTCATCTGATTCTTCGACTTTCAGCTCTACTTCTTTCATTTCTTCTTCTGCAACAACAACACGCTTTGCAAAGTCTTGATAAAAATCGTCCAGCACCTGCACCCAATTGGTGGTTCCTGCTTCGACGTTATCCAAGCCCGATTCCATATGCGCTGTGAATTCTACGTTGAGGATCTCCGGGAAAAACTCCTCGACAAGCGTGATCACAATCTCGCCCAACTCAGTCGGGACAAATCGCTTCTCCTCTAACGCCACATAGCCCCGTTTTTGAATGGTTTCTAATGTAGGCGCATAGGTAGACGGACGTCCAATTCCCATCTCTTCCATCGTTTTAAGCATGCGGGCTTCGGAGAATCGAGGCGGTGGCTGTGTAAAGTGCTGACTCGGCTCGATTTCTTTTTGTTCAAGGATTTGGCCTTCTTCAATAGGTGGAAGGAAGCTTTCTTCTTCTGTGCCATCATCGTTTCCTTCAATATATACCTTCATAAATCCAGGGAACTTCACTTTTGATCCTGTTGCTCTGAAGGTAACTCCACCTGCGTCAATATCTACGCTCATCGTATCAAGAACAGCAGATGACATTTGACTGGCAAGGAAACGCTCCCAGATTAATCGATACAAGCGCAACTGATCTCTCGACAAGTATTCCTTGATTTCTTCTGGTGTACGCATCACACCTGTTGGACGAATCGCTTCGTGAGCATCTTGAGCATTTTCGTTTTTCGCCTGATTGCGTGGCTCAGATAACACATAGTCTGGACCATATTTCTCAAGTATGTATTCTTTTGCTTCATTCTGTGCAGTTACAGATAGGCGAGTAGAGTCTGTACGCATATAGGTAATCAAACCAACTGCGCCTTCTTTATTGCCAACGTCGATCCCCTCATAGAGCTCTTGAGCAATTCGCATGGTCTTAGAAGTGCGGAAATTCAGCTTACGCGCTGCCTCTTGTTGTAAAGAACTCGTTATAAAAGGAGGTGCAGGATTGCGCTTGCGCTCACGCTTGGTTACCTTTTGTACCACATATGGCTTGTTCTTCATTCGTTTTAATACCGCTGCTACATCATCTTCCGAATGGAGCTCCACCTTTTCATCGCCATAACCATAGAACTTCGCGTTAATTTCTTTACCGTCGCTGATCAATGTGCTCGCAATTGTCCAATACTCTTCCGGGATAAATTCCTGGATCTCCCGCTCGCGATCCATGATAAGCTTTACCGCAACCGATTGAACACGTCCAGCACTCAAGCCTTTCCGAACCTTTTTCCATAGAATTGGACTAATATTGTAGCCAACGAGCCTGTCGAGAATACGACGTGCCTGCTGAGCATTTACCAAGTCCATGTTTATGTGTCGTGGATGCTTGAACGCTTCTTTGATCGCATCTTTGGTAATCTCATTAAATACCACACGAAGCGGCTGATTCAAATCGAGCCCCAAGTATTGTGCCAAATGCCAAGCAATTGCCTCCCCTTCGCGATCCGGGTCGGCTGCGAGATATACTTTTTTTACTTTTTTAGCGGCATCTTTTAAGCCCTTCAATACATCGCCTTTGCCGCGAATGGTTATGTATTTGGGTTCAAAATTACGCGTGACGTCTACACCCATTTGGCTTTTCGGCAAATCGCGTACATGCCCAATAGACGCTTTCACGATATATTTACTACCCAGGTATTTTCCAATGGTTTTGGCCTTCGTAGGGGATTCTACGATTACTAGCGTATCAGCCATTTTTTTCCTCCCCTTTTAGTAAGGAATCTTCCCTATTATTAAATACCCTCATCCCGTTTGTCAAACACTTGTACGTCTAGACTTTGCCAAATATCTGGAAAAAATGCTAGCGACGAGCAAAATAACCTCCCGGAAGTGCTACGATGGCCCCTTTTGCTTCCAAACGAATGACCAGCTGATGTAGCATCCTGCGTTGGTCTTTTTCTAAGCTACTCATTAACTCATCCAGATGAATCCCGTCATATGTTACGGCTTCCACAATCGCTTTTTCTTCATTAGATAAGGGCATTACATCGTTTGCATTACTTTTTTCGAACTGCTGCTTCTGCTCAGCTTCTGGAAGATGATGTTTGATTTCCTCCCATATATCGCTACTGCACGTTACTAACTTTGCACCTTGTTTGATCAAGTTATGCGGTCCCGCACTCATCAATGAAAAAATCGGACCAGGAATCGCAAAAACTTCCTTGCCCTGCTCAAGTGCACAGTCTGCCGTTATCAAAGATCCGCTTTTTTCTGCTGCTTCCACCACTAATACACCGCTAGAAAGTCCACTTATGATACGATTTCGCTCTGGAAATAATCCAGAAACAGGTGGAATATGAGGAGGATATTCGCTGAGAAGTAGGCCAAAAGATTCAATTTCACGATAAAGTTCTCGATGCCGAGTAGGATAAACGTGATTCATTCCGCAACCGAGCACACCAATGGTCTTACCGCCTGCTTTCAAGGTAGCTTGGTGAGCTTCCGCATCAATTCCATACGCTACCCCCGAGACGATGACAAGACCTGCTTGCACCAGCTCTCGGACAAAAAAGCTACAGCTCGCTCTTCCATATGGTGTCGGTTTGCGCGAACCAACGACGCCAATGGACAACTTTTCTAATAATGTGTGATCGCCACGATAAAACAACGTCCATGGAGAATCGGGGATATTGCGGAGTGATACAGGATAAGCATCGTCAAAAGGACATAAGAAGCGCGTTCCCTCTTCTTCACGCTTTTCCAATAGTGCCATAGCCGTAGCTTCATTGCTTTGCTTGTCAACCTGACCAGTTATCAAGGAAGTCAATCTGAGCCCATGTGCCAGTTCATGCCAATTTTCAATGGCAACCTGAAAAGAACCTGTGATTTCAAAAATTTCACGGATTTTCTTTCTTCCCAAACCCGATATCATCGTTAACACATACAGCCAGTCTCTCTCGTCGAGCTTCGCCTTTCCCATTCCGAAATCCTCCTTCATCCCGATCAGACTTGTCATAACGGACGGCTTTGAAAGCTATTCTATCGAAAGAAAGAGGCTGGTTCAAAAATAAAAAAGTGGACAAGCCTGAGCCTGCCCACTTCTGTCTTATTTGCTTACTTGCCCATTACTTTCTCGAGCATACCGCGCTCTTTCAGCAATTCAACAAGTGTTTCACCGATGACTGCAGGTGTTTTCGCTACGCGAATACCGCATTCTTCGAGCTTTGCGATTTTCTCAGCTGCTGTACCTTTACCGCCAGAGATGATCGCACCAGCGTGGCCCATACGTTTTCCTTCAGGAGCAGTTTGTCCCCCGATGAAACCTACAACTGGTTTTTTCATGTTAGCAGCGATCCACTCTGCTGCTTCTTCTTCCGCAGTACCACCGATTTCACCCAGCATGATAACTGCTTCTGTGTCTGGATCTTCGTTGAACATTTTCAGTACATCGATGAACTCCATACCTTTTACTGGGTCTCCACCGATACCTACAGCCGTGGATTGACCCAGGCCGCGAGTAGAAGTTTGGTGAACTGCTTCATAAGTCAAGGTACCGGAGCGGGATACGATACCCACTTTACCTGGAACGTGGATGTAACCAGGCATGATACCGATTTTGCACTCACCTGGAGTAATTACGCCAGGGCAGTTAGGACCTACCAGAAGGGTTTTCTTGCCTTCCATGTAGCGCTTAACTTTTACCATGTCCAGAACTGGGATACCTTCTGTGATGCAGATTACCAGATCCAGTTCAGCGTCAACTGCTTCCATGATGGCATCAGCAGCGAAAGGAGGAGCAACGTAGATAACGGATGCTGTTGCACCAGTTGCTTCAACCGCTTCTTTTACTGTGTTGAAAATTGGAATACCGTCAACTTCGGTTCCACCTTTACCAGGTGTTACACCGCCCACCATTTGTGTACCGTATTCAACGGCTCCGCGAGTGTGGAACAGACCAGTTGCACCCGTAATCCCTTGCGTAATTACTTTTGTATTTTTATTAACGAGAATACTCATCGCGTAATTTTCCCACCTTTTTTAACGTGTAGGAATTTATAAGCTAGTGCTTATAAATTTCCGGAGCGCATGAAAACTTTCCGAAGAGTCGCGGTCGCTCAAACTTGAGTTCGCCTCGATAGATGTTTTCTTAACGTATCTACTCGAAATATCTTACTTCACCAAGGATACGATTTTCTCAGCGCCATCCGCCATAGATTCTGCAGCTACGATGTTCAAACCGGACTCATTGAGGATTTTCTTACCCAAATCTACGTTTGTACCTTCGAGACGTACAACGAGAGGTTTGTCCAATTTGATTTGTTTTGCTGCATTCACTACGCCGTTTGCGATAACGTCGCATTTCATGATGCCGCCGAAGATGTTAACGAAAATACCTTTTACTTTTTCGTCACGGAGAATAATCTTAAACGCTTCCGTTACTTTCTCTTCAGTAGCTCCGCCACCAACGTCAAGGAAGTTAGCTGGGTCTCCACCGTAGAATTTCACGATGTCCATTGTTGCCATCGCCAGACCTGCACCGTTTACCATGCAACCGATGTTACCATCAAGTGCGATGTAGGACAGATCGAACTTGGAAGCTTCGATTTCTTTCTCATCTTCTTCATCCAGATCGCGCAGAGCTACGATGTCAGGGTGACGATAGAGAGCGTTACTGTCGAAGTTCAGTTTCGCATCCAGTGCCATTACTTCACCGTCGCCAGTTACAACCAGTGGGTTGATCTCAGCGATAGAAGCATCTTTATCAACAAAAGCTTGGTACAAGCTCATCATGAACTTGGCAGCCTTGTTAATCAATTCTTTTGGAATGTTGATTGCGTAAGCCAGGCGACGAGCTTGGAAGCCATTCAGACCTGTTACTGGATCAACTACTTCTTTGAAGATTTTTTCTGGAGTGTTTGCTGCTACTTCCTCGATGTCCATACCGCCCTCTTCGGAAGCCATCATTACAACGCTTCCAGTAGCACGGTCAACTACTACACCAACGTAGTATTCTTTCTTGATGTCGCAGCCTTGCTCGATCAGAAGGCGCTTAACTTCTTTACCTTCTGGTCCTGTTTGATGAGTAACGAGTACTTTGCCAAGAATTTCGCTGGCATATGTACGAACTTCATCAAGATTTTTTGCAACCTTTACACCGCCAGCCTTACCACGGCCACCAGCGTGAATTTGCGCTTTTACTACGTTTACTTGGGTGCCCAGTTCTTTCGCTGCTTCAACAGCTTCTTCCACTGTGAAAGCTACGCGTCCTTCAGGAACTTTTACACCGTACTGCTTAAGTATCTCTTTACCTTGATACTCATGAATGTTCATTCTCCATCCTCCTATGGCAGATAAAGATCGGCAGGCTTTTAGACCGGTTCAAAGACGTCTGTCTTTTTCCGGTCATAGCCTCCACTATCAGTGCAACGTAACTATTCTACGACAAAAACTGCAAAAGTGGTAGTAATATGTTCTTTTTATCGTGACCAGAAATGCGAAACTTCATGAGGAAATTCCTCATTTTCTTAGAGATTGAAACAATTTCCACTCATTTTCCGCGAGTTCATCGTGAATATACCAAGTTTGATCATACTTAAAGTAACGTTGATATAGTTCAATTCTCTGTTCTGTATCATTCACCAAAAAATGTAGTTCGTATTGTTTTGACCCCGGATCTTTCGGTGGAACATTTAAAGGATCTCCATTTTTTAGCAATCGGACGGATTGATGGGCAATTCCTTGCTCGATCGTCGTTTGGGTGACATCCAACTCTGAGTCTTGGATGTTCATTTCGCCATTTGCTATGATGCGAATCCGTGTAGATTTAAATAACTGGTCGATCCTGTCTTCCTTACGATTGCTTGGCGGCATCCATTCTGTTAAGCGCGAAAAGAGGCTACCCTCTACGTGAAAGAAAAACGTTTCTCTTCCAAAGGGAACAGCAATCAGTGTCGGTGTCAAAATGGCCACTTCGACCGGTTTGTCAGCAGAATTTATTCTCATCCGATAGTTTGGGTAGAGTGGATACTGCTTGCTGCGACTGTCCACCTCTGGTATTGCCGATCCCATTACTTTCCTGATGTATTCTGCTTCTGCTTCGTTCAATACGCGCGCCTGACCAAGGTCCTCTGCCGCTAAACGCACGCTCTGAATTTTTTGTGAGAGCACGCCTTTGCCAGTTAACTTGTTTATCCACTGATAAAAATAGCTGGCACCCGCTCCACGATACGTATGTCCTCCAAACTCACTTGCCGACTCCCCCACTGTTACGACAAGTGGGGCCTGCTGTGTTCGGTAGAGGACAAGTGTAAAGCGTACATCTTCTTGCTTTAAAGGCTCGGATGATATTTGTAAATCTTGTCCCTGACCGGACAGTTCTTGCAAAAACGAGCGCAACTCCAATAATACTTCCTGTCCATCCGTTGACATCACCGTTACTTTTTCAACCGCACCAAGCTCTGTCTCTATATGATCTTTCATGTCATCAGAAACCTTGCCTGACTGTGCACAGCCAGTGACGAACAAACTACTCACCATCATAACCAGTAGACACGTACGTAAAGACGATATCACGCAGTAACCCTCCTCGTGTATTCCTGTAAGATAACGCTACAGAAGTCCCAATCGACGGCTGATCTCACTGCCAAGCTTTCGTTTCACGTAAATTTCACCAATTTGGTGAGGATCTTTCACTACAACGGAGCGATTGTTCGTACGAATCACCACATACTTTTCACTATTTTTGTCCAAACCACAAATCAAATCAGATGAGGCTTCTACAAAGATAGATACCACTGTTTTCCCATCTATTTTTTTCAACGAAATTTTTGGGAATGGGGTCACAAACGGTGTCGTCTTATCTTGGATATATTGCGTAATAGCAAGAATGTATTTGTCCGGGTCTCCGTACTGTTCGATCTCATGGTCAATCCCGCACACTGTCCCCTCATCTGTAATACCTAAAAATAAATTCCCGTTGTTTGAATTCGCAAACGCCACAATAGACTTAATAATTCCCGTCTTCGAATACAGAAAGTCGCGTTTGAATTCAATCATGTCGTTCTCACCAAGTTTTGTTGCTGTTACGGGATCATCGATTCGGCCTAAATAGCGAAAGCGACTGATGGCTCCTAAGCGATAGACGTATTCTTCAAATATATCAGCAGGCAGGGAAAGGTCTTCTATGCTTGCATCTGTGTTTTGCCACAATTTATATGTTTGAGGAGCAAAGCACATGTCAAACAATACATTTCCACCGAGCGAGCGTATGTTCATACCGATGGAAGCAGGCATGATCTTCCCCGGCTGATAAGGGGCATCTGTTTCCACTTCCAATACTCCTGAATGAATTAAATAATCGAAATAATGACGCGGTAATTGTGCATGATGCTTTAATAACTGACGTTCTGGCTTGGGTCGTCTGATTTCTTGATAAAAATCAAAACGCACAGATTGTTCTTCCAGTTGGCTTACCATCGCAATCAATGAACAAATATGGCGCATGTTTCCCCTCGTTTTATGTTAGAGTAGGTGTCATTGTTTGGTCATATTTTAACGCAACCTTTTAAGAATTGACTAGTTTTTTCGTTATTTTTGTGATTGATAGTGATGTAAGATTGTTTGCAATTTAAACGAAAGTCCCATTTCTCCGCTAATTTTCAGCTTCCCCGTTACAAAAGCAACGGTGGGATTCAAGCGTCCCTCTACGAGCTTAATAAAATCTTTGTCAGACAACTCCAGCTTGCAGCCTGCTTCCCTTGTCACACCCAGCTTGTAGTCCGCTTGATTATCGGCAAAAACAATCTCGTAGGTGCCCCCTTCTTCTCCACTTAGGACAAAATGATAAACCGCATGTAATCCAGCGATCCCTTGTGGTTGGGCGTTTATTCTATCTGATAAATCCTGAAGGGTTTTTTGTACTTGCATGCTCACTTCTCCTTGCATTCTATGTATCAGAACCGCTTTCGGTAAAAAAAGAAAGCCGGGTGTTTACCGGCTTACTTCACACGGACAGCTGTGCCTGTGGCAATAACCATCATCATACCTTCTCGCAATGTTTCGAAGTCGAGATCAACCCCAATTACTGCATTTGCACCTAATACCCGTGCTTTTTCTTTCATTTCACGCAAGGCCAGTTCACGACCTTCTGAGAGCTTGCTCTCATACGAGCCACTTCTGCCTCCGATGATGTCTGTAATCCCTGCAAGAAAGTCACGGACTACGTTTGCACCCATGATTACCTCTCCACTGACGATATCCAGATACTCCTCCACTTCTTTTCCTTGGATCATGCTGGTAGTAGTTACAATCATGTCATTGCCTCCCATATTGATCTATTCACAATATGTATTACGTACCATAAAATAATCGGTTGCAAAGAAAGATCTGAGCCTGTCCAAAAGTGTATGCGCATTGCTGGCAAACTATACTTTTCCTATCCCACCGTGGAAGTAAGGTTTTTGGATAATTTGGCAGCAGAGGAGCCTAAACTTGCTTCAGCGATTAATTCCCGCCAAGATCTGGCGAAGAAGTCTGGTGTTTGGTACCCGTTCACATGACCAACAGCTGCAGATACGAAGATATCCAGAACGTTTGTTGGACGTGTAATGAGCGCAATGTATTCCTGAATCTGTTCATCGGAAATCGTAGAGATCAAAACAAACTCGTCCCCTGCATAACGACATAAATAATCCCCCTGTTCTTCAGCCAAAGAAGAGAGAACCGAAGAATAGGTGCGAATGACATCATCCCCGAATGGATGTCCATGCAGCTTATTAATTCGGCCAAAGTCGTTCAAATCGATAAAAAGCAAATGGAAAGGTTTTCGCTCCTTTAAAAAGTTTTCCCCAATAAATTGGATGTATGGAGCGCGATACAAACCCGATAATGGGTCTCGATATTCTGCTATTTTCATCTCTACGATTTCTTTTGTGATGAATCCGATCAGTTGATCCTCTTGTTTGACCAAAGCAAGCCCATTTTGTTCTTGATGAAGCGCGTGATAGGCCTCCCAAACATTGTGATTGGCTGACAGATAGAACGGCTGACTACTCATGGCGTCGGCAACGATTCGGTTTGGATGAGCTGACAAAACATCTCTCGTCGTTACCATTCCCAGTACCTCTCCGTGATCCATGACAACTAACGAATCAACTTGAGATTCGTTCATTCGCTCCGCCGCATAAGAGACACTTTTGTCAGAGGTGATGGTACAAATCGTCGTCGTCATGATGTCGGAGATGTTCATAAGAGATCCACCTCTCGTTGAACAGACAATGCTATTTTCAACTCAGATCGCAGAACCATGGAGTCGCTAATCATACGCTCTGCCTCTTCCAGAATGATTTTCATCAACAATTTTTCATCAATCATTTGCAAAAGGGTATTTCTTAACAAAACCGCCTCAATCTTCGGATGATCCATTTTCAGCAAAGTAAACTGTTCTGGTGAAAGAGCATCCGCCATTCTCCTTACAGCCTCAGGACCAATTGGTGCTTTCCGTCCGATGATCAACAGATCCTGCATCGGAGGGACTTCAAACTCGGATATTTTTAAGGAAAGCGTTGCCTTCCGTGAATATACGTTGTTATCACTAGCCATAAAAATTCCTCCAATTCTGCATTGCCCTCTTATTCGTCCGGCAAACTGCCTGGTTTACCAAACAAGTATCCCTGGCCGATTGCAACGCCCAATAAAGAAGCACAAGCAAAATCCTCTTCTTCTTCAACTCCTTCGAGAATGAGTTGAGGTGCATCTTTGCAAAAATCAACAAACAGCTTTATAGTCTTTTGCTTTTCTAATGAACTCGAGAGCTCTTGCGAAAAAAAGCGATCAATCTTGATGTAATCAGGCGAAATATCTTCAATTTTACTGAATATGTTTGCGCCATCTCCGACATCATCCAACGCAATTAGGAACCCCAACTTTTTCAATTCAGCTATGCGCCGTGTAAAAATGGGTTCGCTCCAGCATTCTCCTTCCATAATCGATTCGTTGATCTCCAATACGATTTGGTTTAAAAAGGGACGGAAGGAACGAGCGATCTTTTGAATGAAGCCAGGGAATGTGTCTTCTATTATGGTAGAAGGAAAAATATTCACAAATATAAGCTCGTTTTTGTGTTCAATCGACGAATGAAAAAAAGTCAAGAGCGCATAATGCAGGGAATGGGTGTCAAGCTCTGGCAGCATTTTGTTTTCCTTCGCCAAAGAAAACAAAGTCTCTGGATGGATCCCCGCTTTACTGCGAAGTAATACCTCATACCCTATCCTACTTTTCTCAGGAAGTTGACATATTGGCTGAAATGCGTGGTAGTACTCTTTTTTCTTAAATAATTCTGCAATGCTCTCCATCAATTTTCCTTTCCCTTTCCTAGCAAGTATGAACACAAAGAAAAAGCTTCTTCTATGCGCGAGATATTCTGCGCCATGGAAGTGCTGGGAAATGTACCTACATGCACGAGCAAAAGAAATTTACTCTCTCTGGATATTTCTAGCCTTAACTCCAACTAGGTAATAAAGATTACAAATATCCGCAGACATTTCGACAATATATGTCTTTGTCCCTACTTATTCGCCAACATCTTGCATATTCCTTTCCAGATCATACTAATTGTTTCAAATTAATTAGGAACATTGTACGTATAATGGCTATTTTCTATCGTTATATTTTCGCTAAATGATAGATGTATCAAGTAATTCCACAACTTGTAAACGAACTGAATCACATGAAATAAATGATAATAAATTTTTTACTGCCTGTTTCGTCGTTAGCAGCTATCAAGCTTTTTTCATATGGTATGGAAAATCGGTATCGACTTCATCCAAAGAGAGGAAGGATGGCCGTGGTCAAGACCTCAACGTATACACTACATGTGCAGGAAGGCCACTTGTTCACGATTACGCTAGCGGCAAATCCCTCTACTGGCTATCAGTGGGACTTGTCTAATCCTGTGGATGCTCGCTTTTTAGCGTTGCATGCGAATCATTTTGTTCCACCACCATCGCCAGATCGCATTGGGCAAGAGGGGCATCAGGTGATGTCCTTTCAGGCTTTGCGGCGAGGAATGACGTCGATTTCTGTGAAGTATTGTCGGCCTTGGGATAGTGGGGATTGCGGAGAGTTTGTGTTTTATGTTGTTGCGATTGTATAGGGTTCTTAGTTAAAAAGTACCTACTGTTACTTACTCGGTCGTGAAGCGCTTAGTCTGCATGATCTGCATACTGATTCAAACTGCAACATATTGATATCCATCCAGTTGTATATGGTATAATTTGGATGAGGTGAGAAATATGGGTATCATAATTTTTACTGCGTTATACCTTAACCCGATTCTGGCTATTTTGTTCTTTGTTAACTTTACATTTATTATGAAGAAAATTGTCAACAATAAGGATTATAGGCGGAATGCTGTCTTTGGATCATTCTTGATCGTATGGATCTTTTTTTCTTATGGATTGCTCATTATGGCAAGATAGATTTTTTACTGTTGGGAGAATTCGATATCTGTTCCATTTGCTTCTGGGAGGATGGTTCCTTTCCATTTATGGACCCAGATTCAGATGGAGGCGCAAACAACTTATTACTGCAAGAGGCCCAAAGAAACTTTATTCGTTTGGGAGCCTGCGGATCTTGGTAAACCTTTTGTTAGAAAGCCTACATACGATGACGGAAAAGATAAAAAGTGGATGCCACTGACTTGAGATTAATGTAATGGTGAGAGTGATAATTACTGCACTACTCTGTTTTCTTAACCAATTGTTGAGGATTTCTCCTTTCCACAAATTCGGACACTTTGGAGCTGAAAATATTGTTCAAACGCTATACAAATAAATACGCTCGATGGATTCGGATTCTGTCACTTGTTATTACTATAGTTGGTTTTATCGTCGGGTTATATATTTGGTTCGACGATCTTAATGATAATTTTCTTCATTTTCTAACAAGTGTGTTTTACTCTATCATTCCTTCTATATTCTTGCTTGGATTTGCTGAAGTAATTGAAATCTTGTACCGTATTCATTTACGATTAGAATTCACTGCTGAGGATACGAGTTTGTTTGATGAAACTAATGAGTCTGAATGAGGTTAACATTCACATCTATTGCGCATAAAAAATGAAAATAATCGTTTCTTCCTCATGGTATCTATGTTCTGTCTTTCCACACTAGCAAGGATGTTAAATGTTCATATCTTTGAAGTAGTGGCACTGAGACGTTTACATTTATCTGTTTTTGGTATATCTAGCACAGTTTAAAAAAGTAGCCCTCGATCCAAGGCTCTGTAGCGAATCGCTTCTGCTACATGTGCAGCATCTACTCGGGAAGCGCCATCTAAATCTGCAATCGTTCTCGCCACTTTCACAATTCTATCGTAGGCTCTTGCACTCAAACCTAATGTCTCGAAGGCAAGCTGTAGCATCTCTTGTCCTTCCTTATCCAGCTGAGCAAAATGTCGCAGTTCTTCGCCATTCATCACACTGTTAAAAGGACATCCGGGACGGTAGTGGTATCTTTCGCATTGAACAGCCCTCGCTTGTTCTACTCGTTGTTGAATGTCTTTTGAGGACTCCTCTGCTTTTCTGTTATGAAGAAGTTGAACTGGCACTCTCGGCACCTCGATGTGCAGATCGATGCGGTCTAGCAGGGGACCTGAGAGCTTTGAGCGGTATTTGTAGATTTGTTGGGGAGAGCATGAGCAGGTTTGCTTCTCTCGAGTACCGAAGAATCCGCAAGGACAAGGTTGAAGATAATACCCTTGGAATATCATTTAAAAAGGAAACACCGTACTCCCCTTTTATGGACATCGAAGATGATAGTCCTGGTGGCCGTCTTAGAGCAGCACGTACAGCAAAGCAGATGTACTTGATCGATCTTGCCGCTGCAACAGGTTTGTGTACAAGAACAATTGGATTAGCAGAAGCTAATAAATTGAAAGTTTCCCCTCCTAGCTTAAGACGACTTTCCAATGTACTTGGCGTCTCAGTTGCTTTTCTTGGTTGTTTTGAGAAACTGCCAGAATCAACTTTAGGGGAGCGTATTATTAAAGCGCGATTGTACTTTGGGTACACAAAGAGAGAATTTGCTGCGCTTTTAGGAATAAGTGAACGTACTCTATACGAATGGGAACATGATCGCAAGATTCCACCCCCGACGCCCTTAAATGACCTATCGAAGTATTTGGATATATTAATGAAGGAATAGAATAAAGCGGCCCTTCTGAAAATTAAAGGGCCGCTTTATTTTTGTAAATAAATTTTTTAACCTATCTGAACTAGATAGGTACTAAACGAAGAACCGACTTAGTAAAATTGACTCCTCACGGAACAAAAGTTGAAATCGTAGTCAAATAAAGAATTTGTATCGTGTACCCGCAGATTCCTGATACGAATCACAGTAAAAAACCCGTCTCCTCAAAACATGTACGGGTTAGCTATTTCTTGAATGCATTCTGGCATGTCTTTTTTTGGACTTCCAACCATTGTTGATACGGGGTGTACTCTAAATGAATAAATCATGCAGGACGATAGTCTCTACTGCCAATTATTTACATATAGGTGTTTTTTCTGTAAAATATAGGAAGATTGATGTTTCTTTTGTTATTGTTAAGGAGGAGTAGGTTTAATATGGGGCAAGGCAAGACAGTTCAACGATCGTTACGTTCAGAAGTTGAGCATCACCTAAAAGAGCGTGGTTACACACTGACTAAACTTGGCGAGATAACAGGTATTAATCAGGGAGTACTGAGCGATATTTTTAATCGAACTCCTTCTCGGGCTATGACGATTGGTCATCTGGATGCACTTGCTATAGCTTTTAATCAAGCCCCTGGATGGCTGTATGAGCTGTATGTAACGGAATGTATCGTCGAGGGAAGAGTGTCTCGTTCACGAGTTGTTCCCTATCTGGTTCGATGTGCAGAAATAGGCAGGCAGGATTGTATCCAGTTAATTGTCCCTATACTTTTGGATAATCAGAAAAACTTGTCCATTCTGTTTTCCGTGGCTGAGAAGCTTTTTACAAATGGGAAACGACAGGAGTCAATCCCGTTTTATCAACTTGTTATTGAATCGGAAAAAGACAGCCATGGTGATCGTTTTGTAATGTCTCAGTATAGGCTTTTCCGTGCAGTGCAAGGGGGAGCTGATTCGGAGAAAAAGTGGAAGGCTGTCGTCCGTTTTCACCCTTATCGAAAAAGGTTGCCTGAAAATTATCAATTAGATGCGTTACTACAGCTAGCAAATGTGTGCTTTACGCTCCATAACTGGAAGGAGGTAGAGCGATATGCAGATGAACTCAGAGAGTTAGCAACCGTAATCTATAATGAAGAAGTACAAAGATGGGAAATTGATGGAGTGAAGGGAATACTTGAAACAGAGCGCCATCTTGTCGTGTATTATGGACAGGGCTTCTTACTAAAGGGACTCTCATTACAATTACAAGAGAAGTATGAAGAAGCCATTTCTTATGTACAAGCGTATGCTGAGCTGGGCTGGTTTGAATTCCGTGATGATCTGGCTGAAATGGAAATTGAAAAGTTTCGTGGATGGGCGAAAGCGAATAATTACACGCTGAATTTATTAATGGGGCGTACAGAGTTACTTTCTGAGTATGTTAATCATCTTGCTAATAACCCACCTGAAATTTTAGCGGGTATGTTTACCATTATGGAGACAGCCAATCGATTCGGACTATCTGTAGATGACATTGTGGAGCGTTTTTCTAAGGAAATTGCTTGCTTTCAAGATTATAAAGACCCTTTTAGTCTTACCCGTCATCTTCATTTTCGGTATCATTTGGCGATATATCAGCTCGATAAGGGGCGAGTTGCAGAAGGTATTACAGAAACACTACGCTGCCTTGCGTTAGCGAGTAGGATGATGGAGCAAGAAAAGTTCCAATGCTGTGTCGCTATGTTCTGGAAATATAGACATAGTGCTTCTGACCAGCAGATAGATGAATTCCAAAACATTTTGGAAGGGAGAATTAAGTAATGCGGAGTATGATACTTTTACTTACTGTTTTGTTCGGACTTTCTCACGGAATAGTTGTACCAGAACATCAGGAGGTGCTTAGGAGTCATCACGTTATAACTACGTATACCCACGGTGCAGGAGGTTAAGTAGTAGTAAAACACCCTTTCGGGTGTTTTTTTTTATCATTCAAAATTTTTCAGAGGTCGCTTTGCTGAATGTTGGTTTATAGTAATAAATGTACATAAATTAATGTACAAAAATGTAAAAAAAGGAGGTGAATCCCATAGGAGCTATTGCATATGAAAAGGGCGTTCCTTCCCATTACCAGGTTAAAGGAACGCCCGCAGGAGGAGCAGTTAAAGCTCCTATAAGTAAATGTACCACGCTACTCTTAGATCGGGAAGGAGGAACTTATCAGGAAATAGATCATTTAAAGAACATTGTGGAACAATTGCGGGAACAACTTGTGCAATTGTTTTTAGAAAAGAATGATTTGTTGGATGATGAAGTCGTGGAATTAAGTCAGCAATTGGATCAATACATTCTAGCAATTCAATCAAAAATGATGCTAAAAAAAACAAAATGTTAATTTTTTGTTAACTGTTTGGGTTACGTATTTATAAATGGATAAATATGGTATATATTCAATTTAAAGTAAAATTCCTGAATTGAGGTGCATTTTATGAAAAAGGTATTAGCTATAGCCACAGTTTTGTCTCTATTAACTGTCAACCCTACCTTTGCTTTTGACAAACAAAACACCACAGAAGAAACGCAAGAAGAAAATTTCACTTCATTATCAACTGTAGAACGTGTTTCAGCTCTGGAGAAATTGGATTTTGCTGAACATATAACTCAAGATCAAATTGATAGTTTATCAGATGCTGCTATCTATGAATTAAGTAAAGAAGAGGGCGAGATTGTTAGTATTCAGGAGGTTTATAGAAACCTTGATGAAGAGGATACTGGCGAATTTAGTCTACGAACATTAGACAAAGACGATTTTAAAATGAGTGTTGTTGCTAAAAGAATTAATGAAAAGCGTGGCAAGGATAATTTTAAGTTTGTAGCCACTGGTGAATGGCTGACTGACCCTTTTTATGAATTTACTGATGCAATTGCACTTGCTTGGTCAGATGATTTCACGTTATACGAAGATGACTGCTATATCATGAGAACATATGGACTTGATCGTGATGACGTTGCATTAAACGATGTTGACCCAGAAAAGGGAATTGCCTATGATGTAGATATTGACTCAATGAAAAACGACTACGAAATTGTACTGACCGCAAAAGTTTATAAAAATGATGATGATGGCTCAGCAAATGTTGTTGGAGAATATGGACATGTTCAAATTCATGCGAGTGGTATTGAAATTGGCTTCTCTGGAAGTTCAAATCCTTCAGTTAACATGAACGTATCTTATGCTGCTGATATTGAAATGGCTTCTCCAGATTACGACAGCTTTGACTACTAAAATTAGGATGATCTTCTATGCTTAAAAAAATTCTGTACGGTATTCTTGTCTACGTCATTGGTCACATTGTGGTAGTTGCTTCTGTTTCAATTTATAACAATGACACGGATCAGGACTCCTTTTTAAGAGCTATAGTTGCATCAATTCTTTACTTAGCAGCAATAATTTGTGTTACGAGCAATCGTAATACATAAACAAAGCCCTCCCCGGAATATTGGTCTTACCCCTGTCAAGTAGACATTTTGAAACAAGCCCTCGTTTATGTGTTCATTGAAAATTAAGTTTTAGACAAAGCCTAATACATGAAACAGCGGCGACTTAAGACCTGATAATATAGTCTTAAGCTCACCGCTGTTTTTATTGAACTATCGAACCCGTTAGCGGAACAAAAAAGGTTTGAGTCTCTTTGTCCGGCTGCTTTCGACCAGCTGTCCCGATGGTCGGATTCACATCGGCAAGTTACTAATCTCCGTACGTCAGCACACACAGCCCCCCTCCCGATGCTGCCATCAGCGGACGCAAGCTGCCATCTCCCAGCAAATTTTCGGCTTCCGGTAGCGGTGCATGTCCGTTTCCGTCAACACGTTGATCGTCCATCCGTCAAACAACCGACGCATATCTGCTTCGTCAAAAAAACGTTTCCGCCGCCCCTCATGCTCGTAATAACGGGGTTCCAATTCGATGCCCTGGCCGGCACCGTAATGAACATCGCGCGTGGAATTCAAGCGGGCTAGCAGCAATCCGCCAGTGCCGACAACTCGCGCGATTTCGCTAACGATAGAAATAGTATCGTCCCAGTGAAAATAATGCAGGGACAAATCCGCGACAACCGCCCTCGCACTACCATCCGGAAACGGCAATCCTCCTGTCATATCGAATAGGTTTGTTTCAGCGCCTGGCACATATTTGCGTATAATCGCCAACGACTCAGAGGAGAAGTCGCAGGCGATGACTCGATAACCTCGTTCCGTTAAAAACAAAGAGTCGCTGCCATATCCGCAGCCAAGATCAATGACCGGTCCATCTTGGGCCGATGCTAGCATCGGCTCGTATTTTTCCAGCCAAAAATCCACTTGCGGCTTGCCGAGATTCACATCGGCAAACACCTCGTTCCAATGTTCAGCTTCTGAACGTTTCGTCATGGTTAGAACCTCACTTTCTGTGGAGAAGAGCGTAATAATTAGATGCTTGCTATCATTTTGACAAAAGGAACTCTTCTTTCTTTCTTTCTTGATCGCACATACCTGCCTCGTTAGCGTAATGGCTCAAGTTAGTCTAAAGCATTATTTTCTTAATCTACAATTACATTTTCAAAGTCTATTACATTATTTTCAGTGAATACTAGGCAATTTGAGCTCGGTAAAGAACCGGGCTCAAATTGTTTAGCCGGACTTGAATACGCTCGTAATTATAGAAGTGTATGTATCGTTGTATTGCCTTCTTCACCTCGTCTTCCTTAGTAAAAACATTTAAATACAAACATTCTGTTTTGAGGTGGCTGAAAAAGCTTTCGATACAAGCATTATCCAGGCAATTTCCTTTTCTCGACATACTAACAGTAATGTTAGATGCTTTTAGGAATTCGTTATATTTCCTAGATGTGTATTGGTACCCTTGATCACTGTGTAAAATGACGCCATTCGCCTCTTTTATTTTTAGAGCTGCCTTTACGGTATCCATAACGAGCGTAAGGTCGTTCCGTTTGCTGATCTTATAGGCGATGACCTCGTTGTTGAAGAGATCGTAAATAACCGACAGATACAGGCGTCGTCCGTTAAAAATCACGAATGTAATATCTGTAGCCCATTTCTCCCGAGGATGTGAAGCTGTAAAATCGCGGTTTAATTTGTTGTCGGAAACGACCACCTGCTCTCTACGGCCAAAAAACTTCCGTTTCCTGCGAATACGCGATTGAATCCCCATCTCCTTCATCAGTCGATACACTCGCTTGTGATTGATTTGGATGCCATGTGATTGTCGGAGCCAAGCTTTTATTCGTGGATATCCATAGATACCCTTGGATTTTTGGTAGCCATCCATAATCAACGACTTTATCTGCTGTTCTTCCTTTTGTTTAGGTGTAAGATGTTCTTGGCATCGTAGCCACTTGTAATAACCACTTTTCGAAACATGAGCGATCTTGCAAAGGAGAGAAACAGGATACCGTTTTGCCATCTCTGCAATGATCTGAAATTCTACCGTTTTCTCCTTTGGCTTCTTTCCCCCTTTCTGGCTTCTAAGAGCTTTTTTAGAAATTCTATTTCTGCCTCAAGTCGTTGTATTTTTTCTCCTGGGGGTAGCAGCTTTTCAAAAGTATCATCTGTTTTTCGCGGCCTTCCCCTTCTATCTTCAAGTCCTTTTAACCCATTGTCCCGGTATTTCCTGACCCATCTTCGGAACATCCTCAAATCAAGCCCATGTGCTTCTTTAATCTCGTTATATGTAGCCCCTTGTTCAAATTTTTCTACTACATGGTGTTTGAATTCAAGGGAGTAGCTCTTTTTTATTTGGCCCATAAAAATTCCCCTCCAAGTTAAACAGTAAAG
Organism: Brevibacillus brevis; assembly: GCF_001039275.2. Lineage (NCBI taxonomy): Bacteria > Bacillati > Bacillota > Bacilli > Caryophanales > Paenibacillaceae > Brevibacillus > Brevibacillus brevis. The sequence goes on from NZ_CP030117.1 coordinate 3,836,731, forward strand.
GGCTTTCTAATTACTGTCTACTTAAAGGGGATAATATCATATTCCGAAGGAGGGCTTTGCCTTTTAGAATGCAGCTAGAAGTATCTCAAAGGCCTGATGGAGCGCCTTGGCTTGCTCATCTGTAAGTAACCCGTACCCTGCTCCTACAATTGCAAGAGCTCCCCCTACTATCATCAAAACTCCTTGTTTCTTTTTGTTTGTTTTATCCACGAAACTCATCCTCTCAGTATTACTGTATTTGTGCTGCCATCCCACTCAACCTGTAGACAAAGTGCAGCAGCCAACTCACGAGCTGGAGCATATGCCGATCCCGCGATGATCTTCTCGTTAAAGTCTTTGCCGTTAACACGAACATCTTTCGTCTGTTCAATCCACTCCACTTTTCCACCGGCAGCATTGGCAACTGCACGGACTGGCAGCATAGAAACGCCTTCCTGCAAAAAGCCCGTTACCGCAAGCAGTTGCCTGTTCAGCTTAATTGCAACCGGGACTTGCTTTGGCTTATCCACTTTACCCACAGCTTTTTGCAAGAATTGTGAGTAATTTGTTCGGAATGTGCCCATCGGGAATGCAGGACAGTTTTTCCACGTGTAGCCGGGGTACTCCTGGTGTCCCAGTACCTGTTTTATGGATGGAATTTGTTCCTGTAAGTGCCTGATAAGTCGGTTTGCAGCGTCTAGCTGCGCAGGTGTCGGTTTCTGTGTTCGGAAATCCCCCACAAGGCAAATGCCTAGCGCATGACGGTTGCTGTTGCCTACGTGGTAGGAAATTGCCTCTGGATCGTTGCACCAGTAAATTGTGCCGTCTTTCTGTACAACGAAATGATAGGCAATGCCCGGCCATCCGTTAGTGCCTACATGATATCTCGCAAATGCTTCCGGTGACCCGCTTTTTGTAGCTGAATGATGCATGGCTGCCGAACGGATGTCAGTCAGCTTACGCCGTCTATACTTTAGTGTTTTGTGGCGTGGTAAAGAGGCGCGAACGTCAACGACGCGCGCGCCTTTAATAGTCATATTCATTTTTATTTCTGCTCCTTTCTTGCAGCTCGCTCTGCTTTCGCTTTGATTTCCGATCCTACCAATTTTTCAACCGACCTTGGCATTGGCCAGCCAGCTCGATGTGCATTGGCTGTCAGGCTTGTCCACGTGTGGTAAATGAGACCGAACGTTACTCCATAAAACAAAAAACCTGGCGTGCCCATGACGCGATCTAAGAGATTGGCTAAGGCTGGTAGAGCAAAGAGGAACATTGTGCGTGGGATTCTAGACAACCCATAATCAGATGAGTAGGATTGATCTTTTTTGGCTGCGGAAATGCCTGTGATCCAATCCAAGACAATCATGAAAAAGAGCACAATCAGGATGTCTTGGCGGTTCGTTCCATATAGATAATGAAAAACGGGAGACACGATTGCACCCGCTGTTGTCGCCAAAGCGTTTGCTGGGGTTGCTACGTTTTCTAGGCTTTGAAGAAATTTCATCAGCTCATCTTCTCCTCACCCCCACGGGGCAAAAATTAAAGGAGCCGCGCTAGCAGCTCCCCTATGAAATCCTTATTTTGTTGAACCTTCTTGTTCAAGTTTCTCGATTCGTTTCTCTAGTTCGCTCATTTTTTTCTTGAACCATGTTCGTATGAGAAGATAAGTGACTACACTCACTGGCAGCCATACGAAAATGATTAACCAAAGAAAACTTCCCCAGTCCCATGTGAATCCAATATCACCATTCATGTAATGTCCTCCCCTGATTCATTCTTAAAAGATAAGACGCTCTGGGTTCCGGGAAAGTCTCAAAGGAGAAGGAGCAGCTCCCCATAAAAAAACACCTTCGCTCTTTTGAGAGAAGGCGTTAAGTTGTTTGTACTGTAGCTAAGTGTTCAGCAACAGGTAAGCGGTAGGGTTCCGGAATTACTTTTTCTGCTTCCATCCCAGTCGGTTCTAGTGACCAGCCGCATTTTACTAAGTAGGCATAAACCGGAATCATATATTTTACCACCATCATTTTTCACCCCCTTTTAATGTTTGAACTTCTTTTTGTAATACCTCAACAGTCTCATGTAATGCAGCTATCGCTTCATAAGCTGATTGGAGCTCTGTATTTACCTTTGCTTGCTCACTTGCACGCAGTTGAGCCAAATCGGTTTGTTTTAAGTGTCTGCCCATGGCTTCGCACCTTCCTATTCGTAACTGATCCCGAAACCGTCAATTTCTATCGGACCTAGCCGCTCTTTTGCGTCTACCGTAATCTTTAGCGCCAAGCCCCAGTCAGGTGCGGTTTTAATCTTGTTTGTAAAAAAATATGGCTCACCAGAAATGAAAGCTGCTGTTACATCTTCCCAAGTCGGGGTAACATCATTCGCATTATTTGAGGCTTGGACAGTTAAGACAGCAGGAGCCCTCGTATCCAAGATTTCGAAGAAGTCCAGGGCGCAACTCATCCCTAGTGCTGCGGGGTCTGCTTTTTCATTTCGATTGACGATCTTAATTTTGTGCGGCCCATAGGGTAATTTCGTGTTTTCATAAACGATTTGCTGCTTGGTATCGCCTACGTACCCCGCAGGTACATACTGACTTACGGTTTTAACCAGTACATCGTCTATATAAACATCTACCAGCCCATACCAATGGCTTAACCAACTGCCAAAGCGAATGCCTGTACCGATAAAAGACAACTCGGCCCAGGCTCCGGTTACCCCTGCTACATATGCAGTTGTTCCCTGGCTGCTTCCAGCGTCTACATAGTTAATGTTGTTCCAGGCAAGCCCGCCGCTGCTGTACGTAATTCTTGAATCAGTGTTTTCTATCCGTTTTACTGCTGGTACGTGAATAGGTAGCGTCGCAAATTTTGATAATACGCTTCGATCTACAGGGGCCGTCGTTTTGATTGGCTTTGTTTGTAGTGCCAGTGTTGTTCCGCAGCGTATCCGTGTTTTACGTTGGATGGTCTGGGTATTATCGACATACGGGTACATGACCGCCAGCATATCCCCGCTATAACGGGGGTCTGTGCCTGCCTGTATTACGTTCTGTTCGGCCAGAGTTATTTCGTACAGGCGTACCTGATCAAGCCATACCGTACCTGCAGCCATCAACCAGAAATACAGGTTTTTGCTTTGCCCTGGGTACGACGATTTCAGCGATACGGCGTACGTTTTAAATTCGGTTGTAAGGCTGAAATCGCCCTGCGCGTAGCCGCCCCATAATTCCGCATGTAGCCTTGTACCAGCGGTGGCTGCTTTCGCACTGAAAATGAGTAAGTACTTGGCATCATCTTTCAAGCCAACGTTATCTAAGGCTATCAGGGCGGGGTTAGCTAACGGAGTACCCGCACCTGTGGCGACGATTTTTACCGACGCGATGCCGCTTGCTTTTGTTGTGTTGTCAATGCTGATGGAATGGTTTCCCACTGCCGTCCATCCCGTAATACTTTCGCAACTACCCTTTGTACCCAACTCGTTTACTAGCGTCTGTTGGTCCGTCCATTCAGAGTACGCACCCGTAGTACCGTCAATGGCTGCCATACGCCAGTAGTACGTCTTCCCTTCTTCCAGGTCAACTTGTGGCGTGTAGCGTACCTTCGTATATTCTTTCAAGCCTTGTATTTTTACTGATATGTCGTCTATATACCCCGTAAGGTCTGCCGTTTCGTCAGTAAACGCACGAATTTGTACGAGAGTAGTATTAGCTGGAATTGTTATGGTTTCAGTAAACTTTAGCCAACCACTTATTGTAGCGTCGTACCACATAGAGCTCGTATCTAATCCCGTATCGGTAATAAGATCTATCTGCAATTTTCCCTTGTTGTGTTGCGTTATTTTCATATAGCCTTCTACAACAATTACATCACCGGGTTTCCAACCCTTCAGGTCTTGGTAAAAACCTATTGCTTTGGACGTTTTGCTTACCAATTTTAGAGCGCTGTTCCCTTTGCGTTTTACCTCTGTGTCTGTTCCCGCGAACTCCCCATCAACAAGATTGCTGTGCATTGGCTTCCAATAGGTACCCGCAGGGCTTTCAAATCCCCCATCTTTCACCAATTGTGCAGGCCGTACCTTGCCTGTCGTAATACCTTGCCACTCCCAAGCTGTACCGTCGAATACCTCCCAGCCTGTAGCGTCTACGTTGCTGGTGAATGTATAAATTTCGGCTTCGGACGACAACTGCAACACGAACGCCTGGGCGTTGTTTTCTACGTCGTCATTTATTGTTGCTTCGAAAACGGGCCGCTTCCCTACCCGCAGCATATCTGGAATATGATCGGGTATCGGCTTACCTGGAGGTACGTTGATAACGAAATACTGCCCTTTCGAAAATCCACTAACCATGCCAGTCGAATCGCTTACTTGTACCTCCCAGTAGTATGCTACTCCTGCTGCAAGTACACCATCTGGTACGTCGTAATACACATTCGTAGAAACGATAGGTCCGCTGTCGTGAACAATACCGTTATCAGACGCTCTTTTTATCCTTACCTGAAAGGCGTTTTGCACATGATTTTCAGTGTCTGCATATGTCCATTGTACGCGTGGCGTTTGGCTTATCATTAAAGGTAAGGCACTTGTCCCTAACGGGCTCTTAGGCGTTACCGTTGGTGCTTTTGTTGTTTTAAAGTATTGACGAGTAGCATAAGGGCTTGCGGCGTCGTGGTTGTCCCATACGATGACTTCCCAACCGTATACTTTGTCAGGCTGCAAAGCTGTTACCCCGCTAGATGGATACGTAAAGGTCGTGCTGCCTGTGGTTACTTTACCACTGTCATAAATAAGTGTTGCCCCGTCGTATATTTTCAGTTGTCGCGCCTTCTGGCTGTTCCCAACGTCTGGGTCAGAAAATGACCAGTTCAGTGTAGGAGTCAACGTCGCTAGTACTGCTGGAGCAGCAAGAGTCCCTGTGGGGTTCATTGAAGGCACGTGTGGGGCTACATTTACTGGTGCAAGCATAAGGGCCATAATCGCAGAATAGCCCCCCCCGCCATGTGATAACGCTGGAGGCTGAGCCAACTGAGTAGAAATATTGTCCAAGTAACCAACAGAAGCTGACCCATTCGTCAGCCACGTATAATTGGGCGGATTTGAAGGTGAAGTATAGCGGTTTACCAGCAGAACGCCCATACCAGGTGTAGAATACCCTGTTGGAATAGACTGGATGGGTGAACCAGACGCATAGCCTGTACTATCCCAGTCCACAATTTGGGCATTCCTGAATACTACTGTAACTTGCGACTGGCTGTTTCCGCTCACCGTAATGTTGGCTGTTACGTCATTATCTACGGTATATACTCTGGCACAAACCGAATCGGGTGAAGCCCCAGCGGTGTTGTACGCGTGGGTATACTTCTGGGTCATACTTCCTGCACTTAGTGTAGCGGTTGCGTCCACCCCGCTGCTCCCAGATGTAGCAAAGGTTACTACTACGTCACCCTTTTTCAAAACAGCGTTTGATATTACCGCCCCAACTCCCAGGGCTTCGTAGGCTTTTGAAATAATTGACAAGATTATTCCTCCCTTCTATACCAGATACACTTTCTTATTCTTGCTGTCATGCTTTGTAGCCCCGTTCAATAGGGTTACATCTTCTACATCTATAAAGGATTCAATATAAATATTGCTTGTCAAACCATTTAAAATTGCCCCTTTTACCGTCTCCAACTCAAGAGCCATTTCCAAAATGTTTTTTTCATTAATATCTGCCCTCCAATGCAGATGAGCTATCTCTGACTTTGCTACAGTTTCTAATTGCTCTATTTTTGAATCGATCTGATCAAAGTTTTCGTTAATTTTTTTAGCCCCTGTCAAAAGACTGTCAGGGGCGCTTGGATCGATAGATATACGATTCTTCATTTACGTCACATCCTTATGAGGTATGCACCATCAATGCCCGCGCTTTCGGAGTTATTGTCATTACAGTCGTGTTCTGCTTTATTCGAATTCTCAGCTTTGTGGAGGATGAAACAGTGCGTTCAAACTTCAATCGCGTAAACTCGTCATCAATAGGCGTTTGTTCGGTTGCCGATCCCATAGCCGCCCACGTCTTCCCACCATCGATGGAGTATTCAACAGTTTGTGACGTACCACTTGGTGTACTCAACTCCACGTATACAGTAACTTTCGTAAATGGGGCTGTTGCTGAAATTTCTCGACTCATATATACGCCATTCTTTTTATAGGCCATCGGGATTAGACTTACACTCGACTGGACGACTGGTGACGAACCAGATGTCTTAAATAAAGCCCGTACATGTACCTTGTTCGTTGGCTGCGTTAACCATGTCACATCCAAATCATCAAGTGCATACCAATTTCGCTCATCTATGGAGTATTGCCACAACAGCGCCGAATTTCGAGGTACAAGTTGACTTGCTGAAAGGACAAGTTGAGTCACTTGGTTGGTAGATACAGGATTAAATTGGAGCTTTGCATCGTTCATAAATTTGGCTCCGTAAAGCTTAAACTTCAAGTCGGAGTCCTGATGTGCTGTCCATGCCGAACCGTTGGAGCTTGAAAACAGGACACCCACGTCATATGGCTGGCGTGAAACAGTTTTCCTAGACAGGAGGTCTTGTGCACTCATTCGTGCTACAAACGCTCTATATTGACTAGAAGGTGTCAGAAGCACGATCGCATACTCCGTATTCGCCTGTAGTAAGATCGGCTCAGGAAACCTTACCTTTGTTGCCCTACTACTATCATTGGATACGTTCACCTGAGAAGAATTGATCGCGACTGAAGATAAGATCGTCATAGAAGGATAACCATTCACTACTGTGCGAAGTTGTACCGTTAAGTCCGCTACCGGGTCCTTCGTGCCCAAGTACAAATCAACTGATGTCACAAACCGCTCATCTGTAAGCATAAAGGTTTGTGCAAGTGGATCAGTCAGTCGCCAAGATGGAATCTGCCAAAACGTCTGCTCGACCACCTGCTTCCTACCAGTCCCTACATAAGACGCTTTCGCTTCATTTTGTTTGGTAGCCATCCTTACACCTCGTTCCAGAAATAGACTTCACGGGTTCCTGTGCGTACATTAGCTGGGATTATAAATGTGCAACTGAATCGTCCTTGAGCATTCGCTCTCACTGTGTTGGGCAGCGTACCGGCTGCCGATCCGTTTATCGGAGTAAGGTTTACCGGGATGCCATCAAATGTCGCCTTGATATTGTCACTGTTCGGTTCAAAACCTTCCCCGACCACTGTTACCTCACGCTGCCGTATGAATGGAACTTGTTCATCTAAAATGACCTTTGTTTCAGTCCGAGTCGTTCCCGTCGATCTCCAATCCGCCCACCATCCCCAAACGGATTGTGTAACTGTTGACGTCTCCACCCAGGTATCATGAGAAGGGGTCAAACGAATTGTGGCCAAATTCCCGAACACTTGATATGGATTTACATTCATGGTTTCTGTTGCAAAAGGTTGATCAATGAGTACCTCTTCGGTATATGGCAAGGTAATTAACCGCTCATGGAATCGCACGGTAGATGCTGCTTGATTTACTTGCATCTCTATAAAGCTATTCTCAACTGCTAACTGTACCGTTTTTTCACGCGGGTTAATCATTGCGTTAAAGTCAGGATGGGTAACGTCGGAGCGTTCAAAATTGGTGAAGTTATCTGTAAAAACACCCTTTTTCGCTAGTGACGGATCAGAGTTTTGCGCCGCCCGATCCAGGTCTGCCAACGCTTGGTTGTACTCTGCACGTTCTAAACGATCAAGGAGAGAACGCAGCTCGAGCATCGTCAATCGTTTAGGTTTCCGATTCGAAACTACAACAGCATCTGAATTTGGAGGTAGATAAAGCTCTCCTAGTTCTAAGACATCGGGTGGTGAAGAAGGAGGGTAAGGATTCATGTCCGACTGACCATGTATGACATGAACTTCTCCTTGATAAGTAAGGTAGTAAACATCTTTCCGCCCGAGAAAAAATTCATAGGTCGTCTGGAAAGTCGAGTTCGGTACAGGCCTATCACTTCCAAGCCATTTTACCCCGTTGTTATCCAACGTTACATCTGTCCCAATAACCATCAGTTTTGTATAGCGATACGTGACTGTATACGACGTCCCACCTGATGGCTCGGCACCTGCCAATGACCAGTCTACGGCATCACCTGAGAGTTGAAAGTCTGTCCCTTTGACATAACTTGTACTGCCGGCCTGTATCGAAACAATATCTACAACAGGTGTCATTGGTAAAAGGTCTGAGGTTCCTGCCACATTTCCCCGAGTAATTGTCTGTGTCTTCTCTACGGTTGCTGTAACCGTCTGTAAAGCTTTCACAGGCTTTGAATTTAGCGGGTAAAAGGATGTATTAGACAGATACGTCTTCGTTTCATTAACAACCACACGGGTGTCCAGTGCTTTGGGAATAGCAAGTCGCAGGGGAACCAGCTTATCAATTTGATATCCAAGAACATAGGCTCTGCCTGCGTCGATTACGAGCGTTACGTTCGCTGCATCCCTTGGCTCTATATATCCATCCATTCCTGAGACCAAGAATGAACCATTTGTGTCGTAGCTTCTACGAGCTAGAATCGGGGTAAATCCTTCGAGCTCAGGCGGTAATTTGGATGTGATGAGATCCCCGTTCACCAGACGATACATATGAGTTGCTTCTGGATCATCTACTACCCAAGTCGGATTCAAAATGGTTCGCTGAGCACCAGGCATGCCATAATTAAAAAACCCAACCGCAGGATCATACAGGGTTGGGTCATCTTCATATGTGATTGTTTCTGGATTGACCCGCAACCCAATGCTTTCCTCTCCAGTTCCCTTTATCCTCAGTGTTGTTTCCGGTACATCGTGGATGATTCCCCCTAGATATACCCGTGCTGCTGATACGATGACAAGCGTTTTCTCCTTATTAATCAATAACTGCCCGCCCTCTAAGATGTGACCTGATCCGAAGATTACGTCCCCTATTTGCTTATCCCGATAGAGTGACATGGCTTGTAGTTCGTTCAGCTCAGCAGTTTGAACCCGGCGACCGCCGACAAAATCAACAGACTTCCATCTATTCATAGGATCGAATCGGTTGTATACTTCCTTTGCCATCGTTACCCTCCTTACAGCTCCAAGATATACTCAATGCTTTCGCGATGGGTGACTTCCCGTTGCAGTGGCGACTGATTCGTCACAGCTAACAAGAAACCTATATCCTTCACTTCATCCGGTTTGACTACCTGTTTATTTACCGGTGACCCATCTACCAAGATCGTGCCCGCATATACTCCTGTTTGACGATAATTACATATTGGAAACTCGTCATACCTCAACCAAGCCTGTACATATAGCCAACGGCAATCAATTGCCCGCGCTTCAACTTCCTCAATGAGGCGCCACTTCTGGCCACGTTGTATGATCGTTCCATTTGTATCATCTGGCGTTACAAACCTCACTTGGTCAGCTCGCTTCAACGCAACAATCTCTGTCATCGTCTGACCATAGGAGACATCTGGAACCTTCTCGGAGTTTTCAGGGTTCCACGGAGATGTTTTTCCCACAGCGATAAACACATTCTTGTCCCTGTACAGATTAAAGGTCTGATACGTTTTCATGCCTTTTACATCACTTGTTTTTGAAGGCAACTCCTACACCCCCTAATTTGTTTTCGTAACCTTTGATTGTTGAATATAGAACACTTCGTCAACAAACGTTACGTCATCCGTAAAAAATACATTCGGTGACCACCAACTCATGCGATCATGCTTTATGCTTTGAAACGAATACTGAGTTCGCGAGTGGTTTGTCATTTTTTCCTTACCGCTCAGCTCATCATCCCCATGGTCAGTGGTAAGAATTGCCCCATATCTATCCATACTTTGACTTGCTGATCCTCGTTCATACTCGATCTTGTGAGATAACGCAATCGAAAATAAATATCGAAAGCCTGCTGGTCCCATTAATTTGACAATTCCTTGTGCTACACCAAGTGTCTCAGGCGTTGTGAAGATGACTGCTGTTAACGGGGCAAATTCCCAACCATCTGCCATTACTCCAAACTCAGAGAGTTCAACACCATCTTCAGGCATGAGGCGATAAGATTCTTGTAAGCCATATCCTTGTGAAAGAATGGATTCAACTGTCATCCTGCCATTGGTTGCTCTTAGCTTTGCAAGCAGGTCCTCATCATCGGCGGCATCTAATTCACGCCTCCAGAGCTCTAAGGAGTCCTCATACATGAGGTGAAGAAAAAAGGCTTTCCATATATCACTATCCACTGGCAAATAGTCGGAGACAGCGCTCATAATCGCACGCATATGTCTACTTTTTTTATAGTAACTAGGTAGTTCACTCAATAGAGCATTGACTTGCTCTTCGCTCATACGATAGTCACCACCGGATCAATTTGAGCATCTGGCCTTAGTGTAATGCTCGTTGTTGGTACTATAATTTTGGCATCCGTTGCGCCAGCCCCAACTAATACAGCAAATATCTGCGCTAAAAATAGCGTTCCTCCGACTCCAATCGAATTGGTATATGCCAGTATTGTTTGTCTGGCTTTTTCTTTGTCTATTCCCGTTACCACAACTTCAATAGGTACAGTTTGTCTACTGACATGTCTAACGACAAGATCAAGCCCTGGTGTTTTACGGCGATCAATTAATTCTCGAACTGTCTCCAATAAGTTAGGAATGGTGCCGCCAACAACCAAGTCAGCAGTTCCGATCCCTCTTATCAAGTTCAGTCCCCTTGCGTAGTTTACACCAGGTATTGACAGCGCCCAACGTTCATAGTCAGATAACGCTCCACCACGCTCAGGATTACGTTTATGGCGCAATATTCGGTTGCGTAAATCCTCCGTTGGCTCGTTTTTATCTAGTGCTAACCCGTAATCTATTGCCATGAGCTCTAGGTACTTCCTCGTTGCAGTTACAGCAAATGCTTGTTCGATGATCTTGCCACGTTCTTTATGATGTTTGAATAAGGCTAGTGCAATCGGAGCAAGAGCATCGTAAATAATTGAACCTTCACTTCTGTCCAGATCTTCTGGGACGGTGAGAAGCATTTCATATAAAATTTGCTGGAAGGTTGAGCTTTCCAGAAAGCTAAGATCAGTTTCAGACATTGATACTCATCTCCAAGACCCCTTCCTCAGTAACCATCAAAAAGGATATTTTCATGGTGTTACCTACCCACTCAAAAGAGAAATTCTCGCAACGTTCTATCCCATACAAATATTCCAAAGCCTCCTTTACCAACCGCTTAGCCTCTGCCTGCTTCCACGCTCTCGTTCCATCACTCCTAATCACTTCTTTCAGTTCATTCCCATAATCTGAGGAATAAATAGAAAACATATAGCGATCAGTACGTAATGCTTTTGTGGCTTTTTGGAGTAATGCCTCTTCTCCATCAATCATTACCGACTTGCCGTCAGGTCGAACGGCAAACTGTCCTGTTTCGAAATCAAACTTATACGTTCTAAGCACATTTTTAATGGGTCGTAGTTCCTGTGCTGGGCTATCATCTTTCACTGGGAAAACCGGAAAAATACTCATGGGCGTTTCACCCTATCTAGGATGTAATAGGCAGAGTCCACAGATAACACGTGTACTTTATCGTTCAATTTCAAAACGTCCTCAAATTGCAGTAACAAATAGTTATGTTTAAACGAGGTAAACGGCGCAGCCACGTCATCCGTGTCTAAAAAATCTTCCTTTTTCATGTCACCCAAATCACGTTCTGCTTTTTCTTGATGGGTAATCGTGACAATTCGTGTATGTCTCGTCAAGTGTTCTAAGACAGTAATAAACTCTTTCCCAATTGGTTCTGTCATACCATCTATCAAGATTTTCAAATCGGGTGGTGGCTTAATGACAGTTGCCAACTCTATCCGTATATCCTTTGGGGGTGGATTTGTCCCACCAATTCCTTGTTTTTGATTGGCACCTGAAAGTACGTGAGCAAGCTTTTGAAAGCCATTCACCTTCCATTCACCTCCATCTGCAAATCGAGTTTCATTTCATGGTAGCCAGGTCGTATCGTATGGCTGTCGCCGAAAACAGTAAACACCCCTTGTAGCTTCGTGATTTCCTCGTAGACTTCAATTTTTGTCCCTGCAATGACGTCATCGATGCCCAAGGAAGTAACGGAAGCCTGCTCCTTAACTCGGCTTAGATTCTGCAATTCTTGCTTAGCCACCTCAATTTTGTTTCCCCGGTCTTCATCTTGTATTTCTATCACCTTAACAAGATGGCCGTACCGTTTAGCGTTGATAGAATCAACTTCATCATGAAGGACAGAAATGTATTCACTGTCGCTTCCGACCACTCTTACAACTGTTCTCATGTCTGCAATTGATCGTTTCCGTTCCGCGTTTAATAGATTACTTCCCTGCTGGACTTTCCACTGAATTGTTTGCCCTCGCTGTGTTCCCACATAAATCTTCCCTTGGTCAATCCAGCACCAATACCGAACACCAGTAGAGCGAAACACTTGATTGAGGACGTCTACAACTGCATCCCATACACTCTTTCCGCGAATGACTTGTTTTTCCACGGCAGGCATTGCTCCTATGCCCCCAACAGGAATGCCATGCTGCGCGAAAATGCGCTTTAGAAGCTGATCGGCAGCCTCACCTGTTGAAACCACAGCTACATCGTTATTGAGTAAATAAAAGCCGAAATCATATGCTACTGCGTTGATATCTCCTTTTGCTGTCCTTCCTAAGTCAACAATCATACCTGTGAAAAGTGAGCGTGGAGTGCCGGACATAAAGGAAATCAACTCTATCAGGTCGCCTTCTTCTACATTCACATCAGGCCAAAAGCGATCCCGACCATTGTTGGTTTTAACAGCCAGAGAACGCTTTGCTTCCTGACGACTTCCGGACCATGTTGCTTCTGAGAAGGGAAGGAGCAGCGCTTGCTTACCCGGCTTTTGAAATCGAACCTCGTAATGATATCTTGGCAGCATCAGTCTCCCACCTTTCCGCCCAAGATTTCATCGTGAATTATACTTGTCAACCAATGATTTTTTTTCTTCTTTTTTCTTGGTGGCTGACACCTTCGCTTTTCGTGTATCCGGTCGCTTCCCTTTACCCGTTGTTTGGAAAGGAATGCTCACTTCAGTACTCTCCATGGTCACGAACCGATACTCTTTCAGTGCTAACTTGAAATCTATGTCAAACCCGTCCCATTCATAGGAAAAATCACGTATGGTAACAGCAGCATTGATTTCGCTACCTGTGACGGTAAAACGAATTGGATACCCTGAGTTTTTCCAACGTTTCATGGTTTCCACGAACTCCTCTGGGGATGGAAAACCATCATAATCGCACAGTCCCGGATCATATGTTTCAGGCCAAAAGGTAGAAAAAGAATACTCTTCCAAGGTTGGCTCTCCGATGATAGTCGCCTCTCCTATGGCGACAAGTTCAATATCGATGTAGCTGTGCCCGATCTTTACTGCTATTTTGGGTGGAATGACAGGAAGACGAAGCTTTTCAACGTTATTGTTCCAGGCTAACCAGAACTCAAGGTGCTTGTATTTCACTTGTTTCTATATCTCTCCTCTCAACATAAAAAGCACACCCGTTTGAGTGTGCTTCTACTTTATTAATCTCCTAGGCTTTTTAAGTGGAAACGCCTATTCTTGATTGACAATTGCTGTAATGGAAAAAATCCAGTAATATAAGTTATATAACTGGATTACACTAAAAATGACCGCAGGTGTTCCAGCACCTACGGCCTATACAACAGACGTTCCCTACATGGGGGCGGCTCAAGGATTAACTAGAGATAGACCTCTCCGGATTTGGACCCAAGGGAGGTCTATTTCTTTTTGGGGAAAGACAGGATCGCTACCACGAGCATTGCGAATGAAATCATCAACGTCAATGCTTGGAACACTGTCACAGGCGTCACCTCCCCCCGTTTCCGACATGGGAGATGAGCCGACCACCCTTGAGGAGCCGCTTCTGTTGTATATGGAAGATTATAACACGTGAAAGCTTCGGTATGAGAATATATTTCCTCTTATTCAAGCACGATAGAACCTGTACCAGCTAATACGTGTCCGATTTTTTCTGCAAGCAAATCAGCCATCTTCTCACATAAGCTCTCTAATTCTTCCTCAGAATTCTCTATTGTTGATTGCCCAGTCAATTGAATAGTGGGACGGAAGTCTATATAAAAAGAAGTTGGCTGCCCACTTGGACTTGTATACTGTGCCTGAGTTCCACTTGCTATAGAAGGTGTATAACTTGGAACCTGACTAAAAGCACCATCCAAAGCTGAAACTAATGAGTCACTTGACGCTTCAACACCCATTGCCATAGTCTCAGGAATAGCCATCCCACTATCTGTAAGGCGAGAAAAAGGACCCAGCTCAGCATCAGAATGTGGTAAGAATTGATCAGCCCATTCTAATGCACTGGCAATAGCATTTGCTACTTCGTCCTTAACAGATAAGATCCCGTCAACGATTGTCAGTATGATTTTTTTGCCGCTATCAAACAAGCCACTTATCCACCCATCAAACCAGCCGTCGATCGTAGTAAAGGCGTTGAAAAAAGTTTCCTTTATTGTCTCCCAAGCCCCCGACCAGTCACCTGTGAGGAACTGAATAAATGCTGTGAACAGACCTTTCCAGAATTCAAATTGCATTTTGAAATATGCTGTAATTCCATCCCAAACTGCTATCCCCGCATTTTTAACCCATTCCCAGCCTGCTACTAGATAAGCACTGACCATATCCCAATTTTCGTAGAGCCACCAGCCAATTGCTATTAAAGCTATTATCGCAGCTATTACAAGAAGAATGGGCCACAAAGCACTTATCGACGCTATGCCAAATCCAGCCATCGCACCTGACATTGCTGCAAAGCCTGCTGATACAGGCATCCATATTCCAGCCAAAAAGATTAATGGTCCCACCAATAAAGCTAGGGCAGCCATTACCATCAAAAATGAAACTGCCACCTTCGTGATGAACGGATGCTCTTTTGTAAATGACCCAATCCCCTTTGCAATTTTCGCAAGAAGACCAACAATTGGTTTTGCCACTTCTAATACGGAGTCACCTATCGGATCAATTGCTAGCTTCATTTCGTTTGCCATCGCTTGCCATTCATTCGAAACTTGGCCAACTATTTCAGTTGTTTTTCCTGCAAAATCTTCAAGTGGACCAGCATTAAGCATGGACATTAAAGCCTTCCGTCCAACATCTTCATACTGAGTTCCAAAGACGTTTCCCAAGACGTCATCTTGTAACTTCTGATCCTTGATAGAAGCAATCCCTGCTGTAATCGTCATGATCGCATTTTCTGCTTCTTTTCCACCGGCTTTGATTTGATCGAGCATTTTGAACAGTTTATCCTCACCGAAAATACCTTCAAGAGCGCCTAAGGCTTTCTCATCCAGCGCTTTGTTCAACCGAATACCAAATGACTCTTTAAAAGCATCACCAAGCTTGTCAAAATTGAGCGCCCCTTTTTCGGCTCCTGCAACGAACATACCCATCATCTGCTCTGCACTTAAACCTGCCTCTTTAAACTGTGGCGAGTATTCCCAAATAGTATCAAGCAGGTCGTCAGCCTTGTCTCCGACGCGATGGTATGCCGCAAAGATCATATCCAAACCTTTAATCGGATCAGTTGCCCATTGCTCCTGCATCATATCTAGAGCTTTGGCAGTCCCTGCTTGATCAAGATTTCCGAAAGAAGCCTTTTCGAGAGCAAGGGCTCCTTCGGCCACTTTTCTAATCTGTTCGTCTGTCCCCTCAAGTAACTGACGAAACCGTCCATAGGCTTCTGCTGCTTCCATTGGTGTTTCTACCAAACCTGATGTGAATACCCCTTTGGCGCTTTCTGACAAGCTTGACATCTCAGCGTCAGTAGCACCTACATTCGCCTGAAGAATACCAAGAGCTTGATCCATGTCATGCGCTGCCATAGCAGCAGTCGACAATCCTGCTGTAACGACAGCGCCTCCTGCTGTTGCCAGCCCGCCAATTTCCTCAAGGTGTCCTGCTACGGCATCTACATGTTCAAGTGATGCTGCTGCTTCATCACCAGCTTTTGCAGCTTCGCGCAGAGCTCTTTCCAGCCTCGAAGCCCCTTTACCATCAACGGCACTGGCTTCTTGATCTACATCAGAAAGTTCCCGGGATAGTCTTGTTGCTTGCTGGTAAGCGTCATCCAAGGCACGTTCCATTTCCCTGATCGCGCCGTCATCCATGTTTTCAATCGCATCTTCCACATCGCTTGCAGCATCTTCCACATCATCGAAAGCATCTAGGGTTTTGCCGAGCAAACGCAGGAGAGAAGTGAGTTGCCGACTTATCTTGTCTTCAAAGGCAAGAGTTGTTGTCGCTGCCATTGGTTATCTCCTCCTCCCCTTTACCCGCCGACCCTTTTGTCGTTCTAGTTTCTTTGCCTGCTCTGCTTTACGCTCCATTTCCATCGCTGTGGAAACCAAGACGAACTGTTTTTCGCGTTCTGGTAGGCATAGAATTTCTGACGGTAGCCTTTCTTTCTCTTGCCAGATATAAGAAAAGAGAGCCAACTCAGGACTCTCTTTTATGAGTTTTTTACCTCTTCCTCAGCCTCCTCATCATCCGAGAAATCGCTGATCTTAGAGATTGCCTCATGAAGTGCATCAATTTCATTCGGACTGAAAATGCAAGGGACTACATCAACAGCAGCAATCTTACCGAACTTCGCAAGCACTTGTTGAGAATCAATGTGAAAATCTGTACGATCCGTATCGATACCTGCAATGATGATCTCTGCTTTCAAACGCAAGTCATCAAACTCCACTTTCCGTTCTGCTTTACTCTTCTTACCGGAAACAGAAACTTTCAATGCTGCCTTTCTTGCCTTGAAATAAACTTCACCGGAGACCGAACGGATCGGTAGCTTAACGCCTTTCTTCTTCCAATCCCATACGTCCTTTACGACTTCTTCCGTATTCATGTTTAAAAAATCTTCCATCGTCAAAAACTGACTCATTTGAGATTCCTCCTTGGAATAGCCCTGGTATTTCAAATAAACTCGTAGTCGTCAACTGTACCTTCGAGGGTTGTATCCTCATCCAGTTCACCGTGACTCCATTTTGCTAATGACAGAGAGTCGGGACAAAAACCAGTCACTGCGACGCGATACTTGCCAGCAATTTTGTCGTCGAGTTCCCCAATGAAATTCACTTTCTTTTCGGGGTTTGCCGAGATTTCCATGATGAGCTGCTGGATATCCGATGTACGTTCAAACGTAGCTGTCATGCTAACAGATGATGCCAGCACACGATGTCTTTTCCGAAGCTTCCCAGCCCTCTTACTTTCACCCTTCTCAAATTCCTCAGAGAGCTCAAAGCCAATGCACTCGGGGAGTTCCCTTCCATTCTGGTCATAAAAATGCCCATGGGTACCGGAATACGTTTCTTTCATGCTGTATCACCTCACTTTGATTTGTTGTAGATATAAATTTTTTCGAGAGCATCTTGATGGCGGAAGCCAGCAATGAAATGGCCCGCATTACGAGCTGGTGTGTAAATCGGGTCCTCCCCGTGATATTCGGGGTCTTCAATGAATTCGTAATCATTCGCGATGACTTCCAGCATGGCGAGTGGTCTAAAGACCTCTTGCTTCATCATCTGGCAAAAGGCAGCGCGGCGAGCAGGGCTGTTGCTGTTTGGCTGCTGACGAATCCACTCCTTTCCTGCTTCCTCTTCTGCATGGAGAATGGTGTGGAAGGTGTCAGCCACCCGAATCTTGCCGTAATCTTTTGACTGATCAGGCCCCGGAATTGTCAGGGTATTTACAGGCTCCTGGATGATAACCTGCCGATTGTCCATGTTCAGCATGAGCACGCCAGCTTGCACCATTTCGATTAAGTCCGTATCCGGGTCCCACTCATGCGTTAAGGATTCGAACGGGGTAATGTACAATGCCATCGTGTAATTGAGAGGCAGTGAAGCCATCAGGGATGCAATGTAAATTGCCACTTTTGAACTCGCATAGGTGTTGCCTTTCCAACGTGCTCCACTTCCTACATTGACAACAGCCATGTGGTTCACATCGGTAGATGCTTTCATGATGGTTTGCTTGTTTTTATCCCTTGTTTCATCGCCGCCGAAAACAAACTTGATGTAATTACCTAGCGCATTTTGCTGTTTAGTCCAGTCTTCTGCTGCCGCATTTAAGGCAGGATCAGCAATTCCAAGAGTAAATACACCGTACTTGCCTTTCTGAGTCGCAAGGGCATTTTGATATGCCGTGTATTTTATTGCCTCCACACTGGTTCCACTGTTACCCCCAGTCAGGTTTACACCTGCTGTGGCTTCGGGAAGCGTATCAGCTATCTTTTTCAAGACAACAAACTCGCTATCACTGAAAGCCTGAACCAGCTCATCCACCGTTTTCGCTGCCCGACTGTCCACCAGCTCCGCTCCCCGATAGATCAGCAACTCTGTTTTAGTAGCATCCAACAAACTGGGCTGCACCACGACTTTCAAGTTATTACCTGCCTCGCCTTTGTACTTGGCTTCCACAAGTAGAACGTCAGTTGCATTCCTCTTCAAAGTAACACTTGCAACGGCCGCATTATCCCCTGCCACGCGGTACAGCAATACCTCCATTGGATAAGGGTTAGCTGCCCAAATCAAATGAAACGCTTCTGTGACTCCGAAGATTTTCTCAGCGGAAGCCTTGGTTCGGACTGTTACAAATTCCCCGATTGGGCCCCAATCCGCGACGATTGGTAATGCAAGCTTTCCACGATTGCCGATTGTTGTTTGCTCTTTGATGAAGGACTTCAAAAAGGAGTAGACACCGGATAAGACCTTGTTTTCTCCCAACTGATATTGTCCGGCCATTTACTTCACCGTCCTTTCCTTGAATTTCTTCACGAATTCCTCTGCCTGATCGACTGTCATCTCGTCTGGAGCATCAAAAAAGGTAGCAATTGCTTCGGTTCGGTTTAACCCGAACTTCTGCTCCGCTACCTGCAATATTTGCTCTTTTTTATAAGCTGGTTTATCCTGCTCCTGTTTGCGAGCCATAACGTTTGTCTCCTTTCCTCAGTGATTCATCATAGCGTGTATGAATAACTTCTAACGGGTCGTAAACCACCGGAGTATAAGGGATATAAGCGGTGTACTTCAATTCAAACGATCGGTCTAAGTTATCTGGCTTGCTCATGGTCAACCGACACTCTCGCAGATATCCCACTTGCTTCTTGTCCGGGCCGTAGAGTGGAAGAATCCAGCTCCGATCCGCAAGGTCTTGACTGACAGCCAAAGATAACCTCGTAAGTTGCTCTATATCCTTTGCCATCAGAACAAAGTTCATCGTCCCTTTCTCTCGGTATGCATCAGCACGCCGTGGCTCCGGAATACGAAATGGCTCTTCAACAAACCAAATGGGCCGTTTAAAGTCCTTGGGTACAGAAAGGTTCTCTGTTTGGATTCCTGTCAAAGAAAATAGCCAGTGTCGTACAGACAGCACATCATCCCCCATCTGGAAACAGCCTCCTTGCTAAATCATCTAGCTCTTCTTTTACCAACTCGTCCATGATTGACTCAACCTCTGCTGTCGATCTCGCAAGATAGTGAACGCCAGGAACGCGCTTCCCTTTCAAGATCATGCCGTCTGGATGATCAGGGACATAAATGAATTTTTCTCGATCCCAGTACCCCGGCACAAATTGCCCTTTCCTCTGAGTGAACCCTTCTTCCACGTAACGCGCATATGACAGGTTGGTGCCTACCGTGATTTCAGCTCGAAGCCCACTTAGGACCAAATCAAATACATTTTCCTTGTGACCAATAACCAGAGAGGCTCGAAGAATCCCGTCCCGTACTGGAACCCTATCTTGAGCTCCCCGTAACACCTGCATACCAGCCATACGGGCAACCCGATCCATAGAAATCTGTACTTCACGTTTGTTATGCTTTTTCAAACGTTTGTACATACGCTCCAGCTCTCTCTTATCTACCTTTGCCATCAGATTTCCGGTTCCTCTCCCGTGACAGGATCGATCATTGTAATCACTACTTCGTAATGATGTAAGCTTTCAGCTCCATACACAGGATAAGGGAGACTGACTACATACAGGTTGCCTGCGAATTCAGGTTGCTCAATCATGAGGCGCATACCTGCCTTCAAATCTCCATACAGGGTGTGCATGAGGAAGTCCTGAGGCGTCGCCTGTCGCCCTGTAAGCTGCTGAATGCGACCGGGGGAACCAGACACCCTGCAAGGCACTTTCTGAACAACAGGAAGCCATTCTGAGCGGTCTTTCCCCCCAGTGAAAGGGTCAGCTTCCCCCCCGACATTCAAAAGGGTAAAAGAGTGGCACAGAAGCCGCTTATATTCGGTTAGATCATCCACAGCTTCTGCCCCCTATTCTTGTTATATTTTTTGAGGATACCTTCGACTTTTGGATCATTGCTCACATAGGAAAACGTCTCCTGATAATCCCCTTGCTTGGTACTGCTCAATCGTCGATCTTGGGCCATGTCTTTGACCACCATTGCAACGGCCAGTTTCAATTCGAGAGGAACAGGATCAGGTACCGTCACCTGTCCCTCCACATAAACATTCGCCCGTAGAATGACTGGATCAAGACGACTTAGCTCCCACGAATCAAATTCAGCATAAAAACCGATCAGCTCATTACTTGTCAGAATTGCCATCGGTATTCACCGGCGTCTCTTCATCTGCTACAGGGTCATCTTCCAGCTTGTATCCCAATGGTTCGTACACGACTTCAAATGCTTTCCGCGTCACTTTTATTTTTTTCTTGTCCTTGCCAGTGGTGATTGTCAGCATATCATTTGGTTTTTTCATGAACGATAGCTCCTTTCTATAATTAAGGTGTAGGTACAAATCCGGTAGGACGCAGGACAGCAAATGCCCCTTCTTTGATTACAAGGAATGCAACTTGGAACGTAGCTTTCAATGCAACCATGTCTTGCTCAGCAAGAGAAAGAGGCTTCCCATCTGCTCCAGTAATGGAGTGAAGAGTCGCCTCACGTAAGATTTCATACTCAATATTTTTAAGAATGCCTGTCTTGGCCTTTTTGAAGTCACCAGCAATCAGGTCAGCTTTTGTTTTGTCCCAAGCACCATTTCTGCTGTACTCAATCGGCAGCGAATACAGTGAATCTTCAGCTACTCCTTCGCGTACAGATGAAAGGTAAAGAGGATCACCTTGGCTATTTTTCAATCCGCGCAAGGATGTCTTTAATCCGGTATGCCCAACAAACGCTCGTGGCTCTTGGTCATCAGCTTCAATCAGTGCCATGACATTGTTTACATCATCGGCCAGATTCTGACCCGCGACAGAACCGCGAGTAAAGCTGTTCCCCACATTGATAGCTGCCCCCAAGATATTAGAAGTAAACGGAGACTCCGTCCCCATGATCGTAGCTGCATCCAATTTAGTATGGAATGCTTCAACAATGTACGGCTTCAGTTCTTCAAACACATCGATTCGTGAGCGATCCAGTGCTTCCTTTGTCATTGGAATGATGACAGCCAGCTTCTTAGCGGTCAATGTAACCTGTGTCCAGGAAGCTGTCGAGGTTTTGATACGTTCTCCCTCCCCGACCCAGTAAGCCCCAGGCTTATCTAGAAATACTGGAATCTTTTTTGTTGCTGTTGTCATTGGTTCCAGTTCGGAAAGTTTCAAAATAGCCGAACCGCGGACTACATCCTTGATGATCTCTTGTGATGTCTCTTCCGGAATCAATCCGCTAAGGCTGCTGCTGAACGTTACTCCCTCATTGAATCTTTGCAAATCGAAATGAAGTGGTGCTCGTTTTACTAGTACCATGCTATTCATGAATGATTGCCCCCTTTTAGATGCGCTGCAATTTACGCAGGTCTGAGATATTTGGAATAGTAGACTTTTGGCTAGCTTGTGGCTTTGCTCCAGGAGTAGTTCCCCGCGGTGTTTCGTCTGACTTCAACCAGGGTTTGGAAGTGATCAACTCAGTCACATACTTATCGATGTTTTTAACCTTGCCTGCATCCGTCACTTCCACCTTAGACAGATCAGCCAGACGAATCGCATCCGACAATTTATCTGGGTCAATCCCCTGCTTTATTGCCTCCAAAGTGAAGGCATTTTCAATCCGGAGGGATTGGATTGTACCATTGGCGTTCTTCAGGTCAGTTTCCCGCTCTAACAACTTTTGTTCAGCAGTTTTTTCAGCCTCTTGCTTTTGCTTATGGGAATCAACGATCCCCTTTAAGTCATCTGTCTTTTCGATGCCCAGCCCTTTCAAGAAGTCCCTGACCGCTCCTTGTAGTGCGGAATCGTATTCCTCTTGTGAGGAAAAGGCTACCGCAGGCTTACTTTCCCCGCCCTTATCGCCGCTACCATTTTGTTGTGCGCCTCCGTCATTTGCTCCAGCAACTCCACCGGAACCACCGCCTCCATCGTTACCACCTTGCCCACCTTCCCCTTCGCCATCATTGAATCGTTGCAAACGGAATAACCATTGAGACTTTTTCACTTTGTTCCTTCCCCTTCCAGATTTTGAATTTCTAAAGACACATAATCCGGGTATTGTTGTGCTATTGCTTGAATCCCCAGCAACGCGGTTTGCATGATGGTAGAAACCCCAGCACATACAATGTCCTTGCCATGCTCAGCATAATTCGCATGACCAATGGCATGGATTTTCATTTCACCGTTGTCCAGAAATGCTTGAATCTTGATCACATCGATCTCGCCTCCTTTCAATACCAAAATAAAAAAACCGCCAACATAGCTCGGTTTTCTACAGTAAAAAAACATGGTATAATCTACCAGGATAAACCTCCTGGAGGATTGAGGAATAAATGGTACATCATCTTAAAAGAGCCTTTATCTTTTCAATCATTATTAATCTTCTTTATTACGTTGTTGTACCTATCATTTCAGGCATGTTCTTAACACATTTCTACGTACCTGATGTTGTTAATGCTTATGATAATGTGAAATATTTACAAAACGAAGTTGAGTTTGGCGTAATTAACAGAACAAACTTTTCCAGCATTCTCTTAAGTCTTCTTGCTGGCATAGGCATTTACGGTTTACTCATCACAACTATTCACTTTTTCAAAAAAGGCCGTCCTTAAAGTAGGCTAAACCGAAATCCCTTTCTCCCGTCTCCATTCCTCGTATGTTCGAGCTGAGGTGTATCCTCTCTCCTGATCAATCCGGTAAGAGCGCTCGCGTTCCAACTTCTCCAAGACCTTCGATTTCAATACTGGCCGCCAGTACGATCGGCAATTTGGATGATTTGGTATGCGTTCACCCTCACGCCCTGGATTGTCGGCTGTATCATAGTCAAGCGGATATCTCTTGCCGTCTAGCTTGCGGCACTCGGAAGAAGTCCACTTGTCCAACGTGGCACAAAATTCTTTTTCACTCACAATATCTGAATTAGCTTGGTAAGCCATCGTTTGCCCTTGGGCAGCAGCCCGGTTTAGTTCTGTACGAGCAAGGCGTTGGGCGCTTGACCAACTCTCTGATGTTCTTTTCGTAATCTCCTTAGCTGTTCGGGTCACACCCCATCCCTGAGTTGCACCCTGAGTAATTACATCTTCCATGGCTGCCGCCAACAGGTCAGTACGCATGCGAATCCGTATGGAAAAATGCCTGCCTTTCCATGGTCGCTCCAATGCAGCAAGTACCATCCCGGTATTGATCTGTGGAAGCCGAACCTCTACTTGTGCATCCTGTTCAATAAAATAGAGGTGATGGAACAGGCTGAGCTTGTACTCTTCCGCCCATTTGATTCGTAGTTGCTGCTCTTCTTCCATTCGGAGGGTGTGCAAGATAGTTTTTATGCTTGTCATGATGAGGTCGAGCCGTGCGGCGTTATAAATCAAGGACACTAGTTCTTCTCCGCTTTCAGCAAATCGGGCGTGGAGGTCAGTGATTTCTTGCACAATGCTTTTATTGGCTTTGGAGAACAGCTTTTTTAATTTGACCCCATGCTTTTCAATTCTCGCTTCCATTTCCTCTTGATAGCGTTCCTCTCTGCTCATGCAGCGTCACCGTCTGGACTGTTTTCATCGTCAGGGGGCGCATCATTATCTGTCGGCTCCTTGTCCTCCAATGCGTCGGGGTCGAGTATCCTCATTCTGCGTTCGGCCTCTTCGTCTTGTTCTTTCAGCAGCTTTTCACGAGATGCACGCGGATCATCCACAAACGGCAGCAGTGCCAGTCTTTCCTCATGGGACAACTGACCAACCAGTTTCGTCACGATCTCCACCATTTCCACCAGATTCACTGGCATGTTCTTGCTGAACTTCACATCGACAGCTTGATAATCCCACTGTTTTTTGTGTTTTCGATTCAGCATGCCAGTAAGAATACGAATTCGATTACGAAACCCTTTTCCGTACTGGCGCATCTTTATGCCCGCCTTAATGTCGGCATGGTAAAAGATGATTTTCAACGCGATTCCTGACGGAGCAGTCCCCACTTGGTCAGGGCGTAGGTGTGGTGTTCCAGTTTGATCCAGCAAGGATTCAATTAGTCGATTGATTGTGTTTTCTTCATGCTGGTCCTGCAAATCCCAAGTGATCGGCACCGCCTTACCACCAACAAGAATTTGCGATGTTGACCACATTTTCGCTAGATATTGCTTTTTCTTCTCTACATCGGTGATCAAACTCCCTTCCGAATCGTAAAGAATCAAATCGTCCAAATCGAGGTCCTCAAACAGCACTTTCGGATTTTTGAAGTATTCCTGCACATCTACCTTACCAGTGACAGCCTTGTTAATCGCGTCCATAAGATGCTTCAGGTCTGAAAGATCGCCCATCCCCTCAACCATCCCATCATCGCGGTTTTGCTGATGTTTCCGACGCCGATTGACGTAGTGCGTCCAAGGGACAACGGGCTTCTGCTGAAACTTACCATCTTGGTCCTTTACGCGGACAGTGATATTATGCGAGACGGGATTCTGTTCCCTGCTCATATCCAGAACAAAGGCAGTCCCTTCTTGTCGGAGGTAAGTAATCTCGTTTTCATCGTAAACTTCTACCAACATAGTTTTGGTGTTTCTGCTAACATCCGTCATCGTATAGTACCGAATAACCGCAATCAGCTTAGCTTTAACCGTTGTGTCATACACAGCAATGCATTCGTCAGCTTTGAACTCAGCAATGCATATCTGACCATCCTCGTCGAAGTAGTAGTATTCGAAAACCTCTCCGTCAATTGAACCGTCTTCGATAATGTCATAAGACAAGCTCTCTTCATCATTAGCCATCAGGACAGCTTGCAGCTTTTTAACGTACTCTTCTACGTCTGTCCCTGCCTCATTGGCAGAATAGCGAATAGGGTTACTCGCAATGTATGAAGTTCCGAAATCGATGATTTTCCGAGCAAAATTCAAGACTATTTTGTTATTCGGTTTGCCCTTTTCCTCTTGCTTGTAGAGAATGTCCTGGTCTCCATCGACATACCTTCGCATGAGCGAATAGTCCTTCGTCTGGTGTTTTTTTATTAGGTCTGATACCCAACGCCACGAATTATTTGCTTTGTTCTCTTCGTAAAACTCCTCTAGGAGCATCGTTTGCATTTTCATCACCCCCTGAATTGTTTTTTGGAACCATAACCATAACTGGACGTATACAATTCTTGAGGTGATTGAATTGGCTACGTTTTTCTCTTTTTTGTGTGCGATTTTTTTATTTGCAACGATTATCTTGGCTATCATTTTCAGGAGAAATAAAACGGCAAGCCTTGGAATTATCCTAGCAGGCTTAATGGTTTGTATCCCACTATTTTTCCTTGCAGATTGGGGATTAAAAAACCAACACAAGGCCGAAATAAATCGTGTAATTACAAAAAATCATGGTACGGTTATTGAAATTGATAAAGTAGATGCAAAGGAAACTCCTTTTTATCCGGAAGCCAGTGCATCCAACCGTTATTACAAGGTAACTTTTGAATTGAACAACGAGAAAATCATTGGCTGGTATAGAGCTACTAATTACATCAATGACATACACGCCACACCTTCAAAAGGATATCCTGAAAGGTGGATTTTACCTGGGTCTTTTGATACCAGTCACTAGGCCACTTTCCAAGGAATGACCTTGAATCTACTGATAAGCAACTGATGGAACACCTTGCTGTTCCAAACCAGATACCGAAGACCATCCATAGAGTGATCATTTTCCTTCACTGGCACCTCAGCGCGGTCGCCTGTAACATCTTCCGGATATCTGTAGTTCGTCAATTCTTGGATAACCTCTTTCAAATGATCGGAAATGAAAATGTTTGGCCTACCGTTGTCACTCTTCACTTTGAACAGAGTGGAGACAGCCCGTATGCCTTCTTTCAAGTGCTTCTGAGCTGCTTTAGCTGGCAAACCATTAGTCAGATACGTTTTAATGTTGCTGGCGTCCTCTGAGTCACACCAAAACATTTTGATCTTCCACTTCTTCATGATCTCCTTGTCTTGAGCCACCCAGCAATCTGAACTGCCGGGGACAAGAATCTCCATCTGAGCCTTGTAGATGGCATCAACAATCCACAACTCTCCGTTGGCGGTCATTGCCCCAACGAGAGTAACCCCGGGGTTGGTAAAGCCCCAGTCTTTGCCCGCCTCAATGTGAACAAAATGTCCGTCTTTGAACTTCTGCTCGCAAAGCGCGTGCGGTACTACATGTATCGATCGGTCAAATTCCTCATAGACCTGTCCAAAAAACACATCGAACCGGGCGAAAATCTCCCGGTCAACATATCGTTTCGGCATGGTTTCAATCATGCGCTGAATATTCTTTTGTAATTCTGGCAGCGGATTGTCTTTACTCGTCCAGTAAAAATTGCACCATTCAGGATCATTACGATATTCGTCCAGTTGCCCGCCTGCCTGCGTATGCTGCCCATTCAATACGATGTCATGATAAAACCAGTTCATCCCCTCTGGCGTAGTCGTCCAAACACTCCAACCGCCTTTATCAGCGAGAGCATAAGAGAGGTATCCGCTCCAAGTCTGCTCCTTCATCTTGGAAGCCTCATCAAGCCACACACCATCCAGCCCTTTACCAACTAGCGTCTTCGGATTGTCGGCAGATTTAAACTGAATGAGGATGTACCCTTTCAGCCACACTCGATTCTTAGACAAGTCCCAACTCTCGATCATTTCCTCAGGAATGACCGCTGCCAGCTCTTCCTGCTGAATCTCTGACATGGAATAGGTCGGAGATACACACCAGTATTCAAGCCTTGGCTTTGGCTTTTTCATAACCTTCAAATTCCGAGGGGGCTTATATGGTAAACCCTTGTCTGCCTCAAAGTCTGCTAGGATGTTATCGAAAAACTTTCGGGCTCCCACGTTCGTTTTGCCACCGCGTCGCCCGCAGTTCATAACCACGTTCCGGACATCACATTCCATGACTTCGATTTGCTTGCGATGCGGTGTCCATCCCTCAAATGGATCAAGATCAAGTGCCAGATTTGTCACGCGACCACCTCCGCACAATGATCTCCTTCTCAGTACCACCGCCATTACTCAACAGTTGCGCTTTCAGTTGAATAGCCTTCAATTTTTTGTCTTGGACCCTGGTCAGTGCTTCTTCAAGCGATAGGATATCTTCAATCGTTCGATACTCAGTCTCTTCGATTTCAGTAGTAACCAACTCATTACGAGACAGCACGACCGTCTTGGATTGCCCAGACTTTTCATCATGAACCTGTACAGGCTCTTTTATAGCGACTCTCTCTTGAAGGACCCGACGTTGCTTCTCAGTCAGCCCTTCCTTCAAGTCACGAATGCGGATCATCATTTCACGTTCACGCCATGTAAACAAACGGATCTCTTCGTCCGCCTGCTGCACTGGATCAAGGTTGATCCTATCAAATATCTCTACTTGCTCTGGAGTCAAGGCGTCCATCCAAATCGACTGGTATTCGCCCGTCTTGACTGCGTTGGTATTATGCTGTGGTGCACCGCCTCCAGCACCGTGGAAACGGCACACATCCCAGCCCGGCTTAGCCCAGTTTTTGCATTGCTCATGTCGTTGTTTGCTTCTTGCCTTGCATCTTTGTTTGTCCGGATTTCTTGCCATCTACATGACCACCACCTCACCACTTCATGGGGTTGTTTTCAAAAAGAAAAGAGCGCCCGATTTGGACACTCACTTATAATCATGATATTGTCTCAAAAAGACTCCAAATTCAGACATGAACGATTCTAAATATCCCCTCATCTGTTTGAAATGGTTATCATATTCTTTGTCGCGCTCTTCCTGATGATTAGAAAGCCAATCAGGATCCATCTCGAGTATGAATTGATACCATATTTCGGCCACCATAAGATAAGAATCAACAGCCTCCTGAGCTTCTACACTAATGGCAGCAGCCTTATAAAGTAAATCATGTTTATCCATAGTCAAATGGTTCAATATTAAAACTATAGAGTGATACTGACGCTCTACCATGCAGTTGACTAAAAGATTGAATGCATCTACGAGTTTCTCCTGTACATACTTTCCATCCCTGTATCTTAAAGAGAATGAGTTGAGAAATTCCCTTCTATGCTGGTCTTTTATCGTCATCCTCACCCCAATAAGAGTAATTGCTCCACCAATAATTGATCCTAAAAAACCAACCCCTGCTATAAGAAGATCTCTTTTGATATCGATAAAAGCATCAATGACAGCCAAGGTCATTGTTCCAACAATAACAATCATAGAGCCAAGTCCAAAATAAGCTTTAAATTTATCTATAGTATCTGCTCTCATTGCCTGATCCCTCCAACAGTAAATTTCAACAATGAGAGACAATATCCTACAAATATTTTAGAAATCGTCCTTCTGCAGCTCAATGTCCAACTCTATCAGCTTTTTCAGGTCATCTACTGTTTTGATCTCGATGTGGCCTAATTGGAAGTCCTTAACCCACTTTGCAATAGCTGCTTTCACGACTTTTCGATACTGCTCTTTTGATTCAAGAATACTCTCCATTACTCCGATCTCATACTGAAGAAGAAGATCGCCATCAGAAACACAGGAACGTTTGTTTGTATTTTTCATTGTGACACCCTCGGCTTTCCTGTAAAATGGAAGACGAGATAGCGAGTGAAGACAACTGCGGCCGCAGGTATCGCTATCTCAGCCGGGGTGACCCGGGTGATCAGGGGGACGTTAACGCGTCTCCCTCTTTATTTTGGGTAAGGTTTATGCAAAGCTAGAAGCTTTTTACGAATTTTCTTGTTCAATGGCATGAGGTATTTATGTTTTCCTTGTGTTGTGTAATTTTCAGCATGGGAATCAATATTCTTTCTGATCCACTCCAATCGTTGGCTTCCCTTCCCATACCTCGAATGAATTGATTTCCCATGAGTCTTTTTCCCATGGATGATGAAATAATGTTCACCACCCGTTTTGCCTTCATAAATCCAATTGGTTGCCTGATAAATCCCGCCATGATGATTCTGTTCAACATCGGCATAGCTCACAATCAATTGGACATTGGGTGACTGCTCTTTCAAGAATTTGATTGCCTTAGCCAATATCTCTGAGACAAACGATTTGTGAGTGGTAAGAGCTACTCTTGTGAGTTCACAACACTCTTTCTGATTCAGACCATAAGGTGAACCAATTCTGCTATTGGCCCCACGACTAAAAATAACAACTCCGATGAACTTACCATCTTCCCAAGCCCCTATTTTCACTGACTTGCCAGCAGGCAAGCTTTTGCTATAGTGGAAATTCTCACAAGCAAACTTTGCAGCCTCATGTGTCGCCCAATCGACTTTCAAATCAGTCATGCTCGAATTCCTCCCCGCAATGCGGGCAAATCACCAACTTGGAACTCAATACTCCCAGATCTCCTTGGTCCTCTACTGTTCCAGCTTCGAAATTCGGTATCTCGATCTCTCCCACCATTTGCTTGAGGTCTACATCATCAAAGCCCGATAAGGCAATGTCTACCCCTACCTGCTGCAATTCAACAAGCAATCGCGTGAGAGCGTCTGTGTCCCAATCACCGCTGATCTTGTTCAATGCAACATTCAAAACCTTCTCTTGGATTTCATCCAAGGACACAACAGAAACCTCTATTTCAGTAGTTCCTTGCTCTACAAGGATTTTAAAGCGTTGATGCCCGCCGACGAGATTACCTGTTTGTTCATTCCAAACCAGTGGCTCGACGTATCCAAACTCTTGAATGGATCGTTTCAGCTTCTCATATTCGATGTCGCCCGGTTGCAAATCTATTCTTGGGTTATACGGGGCTGGATTGATTTTAGAGACTGGTATTTTCCGTATGTCCATGCTGTTCAGCTCCTTCGTGGCGATAAAGTAAGAATAAAGAATATTGCCAGTCCTTAAATTGCTGCATGCCTTGATGTTGTTGGGCTGACAATGTTTTTTCCCGGTGAAACGAAACAGCTACTATTCAAACGGAAAAGTATATGTTTTCTTTCACCGCAAATAATGAGGTTGACGCTTAGAGCCTCATGCATTAGCTGGCTGTTGGCTTCTGGCGACCCCCTAGTCCAAATTGGGGTCTTCGCCTGCCTCTGTGATCTCCTGGCTGAATAGGTGCAGGAGCCACGCCTCTGCTGTCTTCCCGTTGAGAGAATACAGGGGGTTAATAGCTAATGCTGACCGTCCATCCAAGTCAGTTCGGCGCATGATGTGTAGCTCAATGAATGTCTTCACAATCTTGCGTGCTGTTGGATAGGAACAGTCTGCGATGCGGGCAAGGTCTTTGACGGTAAGCGGCGTCCCCTTTTGCCCGCGCTCATTGTCGCCTTGCAGGAGGTTAGTTCCCTCGCTGGCATAAGGTGCGATCTTCAACAAAAAACCAGCCTCAGCGAGTGACAGCTTTCTAAGCCGTCGCTTTGCCTTTTGGCTGGCTTTGATCTTCACGAATTTTGAGCTGCGACCTACTGGACGAAAAACTTTTACAATCTCGTCCGACCGGCGCAGCACTTCCTCCGTGTAGTATATTTCTCCTGTCACTGAGTCGACATACTGACGCA
Source organism: Brevibacillus brevis (assembly GCF_001039275.2). Lineage (NCBI taxonomy): Bacteria > Bacillati > Bacillota > Bacilli > Caryophanales > Paenibacillaceae > Brevibacillus > Brevibacillus brevis. Next base: position 3,867,672 of record NZ_CP030117.1, read on the forward strand.
CTACATTTCACCCACCTCCATGAAAAAAGCACCACGTGGGTGCTTTTAAATTGCCTCATCATCGGCCTGTTCTTCTAAATCAATCCCGAAAATGACTGAAATCCAGTTATTAACTGTATCTACATAATCTTCTTCATCCAAAGTCAATTGAAGGTGATCCGTCATCACATTTAACCACTCTGCATATTCACCCATTGTTAATCTTGCTACATTGTCAATCTCTACTTTTTTGCAATAAGAGAAATGCGTAGTCAATTTTCCAACCTGATCTCCGCTATTACCTTCTAACGAGAGAATAGCAGCACCTGGTGCATAAGAAATTTCCTTTTCGCAAACTGGACAATTGCATACCTTGTTTAAATATTCAGGCCGTGAGAATCCTTGTCTCTCAATTATAGTTGAGGCTTCGATTGTTCTGATTCTATGCCGTAAATTTGAAATATAAAAATAATGAGCAGGGCCGCCACCTTCATTTTTCCCATTTTTATGCAACTGGTAGTGGACGCCATGCGTTATTGACCCTAACCCATGATACATCATCATTATTTGAGCCGTTCCACCATACATCGATAGTACATGTTTTGATGCAGACAACTGAAGATAAAATTCTTTGAGATTCTCCAACTCATCATCGTTAGCAGCGGTCTCATCAAAATTATCAATCCACACGGCAACTGCTTTACATTCTACCTCTTTCAAAGCGTCAGCTATTTTTTCTAACCTACTTGGACGATTAAGAAGTTCATTGGATAAATAGAGGTAAGCAATTACTGGTAGCCCAGTTTTATTCACTTTTAACATCGTCTTAATAATTTGCAAATGAAATTGAATTGAACCAGAGAAGTTTTCTTCACCAATTAACATATAAGGGCAAAGAATAGCAAGTGGTAATAAAGAAGTGCCGTCACTTTTTTTAAGTGATGTTTGGATTTCGATATTTGCCTTGCAAAAATCAATTAGTTGTAATGCATCGAAGTTTGACGGTTCCGCCTTTTTAATGCCAAACGTAGTTTTAATCTCATCTGGCATGAGTTGAGCCATCTCATGAAGCCATGCACGTGGCTTTTTTTGTTTAAGGTGATACTTCCGAGGAAAAAAATAACGGTAAGTCTCTGGATCAATCAAAAATGGTTTTCCATTTGCCTCAATAGTACTCCCTAGGCTGTTTCTCATTTTTAAGGCATAAGGCTGACTAACCATTAGCGCTTCTGCATTCTGTAAAGCATAGGCTGCAGAAGACATCTCATTTGAAGCGGCCACACGGATAAAATGTTTTGGTAAGGAAACCATCGTCATCAAGAATAACCTCCATTTCTGGATTTAAATTCTCGATTATGCCTTTCTTCACATCCTCTACAAGAATGCTGCTTTTTTGTGCTTCAAAGACTTCAACTGCTTTCCCATTAATGGACAACAGACCAATTCCAACATTCTCAAAATAATCGCAATGATCTAGAGCCCTATGAACATACTGCTCAGGCATCCCAACATATACATAATCTGCAGCAATTGGATAAACTTTGGCCTGTTTATATGCCTTCTTCCAATCAGTCAGTTTTAACTCAATTGCTACGGTTACATTCGTAGCCTCATTCACAAGGAAAATATCAATCCACCGCGAACTAAGTTGAACTTCCGCAAATGCTCGGTAGCCCATTTTTGAGTATGTTTTTACAAGAGGCGCAATCAAATCTGTCTCTTTCATAGTCATATCGCCCTATCCACAAAAAATAAGCAGGTATTTGGCACCAATCGAGTTAGTTAATATTTCCAACTAACCCATCAATATCCCTGCTTTAGTTTTTTAAACACCTGACTTATTTTGCCAAACATTCTCAAGTTTGTCACTAGGGGTATTTTGTAGTTTCTTGTAGATTATATTCTTCGCTACTTTTTACAACAGTATTTAGCTCACCGAACAGGGAGCGAGTTGCCTGAGCCTTACCTCGCAAATATGTACCTGTCTGCTGGGCGCACAAAAGAAAAAGCACCGCTTGAGTGCTATGGAGAAACTTTTTGATTGTAAACCTCAAGAATACTCCAAAGTCCATAGGCAAAGAAAGCATAGAGACTTAAAAGTATAACGAGGACCAAGCCTAACATGAATACCTTCCCTCTTAACTTTATAAACCAAGCGATAACAGAAAAAATTAGAAGCGGCCCCAAAACATACATAGCCAATACTTCAAATATTGCAGAAGCTCCAGCATGCATTAAATTACGCATACCTTCAAAAAAATTTTGTTCAGACAATTGCATTCCCTCCCTATTCCATTTTGAGGTAATCACAGGAGGTTGTCTATATCAAAAGCCCCACTTCCTTCGGCAGGGGTCTCCGATGCTAACCAATCCTTACCTGCTGCGGTCACATGCTAAGGAGGTGCAAGATTGTGAAACCTTCACCAATTGTGTTTGATTTTGCAAAAAAAGCACCTCATTAGGTGCTTATTTTTTTCGCCTCGAATTTCAATTGGTTTTCATTAAGAACATACATTATAATTTGCCTCATTTCATCCCGAGTTACATAAATTCCAATTGATTCGGCATACTCTTCGATTTCTTCTGTCGTAAACGTACCGTTCTGATTTTTCTCCGTGATAAATCTACGCATTTTATTTAACTCTCTTGCAGACAATTTGCCAATTCCTCTATCACCACGAAATGCGTATGGTACATCTTTGATAGATAATAATTTTAACATTTTTTCCTCTAAAGCATCGAAACGAGTCACAAGATACTTGTCCGCATCGGATACATCAACGCTTTGGATGATACTTTCGCTTTGTATAGCTCTGTATATTGGGTTGTCAGGTTTCTCATCTAAAGCAGCTTGGCTAACCATCCGTTCGAAGACTTCTTTCAACTCGACTACACCTTTCATGTCATTAGTATAGAAGATCGTTCTTTGCTCGTTTATATCGAACGGAAGCGTCGTCCCTTTCTCGCAAAGCTGAACTAAAGGCTTTCTAACGGCATGCCTGATCGCAAGTTCATACATTACGTTAGGATTTAAACCAGTTAAGTTTGCCACCACAAGGTCGGCACTTAGAATTTGTTCGATTACCTGTCGAGTAATTGACCCTCCATCACTCATCCTGTGAGCAACTACTACCTCGAAGCCAAGCTTCTCAAGAACTGGTCCCAATACGGCATCAATTACCCCATCTGCTTGCCTTCTTATCAATGATTCGTCAGGACCAATGGGCGTAATAACAAAACAAATCTTCTTAGCATTCTCCAAAACGTTCAACCTCCCTTTTATGACTCCTTTCGACACAAGGAAGGTATTTCCTTTTACCCAGTCCCTCAACAGGAATATTGCCCCATTTGTCGAATCGTCTGTGTTAGGGAAGGTGATATCCTGTCAAGAGTCGCCTTCTCTAGCCTAAGCGACCAGAAGAAAAGGAAGGGTGAAGCTGTATGTTTGTTGCGCAGTTCGACAGAATAGCTGAATATAATTGGCTATCAAAAAAGTTCGCTGATGCTGTAAAGAATCTATACCCTCATCCAGTTGCTATTGTGACTCAACAGCTCTTTGATCCTGTGCTTTTTAACCAGTTCGTAGTTTTGAATGACACTACGATTGATATCGTTACTGGTAAAACAGAGAATAACTATGACACAAAATTTTCATGCTCAATCGAATCCTACCCAATCAAGTCGGTCCAGAAAATCTCAGCAGAATTTTCGGAGACTGCACTGATTCCAAATGACAAATTCGATATTAGCGCTTTAAAACAAAAGCTAACCATCTCCTTTCATGGGGGGCAAGAAATCGTAATTGACTATATGAAGGCACACCCATATTATCTGCAAGCGTTACTTAAAGAATTAGACCTATTCTCCAAAGAATTAAAAGCTAGAATGTAAGCCGCCAAATGGTGGCTTTTCTTATTTTTTATCATTGGAGACTCTTCAACTTACGACAAAGTTAGTTCATTCTTCCTCCGGATCACAGTGCCCGCCCATGCCTTCTTTCCTGACGATTACGTGGTGAAGCTTATTGCATGGCAACTGCTCTTTCACTTGTCGTCATAGAACGCTGGTCGGAAATTCCAGTATCTCGTCTTGGCTGGCTATTGTTAGCTTCACTACAACACCACCACCTGATTGTTTGTGTTTGTTTTGGGAAAAGAAAAAGCTACCCAGCCGAAGGCAAGTAGCTCATTCACAATTTTTCATGCTCTCATATTAACAGGGGTGAAGCCTAGTTTTGGTACAAGAAAGGTTCAGATTATGTACGAAAAACGCCCAATGGAAAAGACGGCTCAGATAATGGCAGCCGCCTTTAGGATGAATGTCACTTTATCTATTGCTCTATTCTTGTGAAAGTCATAGGTGCTCTTTGGCAAGCGTAGCTCAAACTCATAGATATGCTTGTCCCGTTTTTGTTCGAAAAAGCATTTCTGGATTATCTCCCGTCCTTCTACATGGAGTGCTCCAACTGCTCTTTCAATTGCCATGCATTTTTGCTCGTAGTTGCGGATCATCAACGGGCGTTCTTCCCTGAGAATGATCGTGTTACCGACAATATCGCGTCGAGTACCACGGCCATCAATATCCCCTCTCGTACCATTTCCCTCGATATTTGCCATATCTATTTCCGTGAAGTCGAACTGCTCAGGGAAATACTTCTCAACACTGTAAATCTCTACGGCAGCTTTCATCGACGGGTAGGCTTTTAATAGCTCACGTGCTTTCTCTTTGTCTTGAGCATTAACGAACAAATCTAATTGTGCGCTCATCTTTCCAATTCCCCCTCGTGGCAGCCCATGCTATAATTTTCTTGGCGAAAGAAATTATTAGGGCTCCCTGTTTGGGGGCTTATTTTTTTGTCATTTTATTTGAATCCAGAAATAATGTGTAAAATAAGATACACTTCTCGCAACCCCAAATTTTGGATACAATTAATAATATTAATGTTAAGGTTGGTGTTAATCATGACAATGATCAGAGGTTTCTTATACGCTTTAGCTAGGATTAGGTTTGATATTCTCGATAACTTTGCAAACGATGTAGAGGAGGCTATCTCAGGCCAGCGAGACTCCTACATTAAATACCTTGAAGAAGAAGCATCAAAGTTATCAGAAGAGGATAAAGATGTTTTTTGGGACTATAATATTGATCGCGTCGATGAGCTTCGAACAGAATACCCCAACACACTTCGTTCATCTGTTTTAATCAGCTGTTACAGTAACTTAGAAAAAACACTTGTTGATCTACATAAATCCATTCGAAAATCTAGTATCGTTCCCATTAGGAAGCTTGAAGATGATTCACTTTCTGGAAGTACCATAGAGAGAGTTGCCACCTGCATAAAAGAAGACTTGGGGATTACAGTCCCGTTCAACATAGATTCATGGAGTAGAATAATAGTTTACAAGGAAATTCGTAATAAAGTGGTACATGAGCTTGGAAGAATCTCATCATCAAGTCCCCTTGTTACTAAAATCGAAACCCTTCCACACGTTCACATTAACAACATAAATGAAATAGTTTTCGAAAATGAATTTTCAAGACAAGTAATTTATGACATGAAAACGTTTGTGAAGTCTCTTTTTAAAGAAATTCAGGAATTTAAAGAAGCTCATAAATTAATGTTTTAATTCGCCCCCTTTAAGGGGGTTATTTAATTTCTTTTTTGTTAAATATAATTTGTTGATATTTTCCTTTGCAGTCGGAAAAGTTACTGAAGAAGGAGTGACTTTTCGATGCGGAAATTGATTATCTTATTGGGCTTCTCTTTGTTTTCGTTCATTACCCCAAGCACTTATGCAGCAGATTTACATCCAAAGCCACCGATAAGGGATATTATCAATTCGATCGATCATTGGATTCGAAAAGGTTGGACACTTGAGCAGCATATAAGGCATGAATGTGAAGCACATGAATCATGGAAAATTCCTCGTGGACATAAACGGCTTAAAAATTTCAAAATTGTTTCTGTAACTCCATTTGGATCTGGCTATCAAGTCTATGCCACTTACGAAGTAACGGGGACAAAATGCCGAGTCCATGCGAAAGTAAGTAGGTGTGATGGCATTTGGGAAAATCAAGGGTTTACATTTGATTACCATAAGTAATGTTTTGTTAATACTTAATTGCTCATCATTACCAAGCTCTCTAAATCAGGTGCATAAGCAAAACCATAGTAAGGATCGCGTGTTGGCTCATGAATTTTGACCGTTTCTGATAATGACCCAGCAAAAACTTCATCTCCTCGGAATACAACTTCATCATAATCCCCATCAGTTCGGTACATGATCTTCTTAATAAGACCAGTTTTCCTATCAAATCCTATTTCAATTACGTCGTATACCCCGCCGAAAATCTTAATTTTAGGTTGCTTCATACATTTCCCTCCCATTTATCAAATCGTGTGATAAGTAAACTTATTTAAACTTAAAGCCAACGTGTAATTTGATGGAAATTTTGTTATACTTATAACAAATCACATAGAGGAGGAATGTTCGATGCTCTACATCCTCGGTTTTGTAGCAGCCATTATTGGTGCAGGCTACTTCTTAACTGGTTTGTTAAGCCTTAAAGCAAGAGACTCACATTCAATCAAGCATTACAGTGATGATGCATATGCTCAACAAACAATGATTCATCTGTCTCAAAACAACACAAACCCTTTTTAATACTGGCACGCTTTACGCGTGTTTTTCTTTTTCCCTTCTTCTTTCCAAAATTACCGTTTTGTTAAGCGATTGCTTTTAGCACACCTTTGCAAATTGCTTTGCACTCGGTTCCTCCTTCTACTTTGATTGCATAGTAACCGTGAGCATCAGCACCAACATAAAATTCCCATACTTCTGTTTCGTCGTTATAAAAAATACCAGCGTTACCGTACTTCTTCGCTATTTTCAAAAGCAACTTCCAAGCATCGTTTACATTTTCGATTGGGTTCCACGCGGGATACAAGAATTCAACCTGCTCCTTGCTCCACCCCATCACCTTAACTCCCAGCGTTTCAACGATCTGCTGCTCGGTCATACTATCCCCACCGCCTCGCATTCGCCTTCGCACTCTTCGTCGCTGAAGCTGTCTACCACCCATTCTGGATATCCGTTTTTCTGAAGCAAATTGCGGTTCTCTGAATCGGCTGAGCTGACAGACAGTTGACCGTGCATTCGTTCTGGGAAGTATTTCTTCGCGTCCTCCAGCGCTTGCTCTGGCGATTCTGCTGGCAAAGTAGTCGTCTGTTCAACGGTTCCTGATTGACCTTTGATCTTGTATTCTGTCATGGCTATTTGCCTCCCTAACTGTTGTGTAAATAGTGCTATCAATTCCTAAAATTATCCTGTGATATACTTACTTCATCACTTTTCAATGATTGGATGGTACTGCCAATGCTTTTAGATATTTTCCGTGAATGGGCTAAAGATAGGTCTCTTTCCCTAAAATTACTTAATGTCACTTCCGAAATTACCACCCATGAATTTGTAAACGGCATAAGGATCGCGGATCCATCATCAAAAGTTTTACATGAATCGCCACACTGTTTTGGCCATATCATTGTTTGGGAGTCACAACAATTTGAAATGGAAGTGCTTCATATCGAGTCTGAGGAATTAATTTATTGGAAGTACCATGAAAAAATAGACTGTAACACTAATCTGAATGAAATCACTTCTGACTATTTCAAGGTATTACAGACCGGATTACGAATTTAGCTCAATACACATTGTGTAAAGCGATTGAGCTCGTTTTCTTTCCTCCTGAAGTTCCAGATGGTAATATTCGGTCTATAAAGGAGGATTGATACTATGCATAAGAATTGGTTCTCCATTGGAGGTTTATTGATTGGCCTTAGTGGATCATTGATGTCACTAATTGTTTGCTATGACTATATTTTGGGTGAGTCCTTTAAAGGTCTCGACTTCTTGCTATTTTTGCTGATCATGCTTCCTGCCATTTTCGCTTTAGTTACGTCCTTTGTAGCCGCACCGATAATCTTGGTACCTTTTATTTGGTCGTTACCGTTCAGTACTTATCTGTGTATTGCTTCAGATGTAAAATGGTTTGCTATTTCCTGCGTTACATACCTTATTTCCGCATTTTTAAAATTTCAGGGAACCAAAAACCGTATCCATTTATCAAATTGAACGTTAATATTAATATCATGTCGTAATTTTTCATGAGGGGTATTCATGAAGAAATTTAGAGTACATACCAACGGCATTAAGATAATGGTTCACCAATTTAGTGATTCAGGTACACCAGTAATTTTTCTCCACTTTATTCGCGGCAATGCTGTTGTTTGGAATGGGGTAATACCCTATTTTGTGGATCATTACACTGCAATTGCCATCGATTTGCGTGGTCACGGAGAATCTGATCAACCTGAAACTGATTACGAAATTTCAACCCTTGCGATTGACTTAATAGGCGTTCTAGATTCTCTTAATTTTGATGCCGTCCATATTGTAGGAAGTTCCCTCGGTTGTTACGTTGGTACATACTTAGCATCAAAATTTCCTTCCCGAGTTTTATCCATCGTTAATTCTGATGGAGCAATGCAAAATCATTCAGGGCCAAACGGTAAATTTGCTGATAAAAAGGAAGCCTTTCTTGAGAAACTCCGGGAACCAGATTTAGTTTTCTCTTCGATCGAAGACTACGTTAATTACGAGAAAGCACGCAGAACCCATTGGAATCATGTTCTTGAGAAGGCAATCACCGATGGTTGGGCAATCTCGATGCGTGAACAAAAAGCTGGGCACTTTTCCCTCTACACCACTAATCAAACATTTATTCAAATCATGGGATCTTTGTACGATCTTAAACTTGAGAGCTTATATAAAACCCTCTCATGTCCAATACTTTTCCTCCCTGCAGCCATTCACCGGAACTTTGATGAAAAAAACCAATTCATACATGAAGTATTGAAATATGCACACCCCCTAAGCAAATGTGTAAGTATACCTGAGACAAAGCATATAATGTTGTTTGACCACTATAAGGAAGTAAGTCAAGAAATCTTATCGTTTTTCAATAATCTAGATAAACAGTCAGGCTTAACATAATGAGCTTGTGTGCCCGTCTATTTTTGTCCCAACTCCCTGTGGCATAATAACCACAAAGGGGTTGGTCACGTGGAAAAGTCGTTTTATTACTCGGTGTCTTGGTCCGAAGTTAATTACTTGAAAGAAACATTGCAGTCTATAGAGATACCGTTTGCAATTGAACAGCCGTCAGATAAACTGCAACTTGCTGCTGGAGAAGTTGCGTTTGTTTTTCCAGACATGCATGTAAGGGTTTATCGCCATATTCATGAGCTATTTGGCAGCCATGGGCGAGCTTACCCCAGATAATTCATTGGTAAAACGCCCAGTCTGTCGTAACATTCAGTGGTCTAGCTACCTGTTGTCCTTGACCGTCTCATGCGGTCTAGCATTCCCATTAGTTCCGGGTCATCACGTAATAAGCGCGGTGATTCCCGGGACTGGAACGCTCCTGCCCTTTCTTGCTCCATTTGCCACTGAACAGATGCTGGGAGACTGTCTACTCTTAACTTGCTATCTCTGATAGGTACAACCTTATGCGATTGCTTTTGTTGGAACTCCCGGTTAGCAATCTCTGCTTGTTCAGCAGTCCGCACCCCCTGAACGAACATCTTCTCCAGGGTCCCTTTTGCGTAATCCCAAGCCTTGCCTTTTTCTGCTGCATATCGCATTACCCAAGCCAACAAGTCCAACTGTACCCCGTCTTCGAGATAGCTATGTAGTAACTGCATGATAGTTGGATTAGGGTCGAAGTTGAAATAATGCTTGTATTGATCAATTACGCTATTGAAAACTTGCAGGTCCCTTCCACCGACCACCACCACGCTTTTATGCTGTTCCTTGGAATCAGTAGTAGTGGTATCAGGAATCAGTTTAAGGGAATCAGGAATCAGAGAATCAGCAGGGCTTTTAGTAGGCTCGTCACTACCTAGGTACGGAATTTCCGAGGAAAGCCCTAGGCTATTCTGAGGCTGTGCCTTACCTTGGTCGGTCACAGCCCTAGGCTTGTCCTTACCTACTTCGGGCTTTGGTATTTTGCTCGCTGCTTCTCTATGATGAGGATTTTGATGGTCCTTAAATTTTGGAATACTAATGAAGCGCTCTCCATCCACTTCGTATCTGATGATAAAACCAGCGTGATGTAATTCCTGCAAGCACTGGTCTACCTCGACATTCTCATATGGGAAAAGCTCACCCTTTATTCGCTTTGGTCTATCCTCTAGAAACCCCTCACGATCTGCTAAGCACCACAAACCGATGAACAATAATCTTGTGTGGGGACTGAGATCAGACAGGTCCTCGTTTTTAAAAAATCCTGGTTTGATGTTCCTTGCTCTAGCCACTTCCTTCAACTCCTCCCGGCTATGATGCTCCTCCCTGATAGAAAGGAAGGAGAGTCTTTTGTTGGTATTCAATAAACGCTAAGCGACCCGCTCGCGTGTTATGAGCCTTCCAGTGGCATGTACCTGACTGAGTAACTGGACCGCATGCTAGTGCAACGTTCCAAGGTTCCCCGGTTCCTCCTTGGCTTCGGAAGATAATATGGTGCCCTTCTAATGTCCATACTTGCTTACTACTTTTCTTACAAAGCACGCAGTAGCCCTTATCCCGTTCCCACACCTCAGCGAGAACTTTGGAAGTAATCTTCCCGCGATCCTTTTGTTTCTTAACTCTTCGCTTAAATGTAGGTTTAGGAACGACTCGAACCTCATTGAACATGCTCATTTTTATCGCCTTCCTTTTTTGCAAGTACTCTGTATTGCTTTATCTTGATTGGAGTCCATTCCGGATAGTACCTCCTCATGAATGCCGCTGCGAATCGTTTTAGCGTCTCGGCATCTTCAAACACTCGATACATGTCGGGGAGTAGAAACCATCGCTCTATCATTGCTCAGCTGCCTCTTCATCGGGTTCAGCTTGACCTTCTTCTACGACCTTATAATCCACATCGAAAATGTTGTCTGACTCAATTCCGTTATCTTTCCGAAGCTTCAGAACGGCTTCATCAGTCGAAAGCTTCTCCTGCACTTCGATGCTAATCGGCATGTATTTCGCCATTTCCTTGATGCAGGTTTTCTTGCACATACTCTCAAAGTGGTCTTTCCATGGACCTATCAGCTTCCCGTCTTTCTTGGCAGCAGAATGCGTCATGGCATGCTTTTGGCATTGCTCGGCCGTCATGGTTACAAAATCAAAAGCTCCATCTTTTAGTCGATAAGCTGAATAGTAACGAACTGGCTTCCCTTGATCATTTGCTCCCCTAGATTTAATGGCTGCGATAGCTTGGGCCATCATAATGTCCATGAAATCATCCTTACTCGGAGTGAAGTTCTCTAGGTGGTGCAGCATATCAAAAGGAACATGGACTAGACGCTTGTCTTCACCTTTGATGTAAATGAACAAGTCGTTTTCGTAGACGGTCTCAGCATAAATCTTAGAAACATCACCAGTGCGCCGAATCAAATCAATCTGTCCTTTATATCCAATCTGAAACTGGCATTCCATTTGCTTAGTACGGTTGTTTTTGAACGGAACTAAATAGGCGTGTCCGATTAAATTAGGCTCCAGTCCCAACGTTGCACAGTTCATAACAGCTCCCACAATTGATGCAGGTGTACAATCAATAAGTGCAGGCGTCCTACTGATTGCTGTTAACGTGATTCGAGCTAAACGCTCAGGCGTCATATGTTTTGGTACTAACGATTTGATCGCTTGAAAGTTGTCTGCAAGCTCTTTCTTGATGACTGCATTGAAGTTTTCAGCCTTAGTCATCGTGCGCTGAGCTAGTTGCCCGGCTAAGGCCGACTGATTAACTTTCTTATCTTCAGACATTACTCATCCCCTCCAATTACCCGAAATATACGGCCGCGCTTCCCGGTCTTCCATGTAAACCGAAGATCCCCTTGAAAATACGCTTTTTCGCTTGTCTGCATATAGCCCTTAATCTGATTCTTTGCTGCTTCCTCTCGCTGTTCGGCTTGGCTTTTAGCTACTCTTGCTAGATGCAACTCTTGGATAATCGGGTATGCCTCCTCAGGTAGCTCAATTGAAGAATCCGAAACAGATTCAGGAAATGCATTCTTGAGATAGTCAGTATCTTGATGAGAGAAGACTGGCGGAATTTTTGCCACCACATGCTCTTCCCAGAATCCTTTTTCGATAGTAATCAGGTTCTTAATCAGCTCTTCATCCCGTTCGATTACCCGCCATTGAAAATCCCAGCCTCCAATCAGAACGGCGATAAACCATCTATCTGCCCCTGTAACAGCCATGTAATGATTGCATTGAAGAATGTACTCCGTTGGAGCCTGCGTACCGGACCAGTCATCCTTGCAATATTCAGATGTGTTCTTGCATTCCAAACCTGCATTCTGTCCAGGTAGCCAGCGATCAATGTTTGCTAACATGAAGGGATGCTCGGGATGCTGGAATATCGCGTTTTGGCGCCATACTTTATATCCGGTATCCTCTGCAAACCAATCAGCAATAACAGGTTCCAGAAGTCGTCCTGCCTTCATTTTTGGATTGTCCTCTACCGGAGGTAGCTCTCCCAGTTTCTCTAGGTAAACTGCCATCGGTGATTTGTAGCGACTTAACCCGCATATCGCGGCAGCATCGGAACCACCAATTCCAAGACGTCGATGTTCCAGCCAATCTTCATGCTGCATGTTTAGCGTATTCACCAAACGAATGGCTTGCATGCTCTGTCCCTCCCTCTTGTTTTTTAGAGGTAAACGAGTTACGCTAGAAATAACCAAGTTTTAGCCGTTAGACTCCGTTGCCGCGGAGTCTTTTTCATTGTCCAGCTCAACGTCTTCTAATGTGGTCCAGTATTCTTCCCCTCTGAAATCTCGTACCTTGACATCGACACCATGGTATTCTTCTTTTGCGTCAACGATGGTGACCTTGTGCTTCAGAGTCCCTGTTCTCCGGATCAAGTCCTCACGCCTCTTTACATTGACCGGCCTGCTCCAAACCACGTCCATCCTCCTTTCTTTTTTGGATACGAGGTGCCGCGTCCCAACCTCTACGCGGCCGTTGCAGCTCCCTTGACTGCGCCACGCTCTTTCTCCCTCGCTATGTAACCTGTCTCATCAGTGCCGGTAGGTTATTCCCGGCAGACTGAGGCAATGTTGCCCCAGTTTCGACTATTTGAGTAAGCGCCTTGCCTGTTCTCTGATTCCATCAATGAAATCCTCAAAGTCCATTGTTGCTTTCCCATCAACTAATAGCTCGAGTTCCTCGATAACATCCCGTACTGTCCATTCAATTCCACTGTTATCAATATCAAATGCCAAAGTTTCTATCGCACGCTGCCTGCTCGGTTCCGTTTTCTCTACATATTCTTGAAAATCAAGCACTGGTGCGCTCATACTTAATCTCCTCCTCTAATGCTGCGATCTCCCTTACACGCCACTCTATTTCATGGGCCAAATCACGTTTATGAACATCTAGTTCTTCACGAAGACGTTTCATTTGAACGTATTGCACATCTACCGCTCGCCAATCATCATCAGCTTGGCGATATGCTTCTTCCGCATTTTCAAGTTCACGCTGCAATTCTGCTATTTGAGAAGCCACTGACTTTTTCAAAGGCTTGTCCTCCTCAACCAGGTATGGTACTCTTCGATTTAGAAGTGTTTTTTTAAGCCGTCCGTTCGCCGCGGGCGGTTTTCTCTTTTTCTGCCATTCGTTCTAATTCAACCATTTCCCCAAGAGTAATCACCTTGCGTCCAACCGGGTGATCTCCGTCGCATACCAATTCGATGACACCTTGAGCTGTTGTTAGTTCCTTCATGCCTTCTCCTCCTCTAAATCTTCTTTAAATAGAAGTAACCGATCACGATAGTTTTCGTTTTGTTCGTCTGCTGTCGTATATTGCTTTGCGACCTCCGGCATCAGAACTTCCGTCATAGCAGCGTCATATTGGTATGTTTTTTCGAGTACCTCGAGCATTCTCCGATTCCAGTCTTGATTTGTTTTCATTGAGCCCGCCCTCCCGCAAATAACATTTCTTGTCGTTCGCGGCGCATTAACTCGCGTGGATCGGTTATGACTATCTCCAGGTCTCTTGCTTCTAATAACCAGTTGTGTTGATGAATGGCTGGATCAATACCGTAGCGTTCATCCATCAAGATATGTACGTCATCACACGCCTGGAATAGGTCTTCAATCTGCTTACCCGCTTCCTTCAAGAGACTTTCTTCATCTGTCGATAACGAATCCCATGGTCGCCTTTTACGCTCCCATTCAATCAATGCCTGTGCTTCATGGATTACATCCTGGCACTGTTTGATGAGGTTATATAAAGTAGCTGTAAGATTAACCAACAAGCGCGGGTCAGTCGGTGGTGGTGCATCGCCAAACAGATGTTTTAACATCCGAACCGATCGGTGATTGCCGCATTCCTTCACGAACGCTTCTGCATCCTCCCGGGATGGCGTAGCTCGGCCATTAATTACATCCGATACCCAACGTGCCGATCTTCCTAGCCTCTTCCCAAGTGATTCGTACGTCAGTTGTTCGCCTGTACGCTGATTTTGATAAGCATATTCGCAGATGTCATGTATCCGAGAGCGAGAATATAGTGAAATCGTTGTGCTGTTGTTCCCCATCTGTTCTCCTCTTTTCTAATTGGTTTTCGAATTACAATGAAACTGTGCTCATCTTTCAGACTCCCCCTCGTGGCTCACGTTGGGGGCATTTTTATAATTACAGCCATCATGTAACCTGTATAAAATCCTTGTAGGTTTTCCTCTTTTCCTGTCGAATATTGGAAATTGTGTAATCTCTCCAATTCATTACAGGAAGGAGGTGTAGTAAATATGGCGGTATATCTTATTACCTACGATTTGAATAAATCAGGTCAAAACTATGACAAACTCTACGAGCAAATAAAGTCATGCGGCGCTTGGTGGCATTATCTGGATTCAACTTGGCTTGTTGACTCAACCCTGAACGCTACTCAGATACGCGACAGAATGAAAAATGCTATGGATGATAATGACTTCTGTTTAGTTATTAAGCTTACAAACGAGAACTATCAGGGATGGCTCCCGAAAAAAGCTTGGAACTGGATTCATGAGCACTTAGGTCATTCACGGTATTGACAATTCGACGATGGTTCCCATGAAACTAAATTTCCATTGTCGCTATCACCGTAAGGATGTGCCGTCGCCACCGCGGCGGCTCTTTCTCCCCAAATTATCTTATTGATAATTTGATTTGCTAACACGGCTGTTTCATCACTAAACTTGTCTGGATTATCGTGAAGTTTCATGTTTTGTAGAGCCAGTGTCAGTAAGTGGTTTATTACGTGGAGCTCTTTCTCAGAAAACACTCTGTTTTCACCTCTCTTTCATCACACAACTGCATGCAGCGTCGAGTCTTGGCAGTAACCCCACCTGACCTTGTTATCACCCTTACCTGGTGAAATGGTGGAATGTATTATGGCGCGGCTCATATCTTCGCTCGCTCCCGCTCTTCGGCGCTCTATGCAGTTGTGTGAGGGTCGTCCAGCACTCCTTTAGGCTGTTTCCTCTTTCTTTACTGGTTGATCTGTTTCAGTGACTTCCTTTGGTTCTGCTGGTTTTGACTTAAGTAGAACCTCTAAAGCATGGACCATTCGTTTCATATCAGGTGCAAACTCACGATGGAACTCGATACCTTTAGGTGGTTTGATCATGGTTATGACTCCTTTCAAGCTGATTTTGATTCATGTTCAACGCTCGTTTTTTGAGCGTTGGTGTCAAAAAAAAGATACTCGATTGACCTTTTTAAAACTTTAGAAATCCTATAAGCCACTGGTAAAGAGGGAAGGGTATATCCTCGCTCGATATTAGAGAGCATACCTCGGGAAAGTTCAGCTTTATTTGCGAGATCATCTTGAGTCAACCCAACATCCTTACGTGTATTAATTAAATTTTTTCGAGGAATAAGCTTTTTCACATATATACACCTCACTTTCTTTACGCTCATTTTATGAACTCCTAGATAACAATATAAGCTCATAAAATGAACAAGTCAACACTTTTCGCTCAATTAATGAACGTTTATTATATGAGCATTTTGCTGTAAAATGTACTCAAGAAATGAGCGTGATAGACTATGGGATTTAAAGAACGATTAAAAGAGTTAAGGAAAAGCAAAAAGATGACACAAGAGGCATTAGCATCTGCTATAGGAATTCCAGAATCAACAATACGTCGCTATGAATCTGTTGATGATGGTCTTCCACGCCGCGAACGTCTTGAACGAATTGCTGACTTTTTTGAAGTATCTGTGGACTACCTTATTGGTCGCAAACCCGATATATTTTTCAACCAGGGAGATAACCTTTATCTTGTAGAACTAAAGACCTCCTCCCCTAACGACAAAAAGGATAAGAAGCTTTCCGAGTTTGAAAACCTCTTTTTCTATGAGTTAGAAAAGCTAAGCGAGGAAGATAAAAAGAAGGCTTTAGAACACGTGAGGTACTTGAGATATCTTGCAGAGCAACAGAAATGACAACGAGACGAGCTACTTAATAGCCGTCTCGTTTTTATTAGGGAATAGATTGATTAATTAAAAGGGGAATGTAAAGAAAAATAAGGCACGCATTTTTTCCGTGCCTTATTTTATTACATATTTAAAAATGTTTGAGGACTAAACTCATTTCATTTATGATATTCCGCTCGGAATAGGGTCGCAACATCCCCACGAAATAACCTTTTTACATAGGAACTCCCATTCAGGTTTCACATAATCAGGTAGTATATTAAACAAATTAGTCTTCTTTTCGATTTTATTTTCCAATTGAATTATTGCTTTTTCAATCTCTGGTTTTGGTTGGAGTCTTCTTTTATCGTCAAGTTTTTTTTCTAACCCATCTTCGAGAATGTCTCGTTCAAACTCCTCTATTTTTCCACCTATGCCTTGCAACAATACGGTTTCGTCTTTTTGCTTATCTATATCGTCAAGTGAGCATGCAATCAAATTTGGAACATCAATTAGTAAGTCTTTAAGAAACTGTAAATGCTCTTCATTTTTGAGTTGCTTTGCTTTTACACCATCTTTAATATCAATATATTTCAGCTTCTCACGGTGTTTATCCAATAATTCTATTTCGTGTAGCATATTCAAAACGTCCCTACAGGATCCATTTGAACATAAAAGATATAGGGACGGGGGAATAAGATTTTCCTTTTCTCTTACTTCAAGGCTATATATATCTACAATTGAATTGGCTTGATATTTTGCATACACTTTTGTTATCTGTGCTAATGTCTCCCCCACTTTACCTGTTGGATAAAGTTTGTCACTATCTGAAACAACCAAAACTATCTTTTTCCTATTTATTTTATAATCTAATTCTTTATATGTATTTACCCCACCCCCGCCACAGTGATCCAAATTTAATTTCATATTTAGTCTATTACGATTTTCTTGTATATACTTCTTTGCAATTTTTTCATAGAATTCACAGTCACTGAGATCCTCAGATATAAATGTCGTAGCAGAAATCCTATCCATTAAATAAAAGTAATCCAAGGATACTTTGAAAATATGCTTTTTTCCGCTGAATCCTCTCACTATCTCATTTTCTACTTTTGAAGTTACTATAATATAGTCTGTACAGAATTCTTCTAACGAAAAGAAAAAAGTACATTTAGCTAATAGAGAAGTATAAATACCTCGACAACTCTGTTCTATTAGTGGATAGTTCCTCAGGTATTTTAGGGTTGCATAGGAACTAATAACTTGATGATGTCCATCCATTTGAGCGCGTGCCAAATTATTTAATGATTTAATCTCGTTGCTCTCAAAGGTAAGTATTTCTTTGTTTGTTTCTAAGAATTCAATAACTGAGTCATCTATTTTGATTAGCATCTAAAAATCCTCCGGACTAAAGAACCCAATAGGCCATGATAATAAGTAGCCTTGCTCATTATAACCAGTAACCTCGACAGTAGAATCAAATGAATCTTGTTTATTGAAAATCATTACATTAACAATATCATTTTTAAATCCATCAATTTTTTGTGATAGTAATTGTCCTATTCTATTAATAATTGTTTCGCTATGTGTTTCGATAAGGACTTTTATGTCAATTTTCCCAATTGAATACACTAAAATGTTAATTAATGTATCAATCAGCCTTGCTTGTAATGCAGGATGAAGGTGTAATTCTGGTTGCTCTATTACTAAAATATGTATTGTAGGTCTAGTGTAGCTTGACACATACCTATTAGGTTTATTAAACTTTAAAACTTTCCAAAAAAGCAATATAATTGGCAGAATTTGAGAATGGCCAAATCCCGTATCAGCCAAATTCATTTCTTCTGGACTCGAATTATATTTTATTCTTAACGAAGTATGTCCACCTTCTAATTGTGTTGTTATCTCGAAACCAAAGTGTTTTGAGGTCCATTCACTAAATTCTGATTTCTCCTTATCTGTCATATTATGAAGGATCATTGGGATATTTTCACCTTGAGGGTCAATTTCATCCACAGACAACCCCTGAATTCTGTAATACCTTTCAGCTCTTGCTCTAATCGGTCCAATATAATTAACTCTGGAAAAACAATTTTGCAAATAAAAATTGAGAAAGATTAGTATTGGATTGATGTGTTTTCCTATTACTAAATTTTCTATATTCTTAAAAATAGAACTGTCTTTTGTAATATCTTTAAATGTTTCTTTTAATCTCCTTTGAGAATCTACCCCTTTTAGTAGGCTCTCTAAAATCTCTTCCGATTTTCCAAATTGTATCTCTTCAATAATTGAGTAAATCGTTTCTAAACTTGTTTTAGAATGCGCATATTTTTTTAGTAGTAAAACAAGCTCATTGCTAAAATGCTCATCAATCGGTATTCCTTTCTCACTTTGCTTACTCACTAATCTAGGTAACATACTTGAAGAATCAGCAAGATAATTAAGCCCAAATTGATTATTTTCAAATTCAATATCGTTAATAATTAATTTCCCGAGCTTTTCTTTACTTTTTAAAAATATCTGAAAGGTATGATTCTCAAATTCAACTTTTATTTGTTCTATGTATTTTTCCTTGCAAGTAATACAAACTTTAATGTGATAAGGACCTTTTCCCTTATCAGTAGCTCGCCTTCTACTATACCCCCCTCGATATCTCATAACAAAAATTGGTGTTAATTCGTAAAAATAATCCCGTGGAACAGAAAAACTAAATTCAAAATCAATACTCTCAGAGTTTTTTTTGTTTACACTTTCTTTATAGCTACCGAAATCAACATATCTACTACTGTACCAGAGTATTGGATCATAAGTCCTTGTCTCGAGTGTTTGCTTCATTAAAGGAAAAAACCTTAAAAATGTACTCTTCCCAGAGCTATTTTTCCCAACCAGTAATGTTAACGGCTTTAAATCAATTTCTCCTGTATCTATAAGGCTTCTTAAGTTTTTTATTCGAATTTTTTTCAGCATAATTTTCACCCTTTTTGAATCGACTTTTTAATTTGATTAGAGTAACTACTAAAAGCTCGTAGCTTTGTAATTTATACCCGTAAACTCCCATTTTTCAAACTTTTTATTAATCTCTAGAAAAGGATACTAATTATTATTCTCCACATAGTTCTCATTACCTACTGCATTCGATCGGGTTAATCCGACATAAAACGACAAAACCTCCTGATCAGTGATCAAGAGGTTTATTTTTGCAATCAGTTAGGCACGGGTAGTCCTTCTTTTAGAACGTCTGCTTTTGTTTAGCTAATCAATTTCGTGAATTAGCCATCATATGATATAGTTCAAAATCACTTCAGTATTTTGTCTATTGGTTTTTTTAATGCTTCTTCACAAAACCACTGGCTTTCATATAATCCTGTATACAAAGCAATTTGCCATGAATTTACCTCAGCATACTTAAAACTTTCTATCTGTTTAAGCAACTCATCCCTAACTAGAGCCGCTCCTCCTTGTTCAAATGAACTTTTTAAAGAGTAAATCTTCCCTGATAACTCATTACTTGCGTAACTACTATATAATTGACCAAGGCGAAATCTACTAAAGTGCTTAATTACACGTATTTTTTTTAAGTCGTCCCAAGATGATTGACTAGGTTCCGCTATAAAATAAACAGTAAGGGGCAGTTCTTCTACAACTTTTAAATATAGCCACGGCTCATCCTCTATGTTATCAAAATAAGGATGTATAAATTCTTCTTCTGGCGAGTTAGGTTTAGAGGATGATTTAAGTTTGTTACAACCCATGCATGCTGGAATTAAATTTATTGGACTTATAGAGAGTGCAGGAAATTTTTCTTTTGGCAAATAGTGGTCTAAACTATCAACAGGTCTATAACCACAAATTGGACATAGTCTATGTTTAGGAAGATCCATTATGTCATTATATATCTCCCTTCCAGGTTGTCCTTGTTTGGCCAATTTATCAGTGTATAGCTTGACCATTTCGTTTTTTGTTATTTTTGGAGGTATGCATTTATCTTCAACTATTGTTGAAACAGTGTTAGTTTCGATTTTCTTCTGTAGAATATTACTCCAGTCAGCTATATTGCCTTTACTGGCCTTAAATCGTCTAACTAAATCCGTGTCTGTATAATTGCTGATGCATTTTAATAGGACTTCTTCTGTAGAAAAATTAGGTTTAGGGACTCTTCGCATTTTTAACTACTCCTTATACATCAATAGTGACCTTAGAATAGTGCGAGCTTCTATACCTAGTTCACCATTAAACTGTTCAACTATTTCATCATACCCCTTACCCTGTTCTACCAGGTCCTCTAATATTTTATGAAATCCAGAATACGTAACCTCTAAGCCAAATACTTCTCTTGTTAATGTTCCTACATTCTCACCAAACGTCTCAATTTCAGGTCTGAGAACAGAACAACTTTTACTGCTTCTCTTGATAATTGATACACAGCTTCGGGGTAACTCTTGAAGAATAACTGGTGAATGCGTTGCAATAATTGCTACTCCATTTTGAGAAATTAATATATCTGATAATGCTCTGATAAATGAAGATAGCAATGGTGGATGCAAATGAGATTCTGGCTCATCTAGAATAACTAACGACTTTTCATCAACTTTTTCAATTAACTTTGTAATGGTCAATAATATAATCTTATGTCCAGAACTTAGACGATTAAATATTACTTTCAATTCCTCAATTCTACTTAAATCGACTTCTCTTAACCCAAAACTTTTAAAAATCGCATCACTTTCTAGCATTTCAATTGCTTCTTCCCACTTATGAAACTTCCTTTTATCAGTCGTTTCTTTGATAAATTTAATGCTACGGATAAATTCATCAATTAACGTTTCTGGTGTCTTTGTTACATATCTTTCAACCGAGTTAGACTCATTTTTTTCAATTAACTCACTGTCTTTTAGACCAATATAAGAATACAAAGGACCTTTTTCTTCATCGATTTTATCTCGATAATGTGGAGTATTATCAAATGCGCTAAATGAGATGAAAATTGTATTTGCAAATAGATTAGTTGAGTCGAAGTTTTCATTATCATAAAAATAACTATCTGCATTTTGAGATTTAGAGTCATATAGTAAAGAGTAAATCATATCGTTAATAATTGTTGTTTTTCCAACGCCATTACTGCCAATTAATGCATGTATATTAGTTGGAGGCATTGAATCTGGCACGACTTCAAAGTCAAACTCGACTGATTCCCTATCATTATAGGTATGGCAATAACTAAATGAATAAGGTGTTAGTGGTACACCACCTTTCGCAACTCTGTGGAATTGATCTTTTACAGTGAATACTTTATAATCGCGAAGCAATGATTTTCGTGTGATATTAAATTCCCTAACCTTTTCAAACAGATCAAGATCATAAGCGATATCATTCAATCCTTTTAAAATCTCGTCTCTTATGGTAGGACCAAGTTTATTTAGGTTCTTAAAATAATCTATACCTTGTCCTAGACTGAAGTAACTGGTATCTAATTGAGTGAATTTTGATGGAATCGCTGTAGATTCATTATCCTCGATTGACATCGCAATTTTTACAAAACCTATTTCTGTTTTATTTCCATGTTCGTCCAAAAAATACATCCTATAAGAGGTGTAGTAACCAAAATCGTTCCATCCATCTTTGATCAAATGTACTCCGGGATGAGTAAGAGCTGTTTTAAAAGCTCTTTCGTAAAATTGCATACTAATATCTCCATTCTTTAAACTAACTTTATTCTAGTATTTTAATGAGCCATTGGATGATTGAACTATTTTGCCCCTATTCGTAACTCTGTTTCAATTATTTTCTTTATTATCTTGTCATTATAGCTAACAGCGTCATAACCATAATGAGTTCTCCTATGACAATTCGGGCAAATTGCTGCCACCCACTCTGGATGATCTGGTCCTCCGTCTGATAATCTTCGCGTATGGTGTACTTCCAAAAATGGCTCCCCTTTTGTGTTTATAAAAGGAGCTTCATTACCACACGCTTCGCATACTCCGTTTGCTCTTTTCAGTGCATACAGCTTTACAGCCCGACTTCTCTCTCGATATTGAACTATACGTTCTTTTAGGGTAGTTCCCTGGCCATGATTTGTGATAACTAATGCCTTATTCTTAAGTTCCTCTAATGACAAATCACTTAATTCAGTTGCACCAACAATCTCACTATTATTAACTACCTCAATTGGCATTAACTCAAACACAATTACTTTCCGATCTTGCCCCTTGTTGTCTTTATCCCTTACTTTGTACCCGATACATATCATTTGACCTATGTACCTTACATGGCCAGTTCGTATGTACTCAAATAGATGAACATCCTTACCGTCGTCCACATGCTCTATAATAGCCTTATTCCCCTTGATGAATTGCATATCTCCTTCTTGACCTTCACCGGTATACAAGAATATGCCTTCTTCATTCCAACCATCTTTGTATCCATACTCTTCACCGCGTTCTCCAGTAAACAGCATGATAAAAGGAAACCTGGAAGAAGTTGAGATTCTTCCGTAACTCTGTCCAGCAAACAGTGTGTGAAGATCAAGTCTTCTAAACTCAGCTCCGGGTACAAATATACTCGTTACATCTATAGGCGTACTCTCAATTGGATTTTCAGCTACGTTCTCTTCCATTTCCATTTCGGCTTCCGCTGGGAAAGTATATTTACATTCAATTAGTCGTTGGCGAGCTATGTCCCGTTCTTCATCAGTGAATAAATCTTTATACTCTTTATCTAGCATAAGGGCTTCCATCGAGAGATCAAGGCGTCCCTCCAACAACAATCTAGCTAAACCAGATTGATCCTTACCCCTGAGTAAAGTCTTCGCAACAACCACACCATTTTCGCTTGCAAGCCTTTGAGATAATCCAGAAGGATTGTATGTAGTCTCTCGCCTTGTTTTTTGGCAGGTATCAAGTAAGGCTTTATGAAATTTCAAACTAAGGTCCATGATGTCAGCCCCTTGGCATATAAGAGTGAATGTATATATTTCGGCAAATAGTCCCAATTACCTACAACATTCCATCGTGTATATCCGACATAAAACGACAAAACCTGCTGATTAAGTCGTAATCAATACATCAAATTGTCACTAGTAGGAAAAAAGTAGGAATGGTAAGATTATTTACAGAACAAACGTTCCTGCTAGAGGTGAATCAATGAAGCTATCTTACACTCCTACCCCTCTTGAAACTTGGATAAGCCACTTTTACAAGCAACTTGGCATAAAAACACCTGACGAATTAGACGAACAACGTATTGCAAGAACATTAAACATCCATCTCTTTTACAAAGAGATCCCATCAATGTCATATGAGTTCGGTCGGTTCAAAAGTATAACGATAGACAAACGACTCCCTTCACTTGTGCAAAGGGAGCATTTTTATCATGAGCTTTGTCATATCCTCCGTCACTCCGGACGTCAGCTAATGATGCCCGCTGCCTTTCGTGAACTACAGGAATGGGACGCAAGGAATTTCACAAGATACGCCGCTTTACCACTACATATGCTGAAGAACTATGATTACAAGCAACCTGAGATACTAGATATCTTAACAGAGCAGTTTAAAGTTACACCCGAACTGTGTTCAGATAGATTGCTAAGAATCAAATCAAAATTGTCATGCAACCCAATCCGATTCATCTCGTAACAAATCAAAAGGACTAATCAATATAGGAGGGAGACCATGTTGCGGTTAGCTGTTTATGCACGTGTCAGTTCAGACGATCAAGCAGAACGTGGTACGATCGAAAACCAACTTGAATTTGCTCGTAAGTATGCGGATCTCCATCAATTAGAAATCGTAAAGTGGTACAAGGATGACGGCGTAACAGGAACCGTCCCACTTGAAGCTCGTCCAGCCGGACGCGAACTGTTACAAGATGCTAAGAATGGCGAGATTGATCTCCTTCTCATCTACCGCTTAGACCGACTTGGACGATCTGCCAGAATCATCCTGAATTCCGTTCACGACCTAGAAAGTGACGGTGTAAAAATCCGTTCCATGACGGAGCCGTTTGATACCGGAGATCCATCTGGCCGTTTCCTTTTAACCATTCTAGCAGGGGTGGCTGACTTAGAGCGTGAGACCATCATAGAACGTCTGTGGTACGGTGCAAACCGCGCTGCACGGGCTGGTAAATGGCTTGGAGGTATTGTCCCCTATGGATACCGCGTAGACAGTGAAGGCTATCTGGTGGTTTGTGAAGAGCTACTCCCTCGCTCAGATATGACAGAGGCAGGAGTTGTTAGGCTGATTTTCCATATGGTTGCTAACCAAGGCCACTCATGCATTAAAGTCTCAGAATACTTAAATGCCTTAGGTGTTCCTACGGCTTACGCAAGGGATGATCGGAAAGTTACTCGAGGAAAACGAAAACAGAAAACTGCGGGTATTTGGCGCCCCTCAAGAATACGTGGGATCATTACGAGTACCACTTACTATGGATTACACATCTATGGAAAACGGAGCAAAAGAAAACGCGATTTGATAGAACGCGAAGTTCCAGCCATTGTTGATATTGAAACATGGGAAAAAGCACAGGCAGTCCTTCGAAGTAATCAAATAGAAGCAATGCGTAACACCAAGAATCAATATTTACTTAGAAGCCTACTAAAATGTCAGTGCTGCGGATTAACGTATGTGGGGATTCATTATCCTGGAAGTAAACGAGCTTTGAAAGGATTCTATGTCTGTACCGGTAAACAAGCATTTAAGGGTCCAATGCAAGGGAAGTGTACATCAAAGAATCTACCGCAAGATTGGATCGAGGACCTTGTGTGGAGAGATTGCTTGTCCTTTATTAATCAGCCAGGGGAAGCCCTTCAGGAGATTGCTGCAGCTAGGGAAGTAAAGCAGACTAAGAAGGTCGATTTAGAGTCCGAAATAACACTTATTCAAAAGAGCATCGATGATAAAGATGTAGAACGACAGAGTATCCTGGACCTCTTCCGTAAAAGCATCATCACTTTTACCGATTTAGAAAAACAGATCCAAAAAATCAATCAAGAGAAAGAGATTCTCGAACAACGCTTAAAAGAAATAAGGAGCTCGCTGCAAGTTGACCACGATTACTCTACGAAGATGATGAATGCTTTTCAATTACTCACATCACTACGAAATAAACTAGATGACAATCCATCATTCGAAACGAGGCGTGAAATCGTAAAAGCCCTCGTTGAACGAATTCAAGTACATACAACACCTAGTGAAGGTTCAAAACGCCCTCGCGCTTCAGTTACAGTTCAGTATTCTTTTGCCAAGGATATTATCTACACGGACAAGGATTACACGAACCAATTAACAGAAACCGAGCAGGAAAGGTAAAAACCTGCTTGGATCGTCCAATCGTGACAACCCCTGATTCCAGCGGCTGGCGCAGTACCTCTAATACATGCCGAGAAAACTCGGGCATTTCATCTAGGAAGAGGATCCCACTGTGAGACAAGCTACATTCTCCGGGACGCGGGATTTGTGCGCCACCGCCAATCAGTGCAGTAGCCGTAATCGTGTGATGCGGTGCACGAAAAGGTCTCTCCTCGACAAGCCCACTCTCCCGCTTTAATTGACCAGCAATACTGTATATTTTCGTCACTTCGTAAGATTCATGAATGGTCATGTTCGGCATGATACCAGGCAGGCAAGTAGCTAAAAGAGTTTTTCCTGAACCTGGAGGCCCCACCAATATCACATTATGAAATCCGGCTGCTGCAATCTCCAAACCACGTTTTACAAATTGCTGTCCGTAAACATTGGCAAAATCGGGAGGCAGCTGGTTGGTTTTTGTCTTGCCTGTTTGTGTTTCGTGATAAATCAAGTCGGGGTCCTTACTATGAAGTCCTTCTTTCCAGTAGTTCACGGCCTCTTCCAGATTGCTCGCAGGCAATACGGTAATGTCGACGAGCCGTGCTTCCGCTGCATTTTGTTCGGGGAGAATCACGTGGGTAAATCCTGCTTTTTTGGCTTCTAGTAAGATGGGGAGTACACCCGTGCCAGGGCGAAGTGAGCCGTCTAATGCCAACTCTCCTAAAACGAGAATTCGTTCCTGTCTGGGTAGCATTTGTTTAGAGGCGAGTAAAATTCCAAACGCAATAGCAAGGTCGAAACCAGAACCTTCCTTGCGCTGGTCTGCTGGTGCCAGATTGACGGTGATCCGCTGCATTGGGTAGTCGTATCCTGCATTCCGCAAGGCAGCACGAACACGATCTCTCGCTTCTTTTACTGCTGAACCGCCAAGTCCAACCAAATCGAATTGAGGTAAGCCATTTGCTATGTCTGTTTCTACAGTGACTACCATTCCATCTATGCCGAGTACAGTGCCTGAATAGCTGCATGCGTACATGTTCTCTCCCCCTCTGGTTATAGGGTAGGAAAAGATAGAGGGGGTGGGCAAGTAAATTGGAGCTGTTGACAAAACTCCTATACAAATTTGTGAAAAATCTTTAACTTTGTACTTCATAGAAAAGTAAAACTTGAGCAGTTGAACATTGATTTCCACTATGTTTTCGTATTAAAAGTGAATCTCTTCGTTTTTTGTCATTACAATAATCCTTATATGTTTGCCATTTACTTTCTTGTCTACTTTTCCAAAGAAATCATTCTAGGTTTCATCTGGTCTAACAATGAAGCTATTTGATTTACCGTCAAACGCGGCTTAGTCGGCGGTGGTGCATCACCTAACAGATGTTTAATCATCCGGACTGATCGGTGATTACCGTATTCTTTCACGAACGCTTCCACATCCTCTTGGGGTGGTGTCGCTCAACTATTAATCAGATCCGCTACTCAGCGAGCTGATCTCCCAGTTTCTTACCAGTGATTCGTACGTCAGTTGTTCCCCTGTTCGCTGATTCTAATGAGTATAATCGCAGATGTCATGCATCCGAGAGCAAGAGTACAGTGAAATTGTTGTGCCCTTGTTCTCCATCTGTTCTCCTCTTTTCTATTTGGTTTTCGAATTACATTGAAACTGTGCTCATCTTTTTAGCCTTCCCCGTTACTCGCCTTGGGGTTTTTCCTATTGGAATTAACAATTTAACAGTTGCTACATTAGTTCTTTTGAAGTCCTTGATTAGCTGGTTGAACCACTGAATGCAATAAATACAGCAGGAGGTTTCGTTTAGACGGAAAATATGGCTCTCCACACGATTTGGAGGAAGTGTTCTACAGTTAATAGCATTGTTCTCACCTCGCTTTCATCTCACACTGCATGCAGCGTCGAGTCTTGGCATTGACCCCATCTTGACCTATTTATCTCACTTGACTGGTGAACTGGTGGAATGGCGCGGCTCATATCTTCGCTCGCTACCGCTCTTCGGCGCTCTATGCAGTTGTGTGAGTGTCGTCCAGCACTCCTTTACGCTTTTTCCTCTTTCTTTACTGGTTGATCAGTATCAGTGTCTTCCTTTGGTTCTGCTGGTTTTGACTTGAGTAATACCTCCAAAGCATGGATCATTCGTTTCATATCAGGTGCGAACTCACGGTGGAATTCGATACCTTTAAGTTGTTTGATCATTGTCGGCCTCCTTTCAGGCTACTTTGGGTTATACAATTCCAAAACAACAAATTTCGTTAGTTTATCGTCAGAAAAAATTCCTACATCAACTGAAAGTACTTGTGCAATTACTTTTAGCCTTTCAACATCCAGACGTACATTGCCTTATTCATTATGGCTATACCCTTGCAAGGAAATCCCCAGTATACTCGCCATATGTGTCTTTGTTACTCCCTTTGCTTTTCTTAATTGATAAACGTAGCATGAACCATTTTATCACCTCCCCACTAACGAATTTCGTTATCGTCAAATTATTCTTTTAATTAAACTCTTAAATCCCGTTAACTAACTACCTAAATACGTTAGTTATTGATAATATTAGGAGGTGATTTTGTTGGAAACGGTTGGGCAGAGAATAAGAAAACTAAGAAAAGCTAATAACTGGACCCAAGAACAATTTGCTAAAAACGTGTTAATGTTTCTCCACAAAAAGTCTCTAATTGGGAGCGCGATTACACTCCTCCTAGTGTTAAAGATATAGCTAGAATTGCCCAAATCTGCAACATTGAATCAGACTATATATTAACTGGGCGGACTTCCCCCCTTACCTCTTCAGCTAAATCAGACAAGCACCTGTCAGAATTTGAAAACCTCTTCTTTTTCGAACTAGATAAGCTAAGCGAAGAAGATAAGCAGAAGGCTTTAGAGCATGTGAGGTACTTGCGGTATTTAGCGGAGCAACAGAAATGACAACGAGACGAGCTACTTATTAGCCGTCTCGTTTTTTAGAACTGGAAGGTATGGGGAACGTTACCATTAAACTATTTCAATTATATTCATATTTACAAAAAAACGACGAACATACTAATCATATGTTCGTCGTTTTTTTAAAACTTAAAGTACGTTTCATGACCATTCCTATGATTATCTACTATTTTCCTAAATTCATCTATTTTCCCATTTTGGGAGTATGTTTCTTTTAAAACTTCAAAAAGCGAAAAGTTATAGTTTGAGAGTGCATTCTCGGATATTTTTAACAATAAATCACTGTTGAGAGTATAATTAAATTTTTTGCAAATTCTCAAGAACAATTCAGGGTCTTCATCTAGAACCATTTGGCCAATATTATTATTACCAAATAACTCCAATACTTCTTCGGACTTGTCTAGATTGAGTAATATATAAAGTTTCTTCCGTGTTAATTCAGAATTCAAATCAAAAAGGTGTTCACAATCCTTTATAAGATTGTAAGCAATTGAAAATTCTCCTTTTTCCATATAAATGTCAACCATTTTAACTACTATTTCTTTCCGATTTGTAAGTTCATTAAATAATTGGTGGTACAATTCGAGGGCTTTATCATTTTCTTGATACATATGATATGTATTGGCTAACCGTAGCTTCACATCTAGATAATCTTGTGTTCTTTTAGTAAGGTAGTGTTCTATAATTTTTAGGTTAAATCTTGGTTTTGTCCAATTTCTATTGTCCATTTTCATAAAAATACTTTTATATCGTAATAACATTCGATCGTTTTGAATACCAAAATAATCGTACAATTTATGAAATGCCAATAATATTTTTTCTCTACTCTCATTTCTTAGAACATAAAAATCAATAAGTTTTTCTAGACTTAGTCTATGAGGAAACACCTCAATTATTTCTTCTAGTTCCTTTTGAATTAATTCAGGTTCCTCTAATAAACGCTCACCTGATGTGATTTGATCTAAAATACTACCTAACTTTTCTTCAATAATATTTTCAGAAATCGTTTTTGAGAACAATCTTAAATAGTCCTTTAATAATGGTATTTCTTGATCCATAACGTGTTCAGTAAGTAATAACGTTTCCGCTAGTTCTATTTCTCTTTCAGAATGAAGAATACCAATATCCTCTTCCCTTACTACTGTTTCATTATCGTTAAGGTAATTACAAACATTCTTAATTAATTCCTTTTCTTTTAGCTCGTTAGTTAAAGGTATTCTTGTTAATGTAAATAAAACTTGAACTGGTTCCTGCCAAGTAAAGCGTTCAGCTTTTGATATCCCCTTTATTATTTGTTTTGCCCCGTCAAGATTTTCCAAATTATTAGCTGATAGAAAAACGACTTTGTCTGCAAGTAATGAGGTACACAAACTACTTATTTCTGTTACTCCAGTTCTTGAATCAATAAGTAAGAAGTCAGGAGCAATCTCATTCTTTATTTTTTCCTGTAAATCTAGAAAAAAAACAGTCCCTTCACTATTTGAACTATAAAACATTTTATGCCAGTCAATGTAAGCTAATTTTCTCCAATAATCCCCATTTAATACAGCACCTGCTGGGATTACTACGATTTCACCTTGCGTCTTTTTAATCGGTTTTTTGCATACTGAAAAATCTTTAATACTTTCGAAAACAGTTCCATTCACTGAGAACTCATAAATATAATCAATTAAACCTTTATTTAATTCATTTCCTATTTCAGGGAACTTGTAATGGACCCCAGGAGCTTCTAAGTCAAAATCAAGTATACAAACTTTTTGTCCAAATCTAGATAAATAAGATGCGATGTTAGCAAGCGCAAGTGTTCTTCCTACACCACCTTTATATGAATAAAAAGTAATTGTTTCCATAATGTCACCTCTTTAAGCAGTTGATAAAAATCTGGATAATTGTTTATTAGCTTTTTCTATTTCATTTCTCTGCAGTATTTCTTTAAATTTCCCATTATACAACACGGAAGAGAATTTACTCATATTTGACTCTTCAGTTGTGGCCAATTCTTCTCCCTCTTTATCTTCTTCAATATTAATGACTAAGCTAACATCAGGTAACCATTTCTCTAAAATATTTTCCTTATGTAATCTTTCCGATGCAGAATTCTCACCATCTATAGTCATTGAAAGTTTCCAAACATAATCATCTTCAACTTTTAAAATTGAATCTCGAACGGATATTTTTCCGCTTCTAATTTCCTCGTATCTATCTAAGCTAATAGGAGTATATAACCAAATCAACTCTTCATCTGTTATTTCACACCAATAACATAAGTAAATTTGATCGGTACTACTTTTACAAGAAAACAGTTGGGGACCATCAAAGTATATATAAGTTTCTAATATCTTAAATTCTCCTATTGTATTTTTGTGAATGATTTCCATTTACTATATACCACCTATATCTATAATTTTAAAACTTTCGTGAATAGACCGAGCATCATTTATCCACCAACTAACATGAGATTTAGTTTGTAAGGCTTTTTTAGCTGGATTCTTGCTATCTTCAAGAATTGCGCCTGATTGTTTAGTTACTATCCCTTGAGCAATATAAAATTTACCTCCATTTTTTTTAACTGACGCCATGTTTGGCGCATATTTAATTGCATCTTGGATTTCAAGGAAAACAGATACAGCTGATACTTCGCATTTGTCTCTAAACTTTATCTTTGGATACAAAATAGAATGTGGATGAAAATCATTAAACTCTGGAGGATTATTTAAAACTACTCTAAAAACTTCAACTTCCCTGCTCTCCGATGATTGAGGGGGGCAATTATCTGGAAGCCTGACAATTATATCTGGGGCAAAAAGACATTCAGTTATTCTCATTATACCCATACCTACCTTATTACTTAAGTATTTGTTTTCTACAATTTTACATTTTGTTTCGTCATATTAGATTATTAATTCTGTCATTACTTCTTTATTCGATAATCAGACCTAAATACCTATGACATCTTCAACATCTAATGCGACGAGAAACGACAAAACTTCTGATTGAGTGCTCAAGAGGTAACTGTTTTTTCATCTTCAATTTTATTATTTTTTGCTATTGACGATTCATTTTTCATATCATCCAAATCTTCTATTAAAAATTCTTTCTGAACCAATTCTTCCTTTGTAATTATTCGATTCCTTTTACAAAGCACAGGTATGTAATTATCCCCAATAAGATAGCTATCCGATTTCACTGGATGAAGTAAGTACCATTTTTCTTTCTGTCCTTCCTTGTCCATCTCAATTGATACTACCTTTTCAGTGTTAAAAGCAAGCACACTGTTTAAAGGTTTTAGCAATACCACTATTAATGCTGAACAAATAAAGTAAATTATTGCTAATACCAGGAAATACTCAAGTGACATTGTTTCTGGCTTTGTTTGGTACATTCCCCCTATTATTGATCCAGTGGAGTATGGCACTATAGCAGTAGCCGCCGCACAATATATTCCTGTTGCTAACATAAAGAATCTCCGGTTTCTTAGACTGTCCAAACCTGTAATTTTTTTGCGCATGGCAGCCATCCCAAATATTAGGTAGAAAAAAAATATTACATAAATTAATGCGACTAATGCAATCCATGGATTATACCAGTGGGTATTATTTGCAAAGTAATCCCCAATAAGGACCATAAAAATAGTAACGACAATCATACTGAAAATGAAATGCACTATTTGATGGAGGAGTCTTTGTTCTTTTGTATAAAACTTTTTCTCAAAATCTTGAGCTGTTACAAACGTTACTGGTAAAAATGTTAGTAACTTAAATACTATCGCAGATATTCCTACTACTATAGTAGGCACTTGTAAAGTTGATAAAAGCTTCGTTAATAATTCTTCCATTAACTCATCCCTCTAACCTTTGTATTTGTTGTATCAAATTATCATTGTATTCGCGAGCGTCCTCAACATAGTGAACTCTTCTATGACAGTTAGAACAAATAGCTGCTACAGGCTGATCCGCCGTCTATCATTCTCAGCAGCTTTTCTACCTATCCACGCTTATTCGTTTTGATAAACCCTTTGTCGCGCTCTTATAGTTCGCTTGTTTTTCGCGTCTTGTTCAATCTCCCAAATGATTTGTTGAATTACTGGTGAAGGAAAGAAGTGTTTACTTCTACTTTTAGGATCTAAGTATCTTCTTAGATGTCTTTTTAAAAATTTGTGAATCTCTTCAAGACTGATGCAAATAAAACCAGGCATATCTCGTCCATCATCCGTAATTAACACTTTTCCAACTTGATGATAATTACCGGTTACTACTGGATTTATAGATAATTCAGGTACTAGCTCATTAACCCTAGAATGTGAAGAGAATCCCATTCTCTCTAACCCATACTTTAGCCTGTCTATTCTTGTTAAGCAAATGTCATTGGGTGTTATCCTACCTGCTTTTACTTCGCATAGAATACCTATATTCTTATTGTCATCAAAATTTCTAAAGAGTAGCTCATGCTTGTCTGCTTCTCTCCCGCCGACGTTTTCATAAGTATATTTTTGGCGAATAGCCAGGATATCAATGTCTGCACTTTGCGTGGAATCAAGTCCATCATTATGCAATACAAAATTGTCCAACAGAAAAAAGCCATTCAATCTGAAGTACCAATAAACCATTTCTTCAGCGAAATTCCTCATGCACTTCTCCTAACTTTTAATATGGATTCTAAAATTTAGAGTTCAATTGTTATATTTTCCTTATTTATTAATACTTTATTATTCCTTTGCTTATTCAGTTGATTAACAATCTTATAGTGTTTAGAGGATTTTAAAGCAGATTTGATTTCAAATGTAATTACAATATGATTAGTTCCTTCACTCAAATACTCTGTTATATCTAATTTATTGTTATATTCATATTTGCTTTTAGCATATAAAAACTTTCTTTTACTCTCTTCTATATTTACTAAGTTCGTTTCATTCTCTTTTCCCTCACTAATCTCTAGGAATGTAGTTGCGAAATCATCTTTGCTTATAGTTTTCTCGATAACAACTTTGTTATTTTTGTCTATTACAAAAAAATTGATTGTATTGGGCATTTTATTTTCAAAATACATACTAACTTCAGTAGCTGAGAATTTAATTACTGATTTCCCTTTTACAGAAATATCGTATGTCCCCAATCCAATTATGATAAAACTTAATGCCAGACCAATCCAAGGGAAGATTATGTTTATGAATAGATTCTGATTTGGTAAAAAGCGATTAAAGAATGTTTGGTAAATACTTAACCAATACTTATGGGTTAGGTAAGATGTAAGTATCAGTGCGCCTATTAACACCATACATAATATTACACTGTCTTGATAAATTAGTATTAATACCGTCGCTGTTAAAGTAAGAAGGAAGTGAGTGACGAGCATTCCCACAATGCTTCTAAAGTTTTTGTCAGCTTTTTCTTCATACTCAAGCCGAATCCCTACTTTTTCAAAATTACCAAAGTTAGTGAATTCTGATACACAATAAGAAAAAGCGTGCCATAATAAGAAAGAAATTGAAGACAGTATTAAAGGAAAAAGAATATGTTCTCCTCCTAAAATAAATCCTCTTGTATCATTTATGTAAAGAGATTGATATGACTTACTCAAATAGTCCAATAAGAGTTTGAATAAATAAAAGGTTACACCGATTGAACTAATTACAAGAAGGAGTCTACTATTCCTATCTCCAAATGTGAGTTGTTTCTTATTTTCGATCATTACACTCTCCTTAAAGAATTTTCCTTGCTGCTTACATAATCAGCAATAGAACTATTAACCGTATAAGAATCTAAGCCATAGTGTGCCCTTCTATGACAATTCGGACAAATGGCAGCGACCCACTCCGTATGATCTGGGCCTCCATCGGATAATCTTCGCGTATGGTGTACTTCCAAGAATGGCTCTCCTTTGGCCGTTTTAAAAGGAGCTTCATTACCGCACACTTCACATATCCCGTTTGCTCTTTTCAGAGCATACAGCTTTACAGCCCTACTTCTCTCTCGATATTGAACTATACGTTCTTTTGGCGTAACTTCTTGACCATGATTTGTGCTCACTAATGCCTTATTCTTAAGTTCCTCTAATGACAAATTACTTAATTCACTTGCGCTAGCTGTCTCACTACTATTAACTACCTCAATTGGCATTAGCTCAAACACAATTACTTTCCAATCTTGCCCCTTGTTGTCTTTATCCTTGAGTTTGTACCCTATACAAATCATTTGACTATGTACCTTACAATGCAAACTCCTTGCTAAATAAGGCTGAATGTATACAATTCGGCAAATAGTCCTAATTACCTACAACATTTCATCGTGTATATCCGACATAAAACGACAAAACCTCCTGATCAGTGATCAAGAGGCATATTAGTAATCTTGTAAAAAGAACGTTGTTAAAACTAACCATCCCGCTAGCTTTGATGTTGTTTTTGATATTCGTACTAATTAGAGTAATACTTTATCTATCACTGCGCACTATCTTCCCAAATATAGTTGGTCTATTGGTTTCAAACTGATGAATAAGTTCTTCTCCAAAAATACTAATTGATTGTTCCCAGGGATGCCCTAAATATCCCCACTTATATTCTTTATTCAAAAAGAAGTAATAATCACCATCTGGGTAAAACCCTATTCTTGCATGGCCATTCTCTAGATGCGGATTGTAGAGGTAAGATTTGTGTTGCCAATCCAGTGCGTAGATATATTCGTCAGACCCTGTTACTGCCCTAAGGTTGGTAATACACTTCTCTTCAAGATCATCGATATCGTCATCCGTATATTCAGTAATATCAAAAGTAACAAAAGGTACCGGTAAACGATAGGAAGGCCAATCACTGCTATGGACACTAGGTTTAAAATTGAAATCCTTATAAAATTTATCCCAAACCAGACCATATTGCTCATACGCCAATGGAATCCAAATGTCCATTTTACATCTTCCCTAGTTTAAGTCTTAATCCATTTCTTAATTGCTGCAAGGCCAAATAATTGCAGTGGCAGCTGATCTTCAACCTATCTTTCCTGAATCTTTTCTTCTAATTTCCGAAGCATTAGTTCCACATTTGTTAGTTCTATCCGATCTTCACTGTCTCTGAAGTCGTCGTACTCGAACATTCCAGTAATTCTGATCTTATCTACTTCTATAAACCTCAATAACCTCTTGGCTTCTTCCCTTAGTAATTCACGTACTCCTTCATTGATAATCAGCGTTCCATTAGAACCATTTAATAATGCAAAAGACAAACCTAAGAATCTCAAGAAACTATATCCATCGCAATATTCCTCGTAAATGTTATCTAATACTTTATCTAAATCATTGGTATCACTAGCTACTATTTCTAGTTCTTCTTTGATTCTTCGGTACTCAAGATCTCCAAAAGGTATTTCCGGCGTTAACAAATGCACTAAGTCTAGATCAATATATTTCCCCTTGAAATCTAAGCTGATAAGCTCCAGATAGAAGACATGCCCATAATGCTCTTCAATCTCTGGAGTCACATAGACCCATTGCTCGAAGTCCTTTATGCTTAGTTTCTTTTTTAAAACCTCGCTAAATTTTATCTGAATATCGATAAGATTCATTTGCTGAGCCCACCTTTCCAGCTCAATTTATTACAGCAGACGATGCTGTATTAGGATCTCACTAGCAATCACATCAATTTCCTCTTCTGATTGCCTGTTTGAAAGGATTATAAGCTCATCTTTTAACTCAAGAATCAATTCTGTAGGCCAATGTTTCACCAGTCTTATCAATATCCAATAAATCCACAATTCATCATTGCCGAATAAAACCGGTCTTAAATGAGGAATGACCATCTCCCTCATTTCAACCAGTATTTTTGCGATTACTTCAGCACCCGGCCAGTTCATATCTTGTAACCACATTAGAAGACTTGGTATATGCCCTTTTAAACGTTGATGCTCTATGCTAGATAATACTACTGCGGCATTATCCCAATATGATTTATCGAAAGGTTGTATTAACATGTCCAAATATTCTTCTGAAGCATGTTTTAGTTTTTCGATTGCATCATTTTGAAGTATTTCGGGAGTATCCAAGTGCAGGAATTGAATAAGCTGTTTTATACTCTCTGCTTCATTTTTATATGATGGTAGTTTCTCATTTTCAATGTTATCTGTTAACAATCCAAATTTTTGTTCATTACACCATATCGGTTTAGAAAATGTGATCACCTTCATTTCCTCACTTGAGGGAGTATTTTCAAGTTTAACCGTATAGAACAGCTCATTTATTTCTAAATTTGATTTCTCCTGTGATTCACCTATCGCTTGATATATTTCTCCACTGATTCTAATACTGCCGTCTTCATTGTTTCTCCAACGAAAAGTCTCTAACTCACATAACTCATAGTGAAAGAATGCAATCCATCCCGTTCCATCTGGTAAGAAAACAATCTCTATGTCTTCCTGAGCACCCGGTCCATACATCACATCGATTGACCATTTCCCAATCATCATATATTTCTCCTCCAATTGGTTATCCATCCAGAAATTATATAATTTATTGTACTAGTAAGAAGACTGAACACATGGTAGGATCACGAAAAAAAGAACTAATGTTCCTATTTGAGGTTATTAGATGGACTTATCTTACACTACTCCCCCACTTGAAACCTGGATAAGTCAATTTTACAAACAGCTAGGAATATACGTACCTGAAGAATTAGATGAGCAACGTATTGCAAGATCACTAGGTATCTATCTCTTTTACAAAGAGCTCCCATCAATGGCATATGAATTTGGCCGCTTCAAAAGTATTACGATAGACGATAGACAAAAGACTCTCTTCACTTATACAGAGGGAGCATTTTTATCATGAGCTATGCCATATCCTTAGGCATGCTGGTCGTCAAATTATGATGCCAGCTGCATTCCGTGAGCTACAGGAATGGGAAGCCAGGAATTTTACGAGGTATGCAGCTTTACCGCTACACATGCTTCAGAGTTATGAGTTTAAACTGCCAGAGATCGTCGAAGTACTCTCCGAGAAATTTAACGTCTCTTCAGATCTGTGTAATGAAAGAATAGAAAAGATAAGGAATAAATTGTATACAAAAATACCTATGCAACTAATTTTTACTAGGAAATCTTTCCTGTTTCTTGCCTTTCATTTATACTAATTAGAAATTCAAATCATGATTGGACTGAAATGCTATTGAGTGAAATCAAAAAGGACCTCTATATTTTAAAAATACAACTATTTAAACTGTTCTATAGTAGATATTTTATCTTTTCATTTTTACTATTTTATTCTTTCTTACCACTAATGATCACTTTGGAAGTTTTCATATATGCCTTTATTTTATACTTCTGTATTTTATCAACTTTGATCTTTTATAAATGTGCTACTTTGTCTACACTTTCTCTTTCTTTAAGAGTTAGCATCCAAGTTTGTGCGCTAGTCTTCTATTGGGGAGCTTTACTATTACTTTATTCACTTCTTAGCATGTTTTTTTTCGGTGAAAACACTACACTAAAACTATCTTTTATGGTTATAAGTCTAGTGCTCCCACTTGTATTCGCTCTTAATGCCTTAATTGAGTCTATGTACGAAATCATTGATAGTCTAAATAAAATAAAAGTAACAGATTTTAAAAAGACTTTTACTATTACGATCATCTTTATAGTTCTGGTTGTTCTTTTAACTGACATTGTATTTTCAATAATATATTCATCTGTCATATTGTTAGGTGACGTTTTCGGTTATTTAACTAATAAGCCAAATTTCACCGAGATCAAAAAAACTTTTAATACTAAGACGATTGAAGCATTTTATAACATCTTTTATTTTACCTTTTCAATTCATTATGCCATTCCTTTTACAGGTGACTCCATTTTTACTAAGCTTCAGGAACTTGTTAACAAAAGCTCTGTTCTAAGTATAATCCAAATAGTACATGTACTGTTTGCTAAAGCTATTGACTTACTAATACTTGGTTTGGTTGCAAATAAGTTTTTTAATTTCTCGAAAAAGAAGAAAAGAATTCGTAATTACATTCGTCCATAACAGACTTTCTTTATTTAAGAACCAGAACATACACTCTTGTATTTGAACTTTATTTTATTCTAAGGTGGGATATCAAAGATGAGACTCGCTATATACACGTGTAAGTTCTGACGATCAAGCTGAACGAGGTACTATTGAAAATCAGCTAGAATTTGCTCGTAAGTATGCAGATCTCCATCAGTTAGAAATCGTTAAGTGGTACAAGGATGACCCGAGTTACTGGAACCAATCCACTAGATGCTCGTCCAGCAGGCCGTGAACTGTTACAAGATACTAAGAACGGAATTATCGATCTCCTTCTTATTTACCGGTTAGACCGACTTGGACGATCCGCTAGAAACATCCTGAATTCCGTTCACGAGCTAGAAAGTGACGGTGTGAAGAATCTGTTCTATGACAGAGCCTTTCGACACAGGAGATCCCTCTGGACGCTTCCTCCTAACTATTCTAGCAGGAGTGCTGACTTGGAACGTGGGACATTCTGGAACGTCTATGGTCGGTGCAAACCGCGCTGCGCGATCCGGGAAATGGCTAGGAGGTATTGTCCCCTACGGTTATCGAGTGGACAGTGAAGGCTATCTAGAGATTTGTGAAGAGCTACTCCCCTATTCAGACATGACAGAGGCAGGAGTTGTTAGGCTAATCTTTCACATGCTTGCTAACCAAGGCCATTCTTGCATTAAAGTATCTGACTACCTAAATGCATTTGGTGTCTCTACGGCTTACGCAAAAGATGATCGGAAAGTTACTCGAGGGAAACGAAAAGAGAATACTGCGGGCATCTGGCGCCCCTCAAGAATACGTGGGATCATTGCGAATACCTCTTACAAGGGAGTACATTTCTATGGAAAACGGAGCACACGAAAGCGCGATATCATCGAACGTGAAGTTCCAGCCATCGTTGATGTAGAAACGTGGGAAAAATGCAGAAAATCCTTCGAAGCAACCAAATAGAAGCAATGCGTAATACAAAGAATCAATATTTACTACGTAGCTTACTAAAATGTCAGTGCTGCGGATTAAGTACGTGGGGGTTCATTATCCTGGGAGTAAACGAGCTTTGAAAGGATTCTATGTCTGTACCGGTAAACAAGCATATAAGGGTCCAATGCAAGGGAAATGTACATCAAAGAATCAGCCGCAAGATTAGATCGAGAACCTTGTGTGGAGAGATTGCTTGGCCTTTATTAATCAGCCAGGGGAAGCCCTTCAGGGGATTGCTTCAGCTAGGGAAGTAAAGCAAACTGAGAAGGTCGATTTGGAGTCCGAAATGGCACTTATTCAAAAGAGCGACGATGATAAAGATGTAGAACGTCAAAGTATCCTGGACCTCTTCCGTAAAAGCATCATCACTTTTACCGATTTAGAGAAACAGATCCAAAAAATCAATCTAGAGAAAGAGCTCCTCGAGCAACGCATAAAAGAAATACGGACAAGTCCTTCTTTCCAATAGTTCACGGCCTCTTCCAGATTGCTCGCGGGCAACACGGTAATGTCGACGAGCCGTGCTTCCGCTGCATTTTGTTCGGGGAGAATCACGTGGGTAAATCCTGCATTTTTGGCTTCTAGTAAGATGGGGGTACACCCGTTACAGGGCAAAGGGAACCGTCTAATGCCAACTCTCCTAGAACGAGAATCCGTTCCTGTCTGGGTAGCATTTGTTTAGAGGCGAGTAAAATTCCAAACGCAATAGCAAGGTCGAAACCAGAACCTTCCTTGCGCTAGTCTGCTGGTGCCAGGTTGACGGTGATCCGCTGCATTGGGTAATCGTAGCCTGCATTTCTCAAGGCAGCACGGACACGATCTCTCGCCTCTTTTACTGCTGAACCGCCAAGTCCAACCAAATCGAATTGAGGCAAGCCATTTGCTATGTCTGTTTCTACAGTGACTACCATTCCATCTATGCCGAGTACAGTGCCTGAATAGCTGCATGCGTACATGTCCTCTCCCCCTCTGGTTATAGGGTAGGAAAAGATAGAGGGGGTGGGCAAGTAAGAATTTCACTCTCCCCAAACAACTACCACTCCTCCACACATTTATAGAAAACTTTCACTCCAACAGGTATACTGCAAATAAACAGGTAAGGAGTTGGTTCTATTTGATTTTTACTGTTGATCGCCATCAAATTTCCATTCACTACGAGCATGCTGAACCTGTTCAGATCGACTGGGACGTAATATACAGTGTTTCTTACTATAAGATCGATTGCATTGAGTACGAAATGGGATACCTCGTTTTTGACTTGGTATACGGTGAGTTTATTGAGATTAGTGATAGTGATCAAGATTGGGAAAAAATCGTAAATGATCTCGAAAAATACTTACCCTCGCAAACAAGCGATTGGAGACATTCTTTACGTAATTGGTCGATCGACGATGGCATTCTTTATCTTTATGAAAAAGCGTAAGAATGAAGAAAAACTGGACTTCATCACTTTATCTGACGATTTAAAACGGGTATTATTGCTGTTGTGACAACTGCACACTCGTACTCTTTCACCCTTCAGCTCACTGCTTTTTTTTCAATTCATGCAACAGTTCAATGATTCGTTGGTTTTGATCCACTTGCGTTACGATGTTCTGGTTCAGCTTCCGAATCGCGTCGTAGATTGCAAAAAGTCCTGCCAATAGTAGAAAAGCAAACAACCATTCCATGTCGCTTTTACCTCCTTATGATGAACGTTGATATAAAAAAGACCCGCGATCGAATGCGAGTCTTTTCTCGTGCTGTATTGATTCTTCTTGAGCAGATCGAGCTACTTCTGATAGACAGAGATGTATTCTTTTTTCACCTGATCTGCTAACCAAACGAGCTCATTTCCATGGTAAAACTTCACACCATCTTGCCAAGCTTGCCTCGCATCAATTCGCAAAAGTACGGGATGTTCGTCTCGTCTTTTCCCAACCTGCTGTGCTGTTTGGACGTCTTCAGACAGATGCACATACTGTCTTCCTTTTGGAACAAGCCCGCTAGCCAAAATAGAATCGAGGAATCTTTGCGGTGTGCCATGAAAAAGGTACGCAGGCGGTTCTTTTTCTTCCTTCTGGATCTTTTGCGGCACTGAATGTCCATAGAGGGCGCGAATTTTTCCTTGATTGATCTCATGGCGCTTTTTTTCTGATGATGCAATCATCGTATGTAAATCTTCTTCGGTAACCGCTCGCCACTTGCGCTGTTCATGAAGTGACAAAAGCAATTGCTTGATAGGTACCCATCCTTGTTCGTCTAATTCAAGCTCGTATTCATGGGGTGCATGACGAAGCGCATAGGACAATTCTTTACTCAATTTTTGATAATCCATACACTCATCTCCCAGTACAGATCAAAGCCACTTCCTTACGCCAAAAAGTAACCGAGACTCACGATTGCAGCAATAAATAGGTGAACGATGAAATTCCCTGTTAGTCGAACCCAGAGCTGTTGGCTTTTCATCGTCCAAAATCCATAGAGGAGGGCAACGACCAGGTAAACTAGAACATAAACGAAAAACACAGGACTGCTCTCCTCTTTAGGACATTTCTTTTTTTATGTTAGCAATTAGCTTGTCAGCATTGTTTTCATCGTTATCAAACATAACCAGGTCTTGCAAAGCAATCCCTTCCACGGATTGAATTGCTGTGGACATAGAATCTGCCAGTTGCTGCATATCAGCTTTGTCTGCTACTTCAACATCTAGAACCAGTACAAGTTTTTTCTTCATGGTGAAAATCCTCGCTTTACGATAAGAATAGATAGTGCGATCGAGCCATATCATCCCCATTATACATAATAATCCGGTATACATCGACAACGGGTACTAACAGCTTAATCCAAAATCTCTATATATGCGGAAACACTTGATTTTAATATCTCGATCAGCTCCTCATCCATATACATGTATTCATCAGGGATACCCAAGCAAATGATCCTTTTATCCATCAGTTCTGAGCTAAACTTTTCCTGTAACCGCCTTATATGTTTTTTCTCCATACAAAAAATGAGATCAGCCCAGCGGATAAGACCACTTGTTACTTTGATACGCGCTCCGGTTTCAGTACCTGCTGAACTTACTTCATAGTCATTGATCCCATGAAAAATTTTTTCTGCCGTCAAGCTTCTCCATTTATTTCTGCTGCAAATGAACAGTAGCTTCATTCTTCCTCCTCATCCAAATCTTCAAACTGCCATTCCTTTGGTACCGGGAAATAAGCGTCATACTCTTTCCTGGAATCCTCGCTCATTTCCTCTAGCCATGGCCAATAATGCATGACATAGTCCTCTCCAAAACCCATCCGCCAAAACAAACTGTAAGGATGTTCTTCCGGAAACACAATCCATGGCGGCAAATAGAAATGTGGTTGATACTCTTCTAAGCTTTCACGTATTTCCATCCACGATTTCCCAAGTGAATTTTGACCGTTACTCGTACGATCGATTAAGACTGCATCTCCAGTAGAGAGCAGAATTTCACGAATGATAGGGCACTGTTCTACTTTTGCTTGCAATGCCTTGCGTATGATCTCTTCTTCATGGACAGTTCCTGAAACTTTCTTGGCCTGCAAATAGTGTTCCGCGGTTGTCCATCGTTCCCCCTCCAATTCTATTGGATGACTGGAGAAATTGGAGAAACAGCCGTAAGGTTTAGTTGGTTGATCGAAGTGAATTTCGAGGGGGTGCTGTATATGTTTTCGGATATGATCCTGCATGAATACTTATACCTCCCAATCTAGCGTAACGTTTCCATCATGACTAACTGACAATCCACGCCTTCTGTAAATACTTCCGAAATATCTCATCCAGCTTGTCGGTTGGGTCTTCCAGATCACTTGCATATTGGCTAGATAGTACAGTCAGACGCTCAATTTGTTCCTCAATAAAATGGTGAAGCTCTTCGATTCTTGGCTCCAAGTTCAACTCATCCCCAGCTATTTTTCTTTGAAGTAGCTCAGAAATTTTCCCTTTTAACGTAGAATCAGTTACCAGTTCTGTAACTAACCGATCAAATCCAATGGGAGGATTCGTTTGATACGTTTCGATCCAGATGCATGCGAGGATCGGGCGT
This sequence comes from Brevibacillus brevis, assembly GCF_001039275.2. NCBI lineage: Bacteria > Bacillati > Bacillota > Bacilli > Caryophanales > Paenibacillaceae > Brevibacillus > Brevibacillus brevis. The sequence goes on from NZ_CP030117.1 coordinate 3,911,442, forward strand.
AATACATAAAAGTACTTTTTGATTTTGACATGCTCGCCTTGCAGATAGTCGCGAAAATTTCCTTTTGCCATACTGAGATAATGATGCAAGGAAGCTTTTGGGGAAAATACCTCCTCTTGCAGCCTTACCAGCTCATCTCGAAAGCCTAGCGCATCAAGATAAACCATCTCTGACACAAGCCATTCTTGTAGAGGGGGATTCGATTTTCGATATAGCTTGAGAGCTTTTCGGATATCCCAGCCGTTTATATCTAAGAGATCATTGATCGGTACTTCCACCACATCCCGTTTGTCATCAATGGACAAATACCATTCGGGTTTCTTCACATAAACAAAACGTACATCATAATCGCTATCTTTTGACGGAAATCCCCATGCCCGGCTTCCTGATTCAACAGCGAACAATATTTTCAAGTCATGCTCTTGCTCGATTTCTTTTAACTTTTCCAAGATGATCTTACGCAAGGTTCATTCCTCCTTCACAACAAAGTACAGGATTTACTTACACTTTGAAAAAAACTCGCTGAACCAATTAAGATTCAGCGAGCTTTTTGTTCTATCTTATTTTACGGTAACTTCAATTTCCACTGTATAGCCTTTGTATTTTGCTGTAATAGTGGCCTTACCTTTCTTTTTCCCTTTTACAGTACCATTGTCTGATACGGTGGCTACGGAAGTCTTCGAGGACTTCCATGTAGCTTTGGAACCACTGATATCATCGCCATCATATGTGAGCTTGATCTTTTCGGAGTCACCTTTTTTGACCGTAATGGTATCGTCATCTGCCTCCAGCTTGCCTGAACCTGATCCGTCAACTTTTACTTCAATCTCCACTTTTTCGCCTTTATACGTAGCGGTAATCGTTGCCGTACCTTTTCCTTTGGCAGTAATCGTACCACTGCTGCTGACAGTCGCTACAGAAGTTTTAGAGGATTTCCATGATGCTTTAGAGCCACTGATGATGTCGCCATCATACTTCAATACAACGATTTCTCTGTCACCTTTATCCAACGTAATGCTGGTATCATCAGCTTCCAGTAATGAGGAGGAACCATCAACAGTAACATCAATATCTACTGTTTCGCCTCTATAACTAGCTGTAATCGTTGCCTTACCTTTACCTGTCGCTGTAATAGTACCGCTGCTGCTGACAGTTGCTACTGAAGATTTAGAAGTTTTCCAGGTTGCTTGGGAATTACTGATCACAGCACCATCGTAAGTCAAAATAATGATTTCACGATTTCCTCTCTTCATGGAGAGTTTCGTGTCGTCCGCTACCAGCTTACCTGAAGTATTTGCATCAACTTTTACTTGAATCTCTACCTTGTGACCTTTGTATTCAGCTGTAATGTAAGCAGTTCCTTTACCTCTAGCTGTTACAACCCCGTCACTTACAGTTGCGACAGACGAATTGGATGTTTTCCAAGTTGCTTTGGAACCCGACAATCTTTCATCGTCATATCTTAACTGAACAGTTTCTCTTTGTCCGTCTTTCAAGGAAATACTGGTATCATCCGCTTCCAGTCTACCTGAGTCATCTGTATCGACATAGACCTCAATTTCTACCTCGTCGCCTTTGTATTTGGCTGTAATCGTAGCTGTACCTTTGGCTCTAGCAGTAACAACCCCATCATCACTGACTCTTGCTACGGAAGTATCCGACGATTTCCAAGTTGCTTTGGAACCAGACAGTTTATCATCGTCATAAGTCAATTTGATTGTTTCTTTATCGCCTTTTTCCATCTTAAGTTTTGAGGCGTCTGCTTCTAACTTCCCATCTGAGTTGCTTTGACCTACATTTACTTGAATTTCTACTTTTTGGCCTCTATATTCCGCAGTAATAATTGTGCTTCCAGAAGATACACCCTTTACTTCACCATCATCCACGGTAGCAATAGATTTATCCTCCGTACTCCAATCTGCCTTAGATCCAGCTAAAGTCTTATCAGCATATTTCAAACTAATTGTCGATTTCTTACCTTTTTTAATATTGATTTCAGAACGATTTGCTTCTAAAATCTCAGCTTTTGAAACGGTGACTCTGATTGTTACTTTATCTCCATTATATCTTGCTGTAACAATAGTCGATCCTGCCTTCTTTCCTGTCACGACTCCATTGTTAACAGTTGCGATACTAGAAGTGCCTACTTCCCAGTCAACCAGTCCATTATCAATGGAGCTGCCATTATACGTAAGGCGAATGGTTTCTTTTGAACCTACGGAGACATTCATTGCACCAGAGTCGGCTTTCAGGCCAGAAGTGCTTGCTACAACGCTATAGGCTTGTAAAGGTTGTGGTGTCGTAACTTGTGCAGAAGCGATCCCTGTAACTGAAAACTGAACAGTACAAATAGTTGCAACTGCTAAGGAGACGTTTTTCATTAAGTTGCTTTTGATCTTTTTCATGTTTTTACCTCCAAATTATTTCCTATACTTTTATTGACGTATGAGATGGAAAAATGTCACACCAAATATGCTGTTTTTTTGAAAAACATTTGTCTTTTTTTCTAACAAATGTTCGCAAGCCAATTTCAAAAGCAAAAATGATACTAGTCATGGGCTTGTCTGCGCCTCATCCAAAAAAATGCTTCCCAGCTTTTGAGCCGGAAAGCGGATATTGATGCTTGGAGGAGTTTCATCGCGTCGAGTACAGTACATAGTACGCTGGCTCTGCGACTGATGCTGTAGACGTATCCCCAATATATCCGTAGTCGAGAGCCCGTTTTTCCTAAAAAGCACTCTCATAATGCTCAATGACTGGCTTCATGATGTCTCCACCTTGCGTTGATGTACCTGTGTAAATCGCGATGACATCAAAACGAAAGGCAGGGATTGCCCGTGAGCTTTTTTGCAAGTATTCGACGGCAAGCTCGCGCAGCTTCTGTTTCTTTTTCCAAGTAATGGACTCGCCCGCTGTTCCAAAAAATTGGCTGCTCCTCGTTCGAACCTCAATGAAAACCAAGCAATTTCCGTCTAGAGCAATTAAATCCATTTCCCCACGTTTTGTTCGAACATTTCGATCGACAATGCGGAAACCCTTGTTCACTAAATAGCTTTCAGCAAGCTGTTCTCCTCTTTGACCAAGAAGACGGCGGCGATCACTCATTATTTGGTTCCTCCGCCTTTATCGATACGATAGACAAAAGCAAGGATCTCTGCTACAACTTGATACAGCTCCGGAGGAATTTGTTGATCCAAATCCAGCTTGCCCAACACCTCTACAAGCGACGGGTCCTCTTGTACCGGTATATCATGCTCCTTTGCTGTCTTCAGTATATTGTCAGCTACGTACCCCTTGCCTTTTGCCACAACCTTTGGCGCTTCCATGATACCCGCCTGGTATTTTAGCGCAACTGCCTGTTTGCGTTTTTGCTCTGAAGAGGATGGCGGCTTCATACGCGAAGGTCAACCCCTTTATAGTCAGCCAGGATGGGGCCTTTGGTTTGGATCGGACTTGTCGACTTCCCGCGATCGGCCGGGACTTGCTGGACCCGCATAGCGGATAGATGGTAACCAACATCCTGTAATTGGTCAGCAAAACGATCCTTGGAGCCTTGAATGAGTGCCTCCACCCATGGTGTATCGTTAAAAATTTGCAAGTTAACAATTCGATTAACGATACTGACATCAATCATAGTTGTCCCCATACTTTGGAGTTCCAAATGAAAGAAAAGACGACAGTTCTCCGGATCAAGCTGTCCAGAGCCTTTCTTTTTCGACTCAATTTGGACAAAAGCCGTCTCATCCCCATCTGCTTGGCGAATCGGAATTTGCATAACGATTTGAGACAAAGCTTGGTTAGAGGGCTGTACCATCATCAACTGTTGTCCGGTCACTTGTTGCAGCAGTTGATCTGCCGCTTCACGCAAGGCGGTTGGAAGTGTCTGAGCTGACGCTTGACTGATTTGCAACAAGAGAGATTTGACTGTATCCATCTGCTTTAATGAGTGCGAATCGATTGCCCCCTGTGAAAATGCCTGTCCCATCAATTCTCTCTCGTGAGTTACGCCTAAATGACGAAACAATTCAGCAATCGGGTTAGCAGTTGTAGCTCCATTCGTTACACCAGATGCTTGAGACATCATTTGTGGAATAACTTTTTGCCCCGCCTCTGTCACTACGGCCCTTTGCTCTGCCACCTGCTTGTTTTGGATCGGCTCCTGATTCGTCTGTGATGACTGAGGAATGGGCAATGACTCGTTTCGAGCAACTTTTGACTCGACGCTTGGATCACTGGTTTGGTTAGGCAGCAACTGATTACTCTTTCCGATCATGGCGTTTGGCTGCGATTCCACCTGCTTACCGGCAGTGTTTGGTACAGGTACTGTCTCAGTGGAAACAGTTGACGAAACAGCTTGTGATGGCGATGGAATGTTACTGGAAGCCTGCGTTAATGGTTGGGGCGATGTCTGCACTTGCGATGTAGGCTGACCGCTCTGCGAAGACAGCGGCTGTGTCTGGCTTCCTCCAGTCGCGTTCTGCGAAGCACCTTGATTGGGCTGATTGCCTTGTGGCATTTGTTTGACTGCCAGTCCCTCATCTGTAGCATCGTTCCCCGCGATAAGTAAGGAGAGTCCCGTCAACTTATCTTTTAACTGACTAACAAGCTGTTTGACATCTCCTGTTGTTGCATTAGCTTGTCCGGGGACTTGCTGTGATTGGCTTTGCGACATTTGACCTGTCGTGTGTGAAGGCTGGCCCTCTCCCTCTAAAAAAAGCGAGGCTTGCTGAAGCAGGTTTTGTATGAGCTGACCCATTGGCTTGTCTGATAAAAAGGCTTTTAGCCCTCCGATTGTATCGGGAGTCAGTGGCAAACTTCGTTTCATGGCAGTCATGAATGCCTCAATAGTGGCATTGTCTACGCCTAATCGCCCAGCAACGGCTGAAAAAGCTTGTATGGTTTCTTTATTCACAGGAAGATTGGCACCAAGCAGAGCTTGCACGATCGCTTTGTTCTCTTTTGTATCGGCAATCCCTAGTGAACGCATTAGCCCTTCTAGAGATGCTTCTTTGCCAGCTCCTTCCCCGACGCTTTCCAAAACCTTCAAAGTGACGACACCTGTTGATGGTTGGACTTGCAACCAAGCTTTTTGGCCCGGTTCCAAACTTGCTTCCATTTTAGCCTGAACCTGCATTCCCCCGACTTGTACGAGCGCCATATTGTCCGGGTAATGCTTGATTACCGTGCCTTTAAACACTTGTCCGGGAGTAAGCTCAACCGGCTTCGGAGCGGATATGGGTGCTTTTTGCACGAATGATTGAATAAGTTGCGACGGGGAAAACATGCAGATCCTCCTCCTGTAGCTCGTATGTTACTAGCACTTTTTAGGCGTGTTCTTTTACGCCAGTGAATGTCTTGCGATGAATCGGCGTTGGTCCAAATCGAGCGATTGCTGTCAGATGCTCAGGGGTGCCGTAGCCTGCGTGTTTGTCAAAGCCATAGGCTGGATATTGTTCGGCATACTGGGCCATCAATCGATCACGGGTAACCTTCGCTACAATCGATGCGGCTGCAATCGAAACGCTCTTGGCATCTCCACCGATAATCGGAACCTGCTCGCAATCCATTCCGGTTAGCTGCACGGCGTCAATCAATAAAGCATCTGGAGATTGACCCGCCTGTTGGATCGCCAGCTTCATTGCTTCTTTTGTAGCAGCTAATATATTGATCGCATCGATTCTTGCTGCATCGACAATTCCGATTCCCACAGCAAGTGCATCTCTTTGAATGATTTCGCAAAAAGCTTCCCGAGTGGATACGGGTATTTTCTTCGAGTCATTCAGGCCTGGCAAGTAAAAATCCTTGGGCAGACACACGGCACACGCAACAACTGGGCCAGCCAAAGGACCTCTTCCGACCTCATCTACCCCGAATATGTACTGATGCCCCTTCTCATACATAGCTTTCTCATAGACGGTCATGTCAGCCCACATCTGTGCGAGCTTTTCTTGACGTGCAATCGCTGCTTCCGCCTGCTTCGCCAGAGTCTGTACACCTGCTCTTTTATCTTCTTTCAGCAATTGTAAAAAATCTTTGGGTACCTCGTCCAACTTTTCCATCGTCACTCGTATTTCTTTTATCGACATATCCGCTAGATTCATTGACTCATTTCTCCTTACCGATCCTCATAGTAAAAAACCTGCCTACCGTATATGTCGATAGACAGGTTTTTGATGACTGGAAAGCTTATTCTGGAAAAGATACTGGCTTACCAATCGGTTCGTCCATTTCCCAGTCAATCGGGCGCTCGACAGAGATCGTTCCCAGCTTGCCGGAACGCAGCTCACGCAAGAAAATTTCCGCCGCCTTGTCGTAGTCGATATTTCCGCCAGAAATGAGACATCCGCGCTTCTTCCCGATTTCTTCGAGCATTTCTACTCGATCCTCAGGCAGTTCTTTTAGCTTGAAACGTTCGATCAGGCGTTCCGGATAGTAGTGCATCATGTAGCTAATGACAAATAATGCTACCTCCGTAAAATCGATGAGCTCGTCTTTAATTGCCCCACTTGCTGCCAATCGCAGACCTACCATTTGATCTTCAAATTTCGGCCAAAGAATACCAGGCGTATCGAGAAGCTCCAGTGTATCGCCCATTTTCACCCATTGTTGCGCCTTGGTTACCGCCGGGCGATCACCTGTTGCCGCTACCGAGCGCTTGGACAAGCGGTTAATGAGGGAAGACTTGCCGACATTGGGGATTCCCAAGATCATGATGCGGATGGCACGACCTTGCATCCCCCGCTCACTGCGCTTTGCCAGCATGTCAGCAGCTAGCTCCTTACACATTTCTGGCAGCTTGTTTACACCTTTTCCACTCAGGGCATCAATCGGCAATGTGCGAATGCCTTGTTTGCGAAAATAAGCAATCCACTCATCTGTTGCCCGATCATCCGCCAAATCTGCTTTGTTAAGTAATATCAAACGTGGTTTATCACTGACAATCTCGTCAATCATCGGATTACGGCTGGAAAGCGGCAGACGTGCATCGAGAAGTTCAATGACTACATCGATTAACTTCAGCTTTTCCGTTACTTGACGACGTGCTTTAGCCATATGGCCAGGAAACCATTGGATCGTCATGATGTCTCACCTACCTTGAAGCTTTACGTTATCTTGTCAAGCGAATTCCCGCAACCGGCCAAAAAGTAAATTCAGCTCTACCAACAACCGTACTGACGGCAACAGGACCGATGGCTCTGCTGTCATGACTGTTCAACCTATTGTCGCCCATCACAAAGATATGGTCTGCTGGTATTTGGACCGGGGGAAAATCGTGGGTAAAGAACGGCTCTCCCTGCTGCTTCGCTTGTTCTCTTAATTGTGCAAGATACGGTTCCTCTACTACTTTGTCATTGACCAGCAGTTGATCGCTTTTGACCTCTACTGTATCACCCTCAACAGCAATGACTCTCTTGATGTAATCCCGTTCCTTTTCAGCATGGAACACGATGATTTCACCAGGCTTCGGATCTTGCAAAAAGTAAATCGCCTTGTTTACCACTAATTTTTCGCTGTTATGTAAGGTACTTTCCATGGATTCGCCTTCTACAATAAACGGGGCGAACAAAAAGGTACGAATGAGAAACGCCAAGACTAAAGCAATCCCAAGTGCCTTTATCCATTCCCATAGTTCATTTTTCTTCTTATGACTGGAGGTAATTTCTTCGCTCATGACTTACGATCCTCCCATGAAAGCTCGTCCAACCTTAGCTGTAACATATGTCAAGATGAACTATTTTATTTCAAGATCGTTAAATGGAAAAAAGAGGCCTGGCAAGCAGGCCAGTCCTCTTTCTAAGCATTACGCTTATCGACGAATTTCTTTAATACGAGCTGCTTTACCTACGCGATCGCGCAGATAGTACAGTTTCGCACGACGTACTTTACCATGACGCACGATTTCGATCTTGTCGATCTTAGGCGTGTGTACTGGGAATGTACGCTCAACACCTACGCCGTAAGAAATCTTACGAGCTGTAAATGTTTCGCTGATACCTGTACCGCGACGGCGAATGCATACGCCTTCGAACAGCTGGATACGCTCACGCTGACCCTCGATAACCTTAACGTGTACACGAACAGTGTCACCAGGTCGGAACGCAGGAATGTCCTGTTTCAATTGCGCTTTTTCCAGTTCACGGATAATTTGGTTCATTTGAATTTCCTCCTTCCGATAGACGTTCTTACTCGTCTAACCCATAGGTCCAGCCGCTTGGCTGCGTTACGAGTAGCGGACCGCCTTAGTCAGCGGGCAAAATTGCCACAAGAAGTATATTAACACAGCGGGCACAAAACTACAAGACTCTTCTCCTATTTGTTCCCTACTTTTTTTCCTGCTCCAATTCAGCCAATAGCTTTTTCATTTCATCTGTCAGGGCAAGCTTTTCCAATAAATCTGGACGTCTTGCTTTCGTTCGACGGAGCGATTCTTTTAACCGCCAGCTTTCAATATTGGCGTGGTGCCCTGACAACAGTACATCTGGCACTTTCCAGCCGCGAAACTCAGCCGGTCTTGTGTAATGAGGGTATTCGAGCAGTCCTGTTGAAAAGGAATCCTCAACAGCTGACGTCTGGTTTCCCAACGCCCCTGGTTGCAAACGAACGACACTGTCAATGACCACCATCGCCGCAAGCTCTCCCCCAGTCAGGACATAGTCGCCAATCGAGACCTCATCTGTGACAAGATGCTCCCGAATTCGCTCGTCGTACCCTTCATAATGACCGCAAATGAAGACGAGGTGCTCTTCTTGTGCTAACTCTTCTGCAAGCTTCTGATGATAAGGCACACCCTGAGGACACATCAGAATCACTCGGGGTTTTTTCTCTCCCGTCAAGGCTTCTACGGCCCGGAACAAAGGCTCTGGCTTCAACACCATTCCTCCGCCACCGCCATAAGGGGTGTCGTCTACCGTACCGTGTTTGCTCTCAGAGAAATCGCGAAAATTGGTGACGTGAAAATCAACCAGTTCTTTTTCGCTTGCCTTCCCCAAAATACTGCTGGATAAAACACCTGTAAACATTTCGGGAAAGAGCGTAAAAATATCGATCCGCATCTGAAAGTTCCTCCCTACAGCAAGCCTTCCATCAGATGGCAGACCACACGTTTGTTCGCGATGTCCACTTCCTTGATGCACTCATCGATATAAGGCAGCAAGATTTCTCCGCGTTTTCCCTTCACTACCCACACATCGTTTGCTCCTGGCTGCATGACATCCACGATTTTCCCCAGTTCTTCGCCCTCGTCCGTTACGACAACGCAGCCGACGAGCTGATGAATGTAGAACTCGTCCTCTTCTAATTCCATCAGCGCTTCTTCTGGAATTTTCAACTCTCCGCCCTTGTACTTTTCGATATCGTTAATATGCTCATAGCCTTGAAAGCTCACAATCTCAAAATTTTTATGCGAGCGACGAGAAGCGATTTTCAATTTGAGCGGCTCACTGAGTGTCGGATGGAACAGGTACAGCTCATTTCCTTTGCGAAAACGCTGATCTGGAAAGTCAGTCGTTGGTGTTACACGTACTTCACCACGCAGACCATGCGTATTAACCAGTTTGCCTACTCCGTAAAAACTATTTTGGCTCAACGTGTTCATTCCTCCTTTTCTTTGTTCCCATTATTCTTTTGTAGCCGAATCTCATGTACCAGGCCATCTTTTATCATGATTTCCGTTCCGGACATCATTTCATCCCATACATCGCCCTCTTGAATCGTGACAGGGCTTTGAACAGTCTGGTAATCGATCTCGCTTCCCTCTGGGAGATTTTCTACCTGCTGGAGGGTATATGTCAGGTGATCTATCTTTTCCTTGCGTCGACGCTCTTCCTGCGCGATTTTTTCCTGCGCCAACGCATATGTATCCGCAGACTTTTTCTTCGCCTCGGTTAATAGCTTTTTCGATTGAAACTGCCACTGCTCCCACTCTTTACGCTGCAAACGAAGCCGTTGGCTATACTGATCAATGAGAGCAGCCCGTGATGCTTCCGTAATAATCAGTTTAACCTGTACCGTCCGAAATATAGTAAGCACCTTCGCCACTCCTTTCGGAAAAACCATCATGGTTTATGAGCATCTTGGATACTAGAAAAAAGACTGGGAAAGCTCCCAGCCTTTTCTCATACAATTTCAACCGTGACACGCTTGTCCGTTTCCACGGATGCGGCGATCACGACCGTGCGCAGGGCTTTCGCGATTCGACCTTGCTTGCCGATGATCTTCCCCATATCATCAGGGTGCACCGACAATTCAAAGACGAGAGTTCGCTCTTTGTCCACTGCGTTAACACGAACCTCATTCGGATGATCGACGAGAGCTTTAGCGATCGTTTCGACCAGCGCTTTCATCATCAAACCTCCAGATGACCGACTTATTTGCCGTATTTGGTTTCGTGTACTTTTGCGAGTACGCCTTCTTTGGAGAGAAGGTTACGAACGGTGTCAGTTGGAGCTGCACCATTCAGGATCCATTGTACCGCTTTGTCGGTATCAATTTTCACCACTGCCGGTTGAGCAACCGGATTGTAGTAACCGATTTCTTCAATGAAACGGCCATCGCGTGGGGAACGGGAGTCAGCTACTACTACACGGTAGAAAGGAGCTTTCTTGGAACCCATACGCTTCAGACGGATTTTTACTGCCATGTTGTGTCACCTCCTGTATTAATCAACGCTAGAAGAGCATCTGCGTTGGTGCTACTATATCTGAACCATCGCGGCCAACTGACAAGTCAGTGTCGCGAAGAGATCATGCCTACTTACTTGAACGGTGGCTTGAAATTAAAGGGGAAATTCATCCCGCCCTGATTGTTGCCTCCGCCTTTTCCCATGAAAGGTAATCCGAAGCCTTTTTTCTTCGACTTCTTGACCATCTTGTCGGCAGCGCCTGAGAATTGCTTCATCATCTTTTTCATTTCCTCGAACTGCTTGAGGAAACGATTGACTTCTTGAATACTCGTTCCGCTTCCGCTTGCGATGCGCTTGCGACGGCTGGCATTCAATAAATCTGGATTCGCGCGCTCTTGTTTGGTCATGGATTTGGCGATCGCTTCAACGCGGGCAATCTGCTTTTCATCCACGTTCATTTTGCCCTTCATCTTGTTCATTCCTGGCAGCATGCCGAGAATGTCTTCAAAAGGACCCAGGTTGCGAAGCTGCTGCATGGAGTCCAGGAACATGTCGAAGGTAAACTCACCTTGACGCATTTGGCGTTCCATATCGCGTGCTTTGTCTTCATCCACGGATGCCTGTGCTTTTTCGATCAGGCTAAGTACGTCCCCCATACCTAAAATACGGGAGGCCATACGATCCGGATGGAACGGCTCGAGCGCATCCAGCTTTTCACCCATCGCCGCGAATTTGATCGGCTTGCCAGTGACAGCTTTGACGGACAGTGCCGCACCGCCTCGGGTATCACCGTCGAGCTTCGTGAGAACCACACCAGTCAGTTCGAGCTGGCTGTTAAAGCTCTCTGCTACATTGACGGCATCTTGACCTGTCATCGCATCCACGACGAGCAAAATCTCATCGGGCTTGGTTACCTCGCGAATCTGCTTCAACTCGTCCATCAGCGCTTCGTCAATATGCAGGCGACCTGCGGTATCGATGAGGACTACGTCGAGATGATTCGTCTTCGCGTGTTCAATCGCTTGGCGAGCGATATCGACAGGACTGACTTGATCACCGAGAGTAAAGACGGGAACATTGAGTTGCTCCCCTAAAACCTGAAGCTGCTTGATCGCAGCAGGACGGTAAATGTCTCCCGCTACCAGAAGCGGCTTGCGGTTTTGCTTTTGCAAGTACTTGGCCAGCTTACCGGTTGTGGTTGTTTTACCTGCCCCTTGCAGACCTGCCATCATGATGACGGTCGGCGGACGGTGCGCCATCGTGAGCTGAGCGACGTTGCCACCCATCAGAGCGACCAGCTCTTCATTCACGATCTTGATCACCATTTGACCAGGCGTCAAGCTTTTCATGACTTCCTGACCGACTGCGCGCTCCTTGACACGAGCAACGAAGTCTTTTACTACTTTAAAGTTAACGTCTGCTTCCAGCAGGGCCAGACGAACTTCACGCATCGCTTCATTCACGATGGTCTCGTCTATTTTCCCTCTGCCGCGCAGTTTGTCAAACGCGTTTTGCAGCCGATTGGCTAAGCTCTCAAACGCCATGCGAGCCCTCCTAATCCATCTCTGACAGTTGGTGGAGCAAAGTGTTCAGCTCGTCTCTTGTCTCGCTCTCCGAAAGCTCACTTACAAGTTCGTTCATGCGATTCAACACGTCCATGCGCTTTTCATGACGCTCAGCGAGGCGAAGCTTCTGATCGTATTCAAACAGTTGCTTCTCTGCCCGCTTGATATGATCATAAACAGCTTGGCGGCTGACCTCATGCATCTCGGCAATTTCTCCGAGCGATAAATCGTCCAGATAATACAGCTCAAGATATTCTCGCTGCTTGCCCTTGAGTAGCGGCGCGTAAAAGTCAAACAAGAGATTGACTTGATTGGTCTTTTCTAACATGAAACCAATCCTTTGCTATGAGGTACTCGTTTCAAACTGTAAAGACTTTTTCTTTACAGCACGTAGATTATAGTACCTAATTCCACACCTAGTGTCAAGGTTTTTTATTGACATCATTTTTTTATATCGGAAACACTATATTTTTACGCGTTTTCTTGCTCTTCCGTTTCATCTTTTTGGATCAATCCAGCAAATAATGCATGAACAAATTGCTCGGGATCAAACTGTTGCAGGTCATCCATTTTTTCACCCAAACCGACGTATTTCACCGGAATGTTCAGCTCGTTGCGGATCGCGATGACGATACCGCCCTTTGCTGTCCCATCCAGCTTGGTCAGGACTAAACCTGTTACACCAGCAGACTGTCCAAACGTTTTCGCCTGCGAAAGCGCATTTTGCCCAGTCGTAGCATCCAAAACTAGCAAGACCTCGTGCGGAGCTCCTGGCAATTCGCGTTGCAATACGCGGTGAACCTTCGCCAGCTCTTCCATGAGATTGACTTTGTTTTGCAAGCGTCCTGCCGTATCGCACAAGAGCACATCGACCTGTCGGGATTTCGCTGCCTGAATCGCATCGTAGATCACTGCAGCCGGATCAGAGCCTTGCTGCTGCTTGATTACGTCAACTCCTACACGCTCTCCCCAGACTTCCAACTGTTCAATCGCTGCTGCACGGAAAGTGTCGCCTGCTGCCAACAGCACTTTTTTATTTTGCTGCTTGAACATATGCGCCATTTTACCGATCGTGGTCGTTTTCCCCACTCCGTTTACCCCTACGAACAAAATGACGTTCAGACGACCGTCCTCTACGTTCAGAGTCGTATCCGCAGCAGCATCATTTTTCAAAAGGGCAACCAGTTTTTCTGAGAGAATCGGCTGCAAGTCGATCGCATTCTCGATTTTTTGCTTGCGCACTTCTGTCCGCAGGTCGTCAATGAGCTCCATTACGGTATTGACTCCCACATCGGACGTAATCAAAATTTCCTCTAGTTCATCGAAAAAGTCATCGTCGATCTTTTTGTAGCGACGTACCAGATCCTCTACTTTTTCTACTAGCAGGTCTCTCGTTTTAGCCAAACCATCCGTAAACTTCTGGGTGACCTCTTCGGACTTTTGGACAATAGCATCACGAAGGCGCTTGAAAAAACTCATGTTCATCTTCCTTTGCGGGTAGTATCAATTGAATGGCAAATCCGTTTAAGAGGCTGATTCGATAAACTTGTCACTGTCCTCCAGCTTCACAGAGACGAGTTTGGACACGCCGCCCTCTTGCATCGTGATACCGTATAGCACGTCTGCGCTCTCCATGGTGCCTTTTCTGTGCGTGACGCAAATAAACTGCGTCTGGTTGCTGAAATGGTGCATGTACTCGGCGAAACGGTTAACGTTTGCCTCATCCAAAGCCGCTTCTACCTCGTCCAATACACAGAATGGCACTGGCTTCACACGCAGGATGGCAAATAGCAAGGCCATGGCTGTCAAAGCACGTTCGCCCCCGGATAAGAGCGCAAGATTTTGCAGCTTCTTGCCAGGTGGCTGGGCCACGATATCGATGCCCGTCTCAAGCAGGTTATCTGGGTTCGAGAGCACTAGATCTGCGCGTCCTCCGCCAAACAGTTGGACAAACACGTCGCGGAACTGCTCCGAGATTGCATCAAATGTTTCTTTAAAGCGGCGCGACATCTCTGCGTCCATTTCTTGGATCACTTGATAGAGCATGTCCTTTGCTTCATTCAAATCAGCTTCCTGCGAGCTTAAAAACTGCTGACGCTCGGACAAGCGCTCATATTCCTCAATCGCGCCAAGATTCACAGTGCCAAGTGCCCCAATCTGCTTTTTGAGACGATTGACCACTTGTGTCTCTTCCTGAATCTCGCCACGTGCCGGATATTTTTGCTTCGCCAGGTCGTAGCTCATTTCGTATTCTTCGGAGAGTTTATTCAACAGATGATCGAGCTCTACCTCGTTACGGTTGACCTTCACTTCTTCCTGATGAAGCTTTTCCTCGAGCGATTTGACCTCGCGGCGGATTTCCTTCACCTGCTGTTCCACTTGCTCCTGTTTATAAAAGAGCGTCGCCCGCTCACTTCGCCGTTCTTGAATCAAGCCAGCCACACGGTCTTTATCCTGACGCAATTCGCTAATGCGCTGATCCAGCTCAAGCCCGGACGATTCGTTCGTACGCTCCAGCTCATCAAGAGATGCCAAGTTCGCGTTTTGTTCTTCCCATTCGCGCTGTAATTGGCTTTTTTGCTCCAGCAAACGCTCTGTTTGCTCCAAGCGTGATTGATACTCTTGCTTGACCTGCGCATTCAGTACTTTGAGACTTGTTATTTTTTGATTCATTTCTTCTTTGGATTCGAGCTGCTCTTGGCGTTTCGCCTCTGCTTCTGCGATCTGCGCACCGAGCTCTTTTTCCTCTTGCTCCATGGCAGCCAAAGAGGCTTGCAGCTGCTCTTGCTTGCGTTTGGCTTCTTCCATCTCACGGCGATAGCCTTCAATATCTTGTTCAACAAGCTTTGCTCGCTCGCCCAAGGATCTGCCTTCCGATTCTTTTTGCTGCAAGAGCCCTTTTACTTCCTGTTCTTTCAATCGCAGACTTTCGCCTTCAGTACGTAGAGATTCTTGCTCCTGCTGCATTTGCGCCAGGTCCTTCGTTAATTGCTCCATAAGGGTAGTATGCCCAGAAATTGCCTGGTCGATTTCTACCAGCTGCGCTTCCAGCTCTTCTGATTGACGGTTGCGTCCAAGCAGGTTCGTGCTGTTCTTTTTCAAGGCCCCCCCTGTCATGGAGCCACCCGCATTCACGATATCGCCTTCCAGGGTCACGACTCGATAGCGGTAGCCAAGCGTACGGGCCACACGGTTTGCCTGCTCCAGCTTTTCCGTAATAATGACATTGCCCAATAGACTTTCGAGGATGGGTCGGTACGTTTCCTCAAAGGTCACGAGCTCACTCGCAATTCCGACGACTCCACTCTCCGCCTCCAACTGGCGCTTATCGCTTGCCTGCAAGGTGCGAGGACGGATGACATCGAGCGGTAGAAATGTTGCCCTACCCGCATTGTGCTGCTTCAAGTGAGCAATGGCTGCACGACCGGATGCTTCGTTGTCCACGACGACGTTTTGCAGTGCGCCACCCAGTGCGACTTCCATCGCTGTCTCGAATTGCTGTGGCACGACAACGAGCTCAGCGACCGCTCCATGAATTCCTTTGAAGCCCCGCTCGCGTGCTTTCAAAATTTCTTTTACACCTTGCTGAAACCCTGCGAACTCCGACTGCATTTCTTTTAACAGGTCAAAACGCGACTTCGCTGCTTCCCGCTTTTGTTCCCAGTGGCGCAGCTCTCGACGGGCTGTTTCAAGGCGGGCTTGTCCTTCGCGCATGCCCTCGACCAATTCCTTGTATCTGACGCCAGTTTCTTGAATGGTAGAAACGATCTTCTCTAATTGATCTTGGAGTTGGCTCAACTGAGCTAGACGCTGCTCTTCTTCTTCATCGAGCTGTTTTTTTCCAGACATTTGACGTTCGACTCTGGCCTCGCTTGTCTTGAGAAGCTGCTCTTGATGGCGATTTTCGTTGCGCAGATTCGCCATTTCGTTGAGCTTTTCGAAGTAATCACTCTTCAAACGCTCGACATCATCTGTCAGTGATTGCACCATGGAAAAAAATTGACCTTCTGCTTCTTGCAGCGAAGCGTGGGCTTCTGTCATGCGGCGATCCGCTTCCTTGGCCCTCTCTTGTTCTTCAGCCAGTTCGGCCTCAAGACCGTGCTGCTTCTCAGTAATCCGATGCATCTGCTCCATCGTCTGCTGACGATTCGCATTGAGATTGCGCATGCGCTCCCGCAATACTTCACGTTGTCCTTCGACTTTCTCAGTCTCTTCACTGACTGTCAAAAGCACTTGTTGCAGTTCTTCGATAGATTGGTCGATTTGGGTGACATGAAAACGCGCCTGCTCCAAATCAGCCTCTTGCTTAGATGCTTCAGTCGTCTGTCCGATTAACAGATGCTTGAGTTCCTCTACGCGTCCTGTGGCTGCTTCCCACTTCGTATGAGCTGCTTCAATTTGCTGCACGTAAAGAGCTACTTCATGCTCAACCAGCCGACGATGAAGCTCCTTGTACGTCTTGGCTGTTTCTGCCTGCTCCTGCAAAGGTCCGATCTGCTCCGTAATTTCACTGACGATATCGTGAATACGCACCAGATTTTGCTCGGTGTCATCGAGCTTTTTCTCCGCCTCGCGCTTGCGTGTTTTGTATTTGACGATTCCGGCAGCTTCTTCAAATATTCCACGGCGATCTTCGGACTTGGTACTGAGAATTTCCTCAATTTTACCTTGACCGATAATGGAATACGCTTCTTTACCCAGCCCGGTATCCATGAACAGCTCCATGATGTCTTTTAGACGGCAGGATCTGTTGTTTATGTAGTACTCACTGTCACCAGAACGATACACCCTGCGGGTAACGGATACCTCCGAATATTCCACATCGAGCGAACGATCTGTATTGTCCAAGGTGAGTGTCACTTCTGCGAAATTCACTGGCTTGCGCTTGTCACTACCCGCGAAAATAATGTCTTCCATTTTCGCTCCACGCAACGACTTTGCGCTCTGTTCCCCCAGCACCCAGCGGATCGAATCAGAAACGTTACTTTTCCCACTTCCATTCGGTCCCACTACCGCTGTTACCCCTGGTACAAATTCCAATTCCGTGCGATCGGCAAAGGATTTGAATCCAGCCAGCTCCAGGCGTTTCAAATACATACGTACGGTCCTCCTTAAGAAACCATCCAGACTGCCTGCCAAACTGACAGACTTACAAACATGCAAGGATCGGATGGCACCCGAAAAGAAGCCCCTGCATCGAACAGGAGCTACCTACTACGAGCCTACATGGTCATCTGTAGGTAAGTGTATCATAGATAGCGGTCATCTCGCAGTATTTTCCCTATGTTTCCCACCCGAAAGAAAAAAGCTGCACCATCTTGTAGCAGATGATGCAGCCCTTCTCGCTGACGAGTGATTATTTATCCCCCAGCTTGACCAACGCTCGTGCAGCAGCTTGCTGTTCCGCTTCCTTTTTGGAGCGGCCAGAGCCGATGCCAAGCGAACGATTGTTCAAAAGCACCTCAGATACGAATTCTCGATTATGAGCTGGTCCTTTTTCTTCTACAATTCGGTAATGGATGTCTCCCAGATTGTCTTGTTGAACAAATTCCTGCAACTGGCTCTTGAAGTCTGTTACCTGGGCAAACTCTCCCTTGTCGATGCGCGGGTACACGTATTTTTCCATAAAGGAAAAGACTGCGTCCAACCCCTGATCCAAGTAAAGCGCACCTACAAACGCCTCAAAAACGTCCGCTAGCAAGGCTGGTCGCTGACGTCCACCTGTCAGCTCTTCCCCTTTTCCCAGCAATACGAGATCGCCAAAATTCAACAGTTCAGCAAACTTGACGAGAGAAGGTTCACAGACAATAGCTGCACGCAGCTTCGTCATTTCCCCTTCGCTCATCTTCGGAAAAGTTTTATACAAAAACTGGGAGACAGTCAACTCCAACACAGCATCCCCCAAAAACTCTAGCCGCTCATTGTCTGATATACGTTTGCCGCGTTGCTCGTTCACGTAGGAAGAATGGGTGAATGCCTGCCGCAAAACGCTTTCATCGCGAAAGCGAAAGCCTATCGTTTCTTGCAGCTGTGCAAAATTCATCACCCTCACCACCATTCCAGGAGACTGCCTACTTTTTCTATCAGTAGGGCTCATTTATGCTTCGTATCGCTTCAGGATTACCGTTGCGTTGTGACCGCCGAATCCAAATGTATTGGAAACAGCCACATTGACGGTCGCCTTGCGCGCATGGTTCGGAACATAGTCCAGATCACATTCTGGATCCGGGTTTTCCAAGTTAATTGTCGGAGGCAATACTTGATCACGCAGTGCATATGCCGTCGCGATTGCCTCGACTCCACCAGTAGCACCCAACAAATGGCCTGTCATCGATTTGGTCGAGCTGACAGCCAATTTGTATGCGTGCTCGCCAAACACACTCTTGATCGCTTGTGTTTCTGCGATATCTCCTTGGCCAGTAGAAGTACCATGTGCATTAATATATTGGACTTCCGTTGGGTCAACGCCAGCGTCTTTCAGTGCACTTGCCATGCAACGCGCTGCCCCTTCGCCACCAGGAGATGGAGAAGTAATATGGTGTGCATCTGCGCTCATCCCGTAGCCAATGACTTCCGCGATAATCGTTGCTCCACGTTTTTTCGCATGCTCGAGCTCTTCCAAGATCAGCACACCAGCACCTTCGCCCATTACGAAGCCATCTCGATCTTTGTCAAACGGACGACTCGCTTTTTGCGGGTCATCGTTTCTGGTGGACATCGCTTTCGCTGAGCAAAAGCCTGCAAATGCCATTGGACGCACGGTTGCTTCTGCTCCACCTGCGATCATGACATCTGCGTGATCGAACTGGATCAGACGCAGTGCATCACCGATTGCATTTGTACCTGTCGCACAAGCGGTAATCGCACTGGAAGTTGGTCCTTTTGCTCCGTATTGAATGGATACTGCACCAGACGCCATGTTCGCAATCAGCATCGGAATGAAGAATGGACTCACGCGACGCGGTCCTTTTTCCAACAATACGGAATGCTGTTCTTCCCATGTAGTCAGACCACCGATTCCGGACCCGATGTATACACCCACTCGTTCCGCATTTTCTGGCGTGATCTCCAGTTTTGCATCTTCTACAGCCATTTTGGCAGCAGCTAATCCAAACTGAACGAATCGGTCTGTACGTCGGATATCTTTCTTGTCCATATACTGCTCAGGATCGAAGTTTTTCACTTCGCCTGCAATTTGTGTTGGATAATCAGAAGCGTCAAAGGCAGCCACACGGTCAATGCCTGATTTTCCTTCCAGCAAGCTGTTCCAGAAAGTCTGTGCGTCATTCCCTACTGGAGAAACGACACCAACGCCAGTAATCACCACTCTGCGTTTCATTACAATCACCTCTATATGAAAGTCAGCAGTCAGCTTCTTATATTCACTGCTTGCAAAACGTGTATTTGTTTGGATTATGTACAGGTGACTATTGAAGGAGAAGTCCCGTATGGTACGGGACTTCCAACAGATCAACCTACTTGTGAGATTCTATGTATTTAACAACCTCACCAACAGAAGTGATCTTTTCAGCATCTTCGTCGGAAATCTCTAAATCAAACTCATCTTCGAGTTCCATTACGAGTTCAACCACATCCAGGGAGTCAGCGCCCAGGTCTTCTTTGAAAGAAGCTTCCAAAGTAATTTTGGACTCATCTACACCCAGACGATCGACGATGATTTTCTTCACACGCTCCAAAGTATCTGCCATCTTGCTTCACCCCCTCTCCCGTATTATAGTGGATGAGCTTTCAAAAAACCAGTTTTCAGAAAATGCTCGGTAGTTTTCTTCCTACATGTACATTCCGCCATCTACGTGCAGCGTCTGCCCTGTCATGTAGTTGGCTGCGTCGGATGCCAGGAATAGCACGACAGATGCGATATCATCTGTTTGTCCCAAGCGGGCAAGCGGAATTTGGCTTGTGAGCCCTGCTTTGACATCCTCCGGCAATACAGCAGTCATTTCTGTATCGATAAATCCTGGCGCAACAGCATTCACCGTGATATTACGGCTAGCCAGCTCGCGAGCAGCCGTCTTCGTCAAGCCAATAACTCCAGCTTTTGCCGCCACGTAGTTTGCTTGTCCAGCGTTCCCCAAAACACCTACCACAGAAGTGATGTTGATGATTTTGCCTGAACGCTGCTTCATCATTGGGCGTGTCGCTGCCTTGACGCAGTTGAATACACCCTTCAGATTCGTCGCAATAACATCGTCCCACTCGTCTTCTTTCATGCGCATGATCAGGTTGTCGCGAGTAATTCCCGCATTGTTCACGAGAATATCAATCGCACCAAAATGATCCAGGGCAGCTTTGAACATGTCGTTGACATCTTCCGTAGAAGAAACGT
Organism: Brevibacillus brevis; assembly: GCF_001039275.2. Taxonomy (NCBI): domain Bacteria; kingdom Bacillati; phylum Bacillota; class Bacilli; order Caryophanales; family Paenibacillaceae; genus Brevibacillus; species Brevibacillus brevis. The sequence continues at coordinate 3,931,975 of NZ_CP030117.1, forward strand.
TTGCGCGAATCATGATGGCATCGCGGCCCATTTCCTTAATAAGCGCAACAGTCTCGCTCGCTGCCGCTTCACTACCTGCATAATTGACAACTACATTCGCGCCAGCTTCTGCCAGCTTCAATGCAATCGCACGCCCAATACCACGGGAAGCCCCTGTGACCAGTGCTGTCTTTCCTGTTAACATAGTATCCCTCCGTTCAAAAGCTCAGTAAGCGAATCCATATCCTGTACAGAGATAATTGTCGTATCCGCTGGTGCGATTTTCTTGATCAATCCAGCCAAAACTTTTCCTGGCCCGATTTCAACAAAAGTGGTCACGCCTGCTTCGACCATCCATTGCACAGAATCCTCCCACAAAACTGGAGCGGAAACTTGTTGAACCAATTGATCTACAATGATTGTAGCCTCAGACACCGGTCTAGCCGTTACGTTTGCCACAACAGGCACGGTCGCTTCTTGTACTGTAACGCCAGCTAAAACTGCTTGCAGTTTATCTGCTGCTGGCTGCATCAAGCTCGAGTGGAACGGACCGCTTACATTCAATGGAAGGACACGCTTTGCGCCCGCTTCCTTCGCTTTTTCACCGGCCAGCTTCACACCTTCAGCAGAACCAGAGATGACAATTTGCCCCGGGCAGTTTATGTTCGCTAATTGAACAGGATGTCCAGATGCTGTTACTTCTTCACAAACCGCATGCAGTGCCGCGCGATCCAAGTTCAAGACAGCGGCCATTGCACCTTGTCCAGCTGGAACTGCCTCTTCCATGAACTGACCACGAGCTCGCACTGTTTTGACTGCATCTGCAAAGGACAAGGCCCCGGCTGCAACCAAAGCAGAATACTCACCCAAACTGTGGCCCGCTACGAACGCAGGCTTATAGTCAGGCAACTTTTCGTTCAAAGCTGCCATAACAGCGATGCTTGCTGTCAAAATAGCTGGCTGTGTGTTTGCGGTCAGCTTCAATTCCTCTTCTGGTCCTTCAAAACAAAGTCCCGACAAGGAAAAGCCGAGCGCTTCATCAGCCTGCTCAAATATGTGACGGGCCGCTTCCGATTGTTCGGAGAGAGCTTGTCCCATTCCTACAAATTGTGAACCTTGCCCCGGAAAAACAAAGGCTATTTTCCCCATTCTTACTTGCTCCCTTCTACCGGAGTCGTGCACCACTTCAAGAGCGTCGCTCCCCAAGTCAAGCCGCCACCAAACCCAACCAGAATCAGGTTATCGCCTTCTTTTACGCGACCAGCCTTTACTGCTTCATCCAACGCTACTGGAATGGAAGCAGAAGACATGTTTCCATAGCGATCCAGGTTGATCGCAACTTTATCCTCAGACAGACCGAAACGCTGTACAGCGGAGTCGATGATGCGTTTGTTTGCCTGATGCGGTACCAACAGGTCGATCTCATCCTTCGATACGCCTGCTTTGGACAAGACAGCCTCTGTTGCTGAATTCATGACGCGAACAGCGAATTTGAAAACTTCTCCGCCTGTCATGTAGAGATAATGCAGTCCTTGTTCCACAGACTCAACAGATGCAGGCGTTCTGGAACCACCTGCTGGCAAGCACAAGAGGGACCCGCCTGACCCATCTGCCCCGAGCTCAAAGGACTGGAAGCCGTAGCCCTCGGTAACTTCCCCGATAACAGCCGCACCCGCACCATCTCCGAACAACACACATGTATTTCGATCTTTGTAATTCGTAATTTTGGACAAGGTCTCAACGCCTACGACCAATACTTTTTTATACAAACCGTTTTGGATGAACTGAGTCGCTGTTGTAATTCCGTACAAAAAGCCTGTGCAAGCCGCGGAAAGATCCATCGCAGCGGCGCGTGTAGCACCCAGCTTTTCTTGCAGCAAGCAAGCAGTAGACGGGAAAGACATGTCAGGCGTTACGGTAGCGACAATGATCATATCCAGCTGTTCCGCGCTGATGTTTGCTTTTTCGAGCGCTTCTTTGGCAGCCTCGTAAGCCAAGTCGGAGGAAGCTTGCTCCGGTGAGCTAATGCGGCGTTCTCTGATTCCGGTACGGGAAACAATCCACTCATCAGAGGTTTCCACCATTTTCTCCAGATCAAAGTTCGTCAACACCCGCTCCGGGGTATAAGAGCCTGTAGACAAAATCCCTACTGAACGCTTTGCACTCATCTGCTTCACTCGCTTTCTCCCAAAGTATTTTTCTGTAATGATTGCTGGATAACCTCGTTCACGTCCTGCTGAATAAACCGCGTAGCACTGACGATCGCGTTTTTCATTGCACGCTCATTTGAGGAACCGTGGGCCTTGATCACTGGGGATTTCAATCCCAGCAAGGGAGCACCGCCGTATTCCGCATAATCCATTTTCTTTTTAAAGCGAACCAATCCCGGTTTCAGAATGGCCGCACCTAGCTTATTAATCAGGCTGGAAGTAAATTCCTGCTTCAACTGCGAAAAGATAGTGGAAGCAGCACCCTCTACGGCCTTTAACAAAACGTTCCCTACAAAGCCGTCGCATACGAGCACATCACAGGCTCCTTGCATAACATCGCGTGCTTCCACGTTTCCTACAAAGTTCAAGTCAGCTTCTTGAAGGAGAGGAAAAACTGCTTTCGTCAATTCGTTCCCTTTTCCTTCTTCCGTCCCGACATTCAGCAAGCCTACTGTCGGCCGCTCGAAGCCCAACACTTTTTCAGCATACAAGCTCCCCATCACCGCGTATTGTACAAGCTGATGCGGCTTGGCATCCATATTGGCTCCGACGTCCAGTGTCAGCGTTACTCGGCCTTTTGTATTCGGGATATAGGCACAAAGCGCAGGACGCTCGATTCCATCCATGCGACCTGCATACAACAAGCCTGCTGTCATTAATGCACCCGTATTCCCAGCCGAGATCATCGCGTCAACTTTTTTCTCGCGCGCCATCTCAACTGCTACAACCAGCGAAGAATTTTTCTTACGCCGAACAGCTCGAACCGGTTCATCATCTGGCAAAATCACTTCCGCTGCAGGAACGATTTCAATGTTTGCCGGAATATCCTGCGGCAAGTGGTTCCGAATAGCCTGTTCATCTCCCACCAATACAACTGTAATGGCCGGGTTTTCCTTGATGGCAGCAAGCGCCCCTAAAACGGTACTCTTCGGTGCGTGATCGCCGCCCATCGCATCCACTGCAATTCGCAACCGTGACTCCTCCTTACTCCTCATCCATGCTGTTATGGTAGCTCGACATCTCAACTACACGGAAGGTTGCGGTAAAGACCAATTCACCTTGGACCTTCGTCTCTACACGTACCTTGCATTCGTCGCCGTTACGGCTTCTCACCACTGCTTTAGCAACCAGCTTCTCCCCTGCTCGTACAGGACGGACAAAGCGGATTCTCGCCGTAGCTGTCAACGCTACGTCTGCGTTAATTACTGCTACCGCCAATGAGTTGGCCTGAGCAAATATATAATGCCCTCTGGCAATTTGTGTTTTCGAAAAAACGTGTTCTTCTTTTATTTCCAATACGGAAATAGCCTGTGAATCGAGCTGTAGATCAACCATTTCACCGATGACTTCATCGATGCCCAATGATTTTACAGGATCAAGACTTTTCTCTGCAACTGTCTTAATGCGTTCACGCAACTCCGGTATCCCTAATTCCAATCGGTCTAAACGTATGGTTTGAATACTGACATGAAATAACTCAGCCAGATCTTCGTCCGTCGCAAATGGATTATCCGCCAGATACTGCACTAAGCGGGACTGGCGATCTTTTTTTGGCAAGCGGGCGATGCCGAACACCCCCTTAAGCAGGATTCAATTGTACTATGTATGATTGCGAGCTGTTTTTAATACCTGGTACCAAAACACAGTATAAGGGAGAAGATGTGGAATTACAAGTATCGTTCACGAATTTAGGTAACCGTCCCTAACGATAAATGAGCCGAATGATCTCCTCAATCCCGGGTTCTTTCATCTGAATGTCCAAAGGCTCACCCCACCCCGCCACTTCGGCAAGAATTCGCGGAGAAGAAATTTTTCCTTTGTCGAAGTATATCGAAAGTACATTCTCTGATAGCTCCATCCGCTCGATTCCCTCTAGTTCGTAAAGCATTTCGGGCGGTTGTCGAAATTCGATTCGAATGAGGCTTGGCAGCCCTATCTGGCGTCGCAAATCGGCCAAGCTCGTATCCATCATCTTTTTGCCATGGTTGATCACGATGATTCGGTTGCAGAGTTGCTCGATATCGTCCATATCATGAGTCGTCAATAGAATGGTCTTCTTCTGGGATTGATTCACTTCTTTCAAAAACGCTCTGATGCGCGTCTTCGCGACCACATCCAAACCAATCGTAGGCTCATCTAAAAATAGGACCGGCGGATCATGCAGCAGTGCTGCTGCTAAATCAGCTCTCATTCTCTGACCCAATGACAGCTTACGCACTGGCGTATCCAGGAATTCATGCAGATCCAGCAGTTCCTGATACGCCTCCATCGATCGCCGATATGCCTTTTCTTCAATCTTGTACATCGCTTGCAAAATTTCGAAGGAGTCTTTGACTGGCAGATCCCACCATAGCTGTGTTCGCTGCCCGAACACCACACCAATTTGTGAAGCTACTTGCATTCTTTCCCGCTGTGGACTATAGCCGCCTATTCGTATTTCCCCCTGACTGGGATGAAGAATTCCTGCGAGCATCTTGATTGTCGTCGATTTTCCTGCGCCATTCGGCCCGATATATCCCACGAACTCGCCTCTGTCAATGGAAAAGGAGATATCGTGGACCGCTTTGACTTCCCTTCGTTCACGAGAAAAGAGTGTTCGTAGAGAAGCAAAGCGCCCCTCTTTCGCTTGATTCAGGAAAAATGATTTTTCGATGTGCTTTGCTTCAATCATGTTACTCCTCCTTAGCTCCCAGTACTATGGTAATGTCGAATCCCGACATTCCACAGCATACGAGCGAAATAAAAAGCAACCGCTGCGGCTATCGGGGTGAGTAACGGATAAAACCATTCGCCCCCTTTACCCAACAGCGTCAACATTGGCAAATAATTCATGTACGCGATCGGTATCGCTGAGAAAAACAGCCATTTGAGCCAGTTTGGATATAGCCCGATCGGATAATTGGAAGCATTGGCTGGCGCATAAATGGTAAAGGTCAGCATGTCTTTCATCTGATGCGTCCAAAAGGCGACCCCAGCCGTAGCAAGGCCAATGGAGAAATAAATCACTCCGCCAGACAAAATGGCAACCGGTGAAAATAGCACCAACCCCATGATCGATTTCCCTTCCACCGCAAGACCCGACAATGAGATGACCAAAACAGACACTCCTTGCACCAACCCTCCCACTCTCGACAAATCAAGATTGCGTGTCAATAGCAGAAGCAAAGGTGAAACAGGACGGATGAGCAATTGATCGAGCTCCCCTTGTACAATGTACTTCTCAAAGTCGTTGATTTCCGGGGCAAATAGTCGATACAAGGAAACAGATGCCGAGGAAATCCCGTAAAGCATCCCAACCTCGTATATATTCCATCCAACCACATCGTGAAATCGGTACAAAATCGCAGAAAGAATAATAAAATCAAGCACCATAATCATTCCGGTCGTGGCAGCGCTCGTGACAAAATTTATCTTGTACTGCATTTGCGAACGAATGCTGGCCGCAATCAGTTTGCGATAGAGGGCAAACATGTGGTTATCCTCCTTGAATTTCTAGCTTTCTTCTAGCCATGTTCGTCACCAATAAAGCAACCGCTGTCAAAACGAGTGCCCAGCCAGCTTGGACAAGCATGGCATAAGGAGGAGCAAGCTCTAGCAAGGTCATGACCGGATAATAAATCATCGCGGAAAAGGGCAAATAAGGAGCTACCTTTCCAATCATCCCGGGCATCAAGTCTATCGGAATCATTTGTCCACCTAACCCGAAGATCAATGACAAAAGGATGAGGTGTACCCAGCGAATTTCTGTCGTCCAGAAGGAGGAAATGCCCGTGAGATAAAAGAGCAGCATGCCTACGTAAGTTCCTAGCAGAAGCGAGAGGATAAACGAGAAATAAGTGAACGGATCGGAGGGAAAAAAGAAGCCTACCACTAATCCTAGCAGCAAGCCGATCGGAACACTTCTGTAACAAGCGTTGTACAAAAGTCGCCCAAACTCCTGACTGAGCATGTACCATAGATAATGAACAGGCTTGATCATATCCAGACTGACAGCCCCGCTTCTTACCGCTATTTGCACATTCAGACCCGGCGAGATAAATGTCGTCATCCAGAGAACACTTTGGCAAATCGCGATGTAATACCCCATCGTTTTGACATCATAGGGGCCGTATACTTGTTTTCCAGAAAGGACACCCGTCCAAATGGCAATAAAAACAAGCCCAAAAATCGAGCTTGCGACATTGTTGATGACATGCGATAAACGATACTGAAGATTTCGACGATAGCTCTTGCGAATAATCCGCCAATAGACCATAGAACCCTCCTCTTGGAAAAGTCAGGATTACTAGAATAGCAGGGGCCGTACACAAATGCAAGAGAAAGAGCCCTTCCCATTTGAAGGACTCTCCCTGATAAATCCATTTGCTGTCACGCTGGTCACCCATTCACGCCAGCCAAATGGAACTTATCCTCTTTTTTATGGATCAATAGCTTCATGTGGAAGCTACAATCACCTCTACATCGTTGACGTGCAGGGCCTCAGCTATTTCCTTTTCAGGCAGCTTATCGGTCACAATAATATCGATCTGGTCAAAACCGGCAACGCGATACAGCATGCTTTTTCCAAACTTGGTATGGTCGGTGAGTATGATCACTTGATCGGCGCGTTTGATCATTTCTTTGATCAGAAAGCCGTGATCTTCCTGCGTAGACATGAGTCCTTCCTTTGTAAGACCGCATGCACCAACCAGTACCTTATCCACATGAAAATCAGCGAGGTTTTGAATCACGCGTGTACCGAGCACACATTGATCCTCTGCATGTACGTCTCCGCCCAAAAGCTTGACAAGAACGCCTTCTTTTCGGGACATACTGGCGGCAGTCGCTAATGAATTCGTGATAATGACATGGTCGCGGGTCTGCAAGGTTTCCACCGTGAGCTGAACAGTTGTGGACGCATCGAGCAGCAAGTAATCGCCATCTTTGATCAGACGGGCCGCCGCTGCTGCAATACTGCGCTTTCCTGTCAAATCAAGCTGCATACGTTCCTGATGGGAGTAGTTCTTTTTGTTGAGGCTGGGCAATACTGCTCCTCCTCTGGTTCGCAGGATTTGACCCTGCTCCTCCAGCTTGACCATATCACGCCTCGCTGTGTCACGGGAAACGCCAAACTGCTCAACTACCTCTTGCACGCTGATTCGCTGGTACTCCTGCAAATACGCAAGAATCGCAGCGAGCCTCTCCTCTTGAAACACGAAGCCTCAACCCCATCCTTCTCTTGACTTCATTATAAGTCATTTAAGCAATTTACGCAAGCGATAATAAGCGTTTCTAAGTAATCATAAGCAGTATAATAGAACAAAAAAAGCAAGGCGATTTCTCACCTTGCTTTCTTAGCAGCGAATATTACTTCGCTACTTTCACGCCTTTGTAGTGACCGCAGCTTGGGCAAACACGATGCGCAAGCTTGTATTCGCTGCAATTATCGCATTTGATCATGCCTGGAATCTCTAATTTGAAGTGCGTACGACGCATTCTTTTACGGGTTTTGGAAGTTCTCCGTTGAGGTACTGCCATCTTCCTTACACCTCCTTCAACTGACAAATGCTAAGAAGCTCTATTGGGTGGACAGTATAGGCAAAATGCTTATGCCATCCTTCAAAAATGAGACGCTGCCACGAATGGTCGGCGAATCATCTTGAATACAGTAGGAATACTTATTTGCTGTCTTTGAAAAAGTCAGCCAACCCAGCCAATCGCGGGTCAACACGCTCATTCTTGCAGCTGCATGCCACTTCATTACGGTTCACACCGCAAGTCGGGCACAGACCTTTGCAATCCTCCTCGCAAAGCGGGAAGGTCGGCATTGCCAGTAAGAAATCCTCTTGCAGCAGCGAGTCCAGCTGGATTTCATCGCCTTCCAGAGGAAGAATATCGCTGTCCTCGTCATCTTGCAGGATTGGATCATCCGCAAGCGCAAATGTCTCAGAGAAATCTACTGTTGCCTGATCGACAAAAGGATTCAAGCATCTTGCGCAGACAAAATTCACATCTGCCTTCATGCTTCCTTTTACGTAATAGAGATTGCCTAGCTGTACAGCTTCACCACTCGCAGTCACAGGAGTCATTCCGCGAATCTCATGGTGGCGCTTCTTCAGCTCATCTGCATCCAAGGTTACCTGGAATGGCAACGGCTCTCCTTTTCGGTGCTCTAACTCTGCTAACTTAATGTTCATAGCATTTCACCTCATGCACAACAAAGATGATTATAGACCCTGCCCAAAGCTTTGTCAACCATTTTTGCTTGACAGCTAGTTTGCTCAGGTAGATTTCGGTTTTTGTCCATTCAAGTACGTAATCGCTTCTTCTACCGTCTTGACCGGAACCACTTTCATTGAAGTTCCAATCCGCTTGGCAGTCGCTAACGCCTCCTCATAATTGGAGTTCGTATCTGGCGTATCCTGCGGAGCAAAGAAGATCTCTGCGCCCGCTTTGTCCGCTGCGATTACCTTTTGATTAATGCCACCGATCCTGCCTACTTTTCCGTCTAACGAAATCGTGCCTGTTCCTGCAATTTTATAGCCTTTAGTCAAATCCGTCTCCGTATTTAACTGGTCATAAATCTCCAGCGTCATCATCAATCCAGCAGAAGGTCCACCAATCCCTTGCGAGGCAATGGTTACTTCTTTCGGAATAATGATTTCCTGTTTGTTGTCAGGGCGTACACCAATTCCAACTGACTTGGATTCAGGTAGTGGTTCCAAGGTTAACATCGTTTTGGCCTCTTGTCCATCTCTTGTGTACGTAATTTCGACCTGATCGCCTGCTTTTTTTGCAGAGAGGGCTGTCAGCAAATCTTTTGCCTCAGACGTGCGAACTCCGTCTACAAACGTAATGACATCACCGATTTGCAATTTTTTATGGGCAGGGAACCCCTCCAAGGTACCCATCACCCACACGCCCTGCTTCTCAACTTTCACTTCAAAACCGGCAAGACGGAATGCGACTGCCTCCGCAATTTTTTGTGAATTGTCCATAACTGCTTGTTCTCGGCGGATAAAATCTTCGCTGTTCTCGCCCTTGCTGACAACGAGTTCCTTGGGCATCAACTCAACATCCTGCGCCATTTTTGCATACCAATACCATGGCAAATTCGCTTCGCCCATTCGAACCGTCGTGAGCATGAAGGCGCCGGTCTCGTCTTTTTTGCCGCCTTCCACTTGAATCATCGGCCCCAACTCAATCGCTGAACCTGGACGACTCACGTAATAATTCGTTGGTACAAAAAAAGAAATACCCAACAAGACAAAAACCAAGGCAAGTATCCAGCTAAAGCCTCTGGTTCCTGTAGATCTGCGTCTGTTGGCATAAAGCTGTTCCTCACTCATTCTTGCGCCTCCCAATTTGCAATTAGTTCCCGAATGCGTTCGATATGTTCAGTTCCCGCACGTTCGCCTAGCTCGATAATTTCTTCGACACCCGTGTACGCGATACTGCTATAGTGTCCAACATCCGGCCTGATTACGATGTCTGCTGCAATGATTCGATGTCGCAGAATTTCCCTTTCCATCACATCAATCGTCTGGGCGATGACATCAAAAATACTTTTGACCTCCATCCGTGTATCGAATTGGGCGACATCTACCGCAATCACGATATCGGCACCCATTTCACGCAGCACCGTCACAGGCACACGATCAATGACTCCTCCGTCGACTAAAAGCCGCCCCCCTACTTTTTCAGGTACGAAGATGCCTGGAATGGATATACTCGCCCTCACCGCTTGATCAATCGGGCCTTCACGAAAAACGACTCGCTCTCCAGATTCAATATCTGTTGCCACAATAGCAAGTGGCTTGTTCAGCTCTTCCAAGCGCTTTCCGTGCGTTAATAGACGAATTAATTGCTTGATCTTCTCCCCTGTAACAAACCCCATACTGGGTACAGTCAAATCGAGCCAATGCTTGCGTTTTAAATTAAGGGCAAGCTTTCCCATCATGTGCGGTTCAATTCCGTTGGCATAGACCGCTCCAATCAGACTACCCATACTGGAGCCAGCCAGCATATCAATCTGGATGCCATGTGCTTCTAGCGCACTCAATACACCAATATGCGCAAAACCGCGAGCGCCCCCAGAACCCAGAGCTACACCCACGATTGGTTTACGCTTTGTCTCCATGGAAAAACCCCTCCCCCGTAACTAGCCTATGTGGTAAATCGCTGTACCTTTCACACTTGGGAGATATTCGTCGACCAAGCTTACGCATAGTTCTCCCGCCTGCCACGTAGACATGTACTACTACTTTTCTTCGATTCAGGAGGAATCCATGTCACGCCATTCACCCGTACTTACTTTGTTGCTCGCCATCTCGACAGTTTTTATTGTTATTTCGTTGATTGCTTACTCGCAGATTTCTTTTGAAGCTGCCGTACGCGGTCTGAAAATATGGTGGGAGGTAGTTTTCCCCTCTACCCTTCCCTTTATTGTGCTGTCTGAGGTGTTGATGGGTCTGGGCGTCGTACATTTCGTCGGCGTGTTACTGGAGCCATTAATGCGCCCACTGTTTAACGTTCCAGGCACTGGCGGGTTCGTATTGGCTATGGGCTTTTCATCCGGCTATCCGGTAGCCGCAAAGCTGACAACACGCCTGCGTCTGCAAGGCAATGTGACGAAGGCTGAGGGTGAACGTCTCGTCTCTTTTACAACGACGGGAGACCCCTTATTCGTCATGGGAGCAGTGGCAATCGGATTTTTTCACAGTGAGCAAATGGGCATCACGCTAGCTGTAACTCATTATTTGTCAGCTGTACTCATGGGCGTACTCTATCGTTTTCATGCACCTTTTGCCATTACTTCAGCCCCATTGGAGAAAAATTCACTTCCACTACCTTTACGCGCTTTGCAAGCGATGCATCGGGCACGTGTCCGCGATGGACGTCCGTTCGGAAGATTAATGGGAGAAGCTGTGCAATCCGCCCTGAATACATTGCTCATGATCGGAGGCTTCATCATTGTTTTCTCGGTATTAATTCAACTATTCTCCACGATTCATCTGACACAGATCATCAGTACGCTTCTCTCGATCATTCTCGGTCCCTTTGGTTTTCCACCAACTTTTTCCCAAGCAATCGTGGCTGGATTGTTCGAAGTAACTCTCGGCGCACAAGCAGCGAGCATTGTGCCTGACAATGTTTCCTTGGTCTGGAAAGCGGCCATTGCCAGCGCGATATTGTCCTGGGGCGGCTTGAGTGTTCACGCCCAGGTCGCGAGTATCTTGAGTGAAACGGATATTCGTGTCGCCCCCTACTTGATTGCCAGAGCGCTGCACGCGTTTCTAGCTGGGATTCTGACCTTTGTCTTTTGGGGTCCTCTTGCCACAGTCAGCTCCTGGTTCGTGGAGAAAGCCGTCCCCGTATTTGTGCAGGTGAAATCTGAGATTCCGGAAACAAATTGGTGGGAGACCTTGCTGCTATCAGGGGGAATCGCCATCGGCGTCGGTGCGATTCTGTTATGTACCAGCCTGACTCTTTTGCGCATGAACCGCAGCAAGACGCGATAATCTACTCCGCCATTTTTCGCTTCAGTGCCTCTTCGACGACTGGGGGCACCAAATCGGCGACACTCGCCTTGTATTTCGCAACTTCCTTTACAATACTTGAACTTAAGTATGAATATTGATTGTTCGTCATCATGAAAAACGTTTCGATATTTTCATCGAGCTTTTTATTAATCGAGGCGACTTGCATCTCATATTCAAAATCTGAAACAGCGCGAAGACCACGAATGATCACCTGCGCGCCCTTTTTGTTCATATAGTCAATCAACAAGCCGTCAAATGAGTCCACTTCTACATTTTTCATGTCAGCGGTTGCCTGACGAAGCAAATCGACACGCTCTTCTACGCTAAACAATGAGTTTTTCTTAGAATTGATCAAGACGGCAACAATGACCTTATCAAAAACGTTGGCACCCCGCGCAATAATGTCGAGATGCCCATAAGTAACAGGGTCGAAGCTTCCTGAACATACGGCGATTGCCATAGCGAGTTATCCTCCCTTGGTGCTCTTTTGCACCTTGATTTGAAAGTTAGGCTTGTGGCTCCAAATCGCAATAATACACGGTAACGGCCGTATCCCCATACTTAGCCGCTCGCTCCTTCACACAATGACCAATCGTATCTGGAAAGGAGTCTGCGATATCATGCTCAGCCACGATCCACGCTCCGTCCGCCAACATCCCCAGCTCCTGCAACATCTCTATTTCTTCGACAATTTTTTGCTGGGCGTACGGCGGGTCCAAAAAGACGAGATCAAATTTTTGATTGCGCGTACTGAGTGTGCGAATGGCACGGTCCGCATCCATCCGATATAGTTCTGCATAATCGTCTAGCCTGCAAGTGCTGACGTTTTGTTTTACCACGGCAAATGCTTTGTGATCTCGCTCCACGAAAACAGCTCGGTCCGCTCCCCTACTCAATGCCTCGATCCCGAGACCACCTGTTCCTGCGTATAGGTCCAATGCCCACCCGCCATCGAAATACGGACCAATCATATTAAAAATCGATTCTTTGACTTTATCGGTTGTCGGTCTGGTTCCTTTACCCGGAACTGCTGCCAACCGTCTTCCTCTGTGCTCTCCAGCGATGACTCGCATACTCATTTCACCTGTCTGCTTTCCTATGTATGTTGTAAGAGGTTATTCAACGCGTATTGTTAAACGCGATTTTTAAGACTGAGAATGATATCATACTATCACAACTGCATACACCCGTAAAATTAGCAACTGGAAAAATTTATGTGCAAGAAAGGTATACAACCCATTTCGATTGGAAAAGATGATGAATAGCGACGCAACGGTGTCGCTGACAACCGCGGAGAAGACTTACGTTTCCCCATAAGCTCTTCCTCCGGTTTCTCCTCTCCCATAATTGAAAGGCTGTTCACTTTGGCGCACGACGTGTCTGATAGGAGCATTTCGTGCCATCGCTCCCTTCATCGGGAGGAGTTGAACGGCTGCCCCTCGTCATTTGGCGATGGGGTATTTTTTTGTGTGCAGCGCATACTACATGTACCTGCAACACCCCCTACATGTATATTGCCTGAAAGGAGTGAGTCGTTCATGGCAGAAAAGCGACCGTCTGCACAAAAGCTGAAGGCGTCCAAAGCCCAGTCCATTGCGGACCGTACTGGCAAAGATGTCGAGCTGGCGCGAGACATGCAATCACGTGCAGATCAATCGGACATCGTCAAACATGGGCAGTAGCTATACAAGAGGCCAGCCACTTCGAATCGGCTGGCTTTTTACTTTTCCACCTTCAATTCCCTCGGCATTTCTTCTATGCAGTTACAGATACTATACAAAAATAGCTGTGAAGGAGGTATCCGCCATGCATACGGTGTGGAAGGGCTCGATCAGCTTCGGCCTCGTCAATATACCAGTTCGCATGTTTACTGCAACGGAAGAGCGCGATATTCGCTTTCGCCAACTGCATAAAGAGTGCAATACCCCGATCAAGTACACAAAAATGTGTCCCCACTGCCAGCGCGAGGTTGATACAAGTGAAATCGTCCGTGGCTTCGAATATGAAAAAGGACATTTTGTCATGATTGACGATGAAGATCTGGAAGCCATTACGCCAGAAACACGCAGAGCCATTGAAATTATCGACTTCGTAGATTTGTCAGAGATCGATCCGGTTTATTTTCACAAAAGCTATTTCCTATCCCCACAGGACACTGGTGAAAAAGCATACGCTCTGCTGCGCTCGGCTATGGAACAGACAGGCAAGATCGGCGTTGCACAGGTGACGATGCGCAATCGGCAAAGCCTGGCCGTTATTCGACTGTATGAGCACTGCATCATGCTGGAGACGATCTTCTATCCAGATGAGGTACGTCCCGTCAGTCAAGTGCCTGCCTTGCCAGAAGCCACTGTACCGTTGGCCGAAAACGAACTGAAGATGGCAACTGAGCTCATTAGCAATATGACGATCCCTTTTGATCCTGAAAAATATACAGATGAGTATCGAACTGACCTGCAAAAATTGATTGAGAAAAAACTGGAGGGTCAGGAGATCGCCACAGCACCTACCGTGGCAAGAACCAATGTCATTGATCTCATGCAAGCTCTCAAAGAAAGCTTGGAGTCTACAGCTGGTCAAGCCGCCGTACCCATCAAAATCGAGCCTGAACCGACTCCGTCAAAGCCTGCGCGAAAACGCACCACTGCTGCCTCCTCGTCCGAAAAAGAGCAAGCATCGAAAAAGGCGAGCGCAGCAAAGACTACGACTACTTCTACAACCAAAACACTACGCAAAAAGAAAGCTACCCCTGTTTAATTTGCAACAAAAAAACCTGCCCACTCTGGACAGGTTTTTTTGTATTCGCATCAAGACATCTAGTTTGGTGCCATCTTCCTACATGGTTCAATATGGATATGAACGGCGTTAATGCGATGAATCTTGCGCATCTGTTCTTCAATTTTCTCGGTGATGGTGTGGCTCTCCACCACATTCAGACCGGGATCTACATGGATCACAACATCAACCAGCACGCTGCTTCCATGGTAGCGGGCTTTGATGTCACTGATATCCTTCACTCCCGAAATGGAGGAAATGGTAGTTCGCAGGTCAGCAAGCTTGCTCTCGTCAAAGCCATCTGTCAAACGGTGGGTTGCTTCCCTGAAAATGTCCCAAGCAGTCTTCAAGATGATGAGACCAACAACAAAAGCAGCTAAAGGATCAAGCCAGTGTAATTGGAATTGTGCGCCAGCTACCCCGATAAACGTCCCGATACTGACGAATGCGTCTGAACGGTTGTCAGCGGCTGCTGCATCTAGTGCTTGGCTATTTGTTTTGATGGCGAGCTTTTTATTGTAGCGATAGACGAAAAGCATGATGACTGCGGTTGCAAGTGCTGTCCACCCTGCCAACAGGTCAGGTGCCGCATGCTGTGGGTCTAATAAGGATGGTACGGCATTCGTAACGACTTGAACTCCGACAAATAGCATAATAAATGATGCGACAAGTGCTGAAATCGTCTCCGCCCGAAAATGGCCATACGGGTGATCTTTATCAGGTGGTTTCCTTGCAATACGCAGCCCGATTAAAACAGCAATCGATGCGACGACATCCGTTGAGTTGTTAAGACCATCAGCCATTAAAGCTTCCGACGCAGTAACATACGCAACTCCTATTTTTAATACAGAGCAGAATATGTAGGCGAAAATACTCACCCACGCTCCACGTTCTCCTTGTTTTAGATCCGAATAAACATCCATACCTCATCACCTCAAAATACTTCTCCATCCTGCTTCGAAAACGAGAAAAATCAAAGCGCTGGAAGCAGTTGCTTTTTTTCGAACTTCATCGTAACAGATAGGATTCATGTGGGTCTACAGAAACAGTTTTAGTCCGATTCATGAGAATAGGGGGGAGGAAAATGTGTTGCACACCCGCAATATTTTCACTGGAAAATTTCCCTTGAAATTCATTGGACTTCCCGTTATCCTATTCTTGCAATCCAAAATAAAAAAGCACGGGAGCTTGGAATTCACCAGGCTGAGAGGATGGTACTGTGCCATCGACCGTTGAACCTGAACTGGGTAATGCCAGCGGAGGAATGTCATATACGACACGAAAAGATGCGTGTATCTTTAGGATTAGGATACCCGTTTCTTCTCTACTCTCGCGTTGGCGTCGCATGTTGTTATGCGGCGCTTTTTCGTGGGATGTTTCTTTCGCCTCCCTAAACGGTTCTCGCTTTCGTGCAACCAAAACAAGGAGGTTTTTCTTATGTCATTGGTGTCATCTTTTCCAGGCAGTCACAAAGTATACGAAATAGGTAGTCGTGCGGACATTCGCGTCCCGATGCGAGAGATTTCTCTTCATCCTACCGAAGGATTGTCTGGCTCCACACCCAATCCTCCTCTTCGCGTGTACGATACGAGTGGCGAATATACCGCAACGGGGTACGTTCCTGACATTCAAGCAGGACTGCCCTCCATCCGCCACATGTGGATCGATGAGCGAAATGATGCGGAAACGTATGTCGGTCGCGAACCACAACTAGTTGACGACGGCATCCGAAACGAAGAAAAGGCAGCCACCCTCCCCACTTTCCCTCGAGAGGGCTACAAACCAAAACGGGCAAAGCCAGGGAAAAATGTTACCCAGCTTCATTATGCCCGAAAAAATATCATCACACCGGAAATGGAATACGTTGCCATTCGCGAGGGTGTCTCCCCTGAATTTGTACGGGCAGAAATTGCCGCTGGACGTGCGATTCTCCCTTCTAACGTCAATCATCCGGAAAGCGAGCCGATGATCATTGGCCGCAACTTTCATGTCAAAATCAATGCCAACATCGGAACGTCAGCTGTCAGCTCTTCGATGGAAGAAGAAGTCGAAAAAATGATTTGGTCGGTCCGTTGGGGTGCCGACACTATCATGGACCTCTCGACGGGAAAACATATACACACCACGCGGGAGTGGATTATCCGCAATAGTCCCGTTCCAGTCGGTACTGTCCCGATTTATCAAGCACTTGAAAAAGTAAATGGGAAAGCCGAGGATTTGACATGGGAGGTTTACCGAGACACCTTGATTGAGCAAGCAGAACAAGGCGTCGATTACTTCACCATTCATGCTGGTGTTCTCTTGCGCTACATTCCTATGACCGCTAACCGTGTTACCGGTATCGTCTCTCGCGGCGGATCGATTTTGGCCGCATGGTGCCTGGCCCATCATGAGGAAAACTTTTTGTATACGCATTTCGCTGAAATTTGCGAAATTCTGAAGGCCTACGACATTTGTGTATCCCTTGGAGATGGACTACGTCCTGGCTCTATCGCGGATGCGAATGACGAGGCGCAGTTCGCGGAGCTTGAAACATTGGGAGAACTCACAAAAATTGCGTGGGAACACGACGTACAAGTCATGATTGAAGGCCCTGGTCACGTCCCCATGCATCTCATTCGCGAAAATATGGATAAACAGTTATCCATTTGCCATGAGGCTCCTTTTTACACACTGGGGCCACTCACGACAGATATTGCTCCCGGCTATGATCACATCACTTCAGCGATAGGGGCCGCCATGATCGGATGGTTCGGAACAGCGATGCTCTGCTACGTAACACCTAAGGAGCACCTCGGTCTACCCAATAAAGAGGATGTCCGCAACGGTTTAATCGCATACAAAATCGCAGCGCATGCCGCTGATCTTGCAAAAGGACATCCGCGAGCAAAACAGCGTGACGACGCCTTATCCAAAGCTCGTTTTGATTTTCGCTGGAACGATCAATTCAATTTGTCTCTGGACCCAGAACGCGCCCGCGAATATCACGACGAAACATTGCCAGCAGAAGCCGCCAAGTCAGCCCATTTTTGTTCCATGTGCGGACCAAAATTTTGCAGCATGAAAATTTCGCACGACATTCGTCACATTGCCAATGAACAAGGGGGTGCCCAAGACCCCGCCATTCTTGCAGGGATGCAGGAAAAATCGCGTGAGTTCCGCGAACAAGGAAGCCGTTTGTACCAGCCGTAATGAAGGAGGAAGCCTATGGAGGAAGCCAGTCGTTTACGCGAAAAGATCAGTCGATTAGAAGCTGAGCTAGAGCAATTTAAACAACAATTGCGGCTGATTCAACAGGACTGCAGCCACGTCTATATCGAAACTCCACTTACGCGAACCTGCTCGAAGTGCCTGCAAACCGAAAGCCTTTATTATTAATAGAAAAAGGTCGAAATCCCTTTGGTGGATCTCGACCTTTTTTCTTGCTTATTTCGTCATTCCAACTTGCAATGGAAGTCCTTCTTTATAATAGAGAGAGGGCGATAGCAGAATGAAGAAAATATGGATATGCAGAAAGCCTTGCTTCTTCAAAATGCCGTGTATGGCACTAGCAATCGCGTCATGCTGCTTTTGTTCACGGGGAAACATCATGATCTCTACAGACAAAGGACTGTTCGTCAATTGCTCTACCTGAAGCAGCTCTAATTTCACCTTTTCCTGAGCTACTTCAGCAATTTTGGAAAACTCTTCTATAAGAATCTGAGAAATGGGCTCTATGTCTTGCTTCGCAAAGCCTTTAAACCGAAGAAACGGCAAGTCAATTCCTTCTTTCGTAAATGAGTTCGCACAGTCATTATAAACATGTCTCTAATTGTATATCAATGAAAAAAGGATTAAAGAAAGTGAACAACAAACATTCCCAACTGGAGCAAGAGACGCAAAGAGGGCCATATCAGAGAGCAGCTCCCTTCCCATGAGGTGTGGTGGACGTACCACGGAAGGAGGAAGCAGCTCAACCAGATACAGCCCAATCCGCTGACCCATTGGTTACTTTATACACGTAGTATAGCCCGAATTCAATACTTAATCAATGAAAAAGTTTCGTAAAATTCTAACAGGAGTTCATCCGACAGCACCACTCGTATAGATTATGCCTATCCGTGAAACTGTATTAGAAAACCGGGCACGTCCCAACTAAACATAAAGGTGGCAGCTATGGAACTAACTCCGCTTTTTCCTTTTGAGCCTATCAGCACGGAAGCTATACCTGTAGGACCACAATGGATAGGCCAAGTGAAATGGGATGGTGTTCGCATTCTTACCTACTACGATGGACAAGAGGTCAAACTGTTCAACAGAAAATTAAATGAACGGACTTTCCATTATCCAGAAGTAACCGATCTTCGGTCGTATTGTCATGCCGATTCTGTGATTTTGGATGGGGAAATAATCGCTCTCGGCCCGGACGGAAAGCCTTCTTTTTACGAGGTCATGAAAAGAGACGGGCTGCGCCGTTTAGAGAAGGTCTCCCAGATACAAAAGCTTGTCCCTGTTACATACATGGTTTTCGATGTCCTGTACTGGAATGATGAATGGGTAACTTCCTACCCACTATCAGAGCGACAACAAATACTCGCAAAAATCATCACTCCTACTTCTCATGTGCAGCTCGTTGAAAATTTTGCTGATGGAGACGCTCTTTACCGTGTCATAGAAGCTCAAGGCATGGAAGGAATCATGATGAAGGATGCGTCGAGCAGCTACTTGATCAATGGGAAAGATCAACGCTGGAGAAAGAAAAAGTATTACCGGGATCTCATCGCTGTCGTAGGCGGCGTGACGCTTCGGAATCAGATTGTCAATTCGTTGCTTCTGGGCCTGTTTGATCAACAAGGTTCTTTTTGGTACATCGGCCATGCAGGTACTGGAAAATTGACGCAAACGGACTGGCGCGCTTTAACGGAGCGAATACAGCCCCTCGTCCAACAGAAGATGTCTTTTGTTAACAAGCCACCACGCGTAGCCAATACTTTATGGATACAGCCGGAAATTACCGTCAAAATCAAATTTGCAGAGTGGAAAGAAGGGCATTCCTTGCGACAGCCAAGCATACAAGGCTTTGTGGATGTCCCTCCCCACCAGTGTGTTTTGGAGTAAGGAACCCCTTGACTTTCGACCTCATTGTCGAAACGAACCAGACTGTTTTGCTTTCCCCAGCTTTTGCTTGCCATGATTAAGAGCCTGCATTTCCCCGTAGCTCGTCAACAGCGCTATCAGTAAGAGGGCAATATACGCAACGGCTGTCGCCACCCCTCCAACCGCTGATTTATCCTTGAAAAAGTCCCCAATCAAAATCACGATCACACAACCACTCAAACAGACTGTCGTGGTCCATACCATCGACCGGTAAAATCGATAAAGCTTCGTTCCTTCGGGAATGAGGCTTTGCTCTCTTCCTTTGTTCTTTCGCCTTACGTGAATGAGCAAAAAGATCGCCAACGGGAATTGAAAGACGAGCACGAACAACGGCAAGCTATAACTAATAAATTGATCGATATTCGCTACATTTGGAAACGCAAATATGGACGATACAACGATGAACCATCCACACGGAGCATTGAATGTATTGTAATGCCGCTGTCCCCCAAATGATCCCACCCCCACTAAAAATGCCAAGTAAGCGACTATGACTTTAATTGTGAAAGCCGGGAACCAAACACTAAAGAGGATCATTTCGACCCTGTCCAGAAAATCTGTGACGTGGATTTGCTGGACGAGAATATAGATGGGGAAATTCAGTCGACTAGCGATAATGAAGCCCATCACCCCGAGCAAGACAAGCAACATAATCGTCGTCCCAAAGCCAACAATGATGATCCCGTGTTTCATCGCAGCATAAAATAGTCGCGGCTCTACAATGGCATGTAAGAACGCCCCAATGAGAAAAATATCACCATATACACCCACTGGTAAAAAGTTGCTAACCACGATCTGATCCAATCTATTGGTTAAGATTGGTTCTAATCGCTCTACGTTGTATTCATTCATCAGCAGGAAATATAACGAAATGCACATGATGAAATAAAGAGGAAAATAAAACTCATTTACTCGCGCCGCCACCTCAAGACTCGTTTTGCCATAGTACATCATCAGCAGGACGAAGACGAGTAAGATGACCTCCAATGGTGTGGAAGGCAATAAAGAGATATGTAAAAAATCAGCAGCCCCTTTAATATCGATCGCCAGAATGATCCAAATGTAAAACAAAATGAGGAGATTGATAACTCCACCAATCCACTTCCCGCCAATAATAAACAAGATTTCAAAGATATTCTTCCCAGGGTAAGCCTCCACCAGCTCACTCAAAACGTAGGCGATAAAAATCGCATAAAAGATGGGAAAAATTTGAGAGAACCAACCATCCATCCTCGCTACCTGAACGACAGACCGCAAGAAACCGATCATCATTCCTGTCATCAAGACACTGCCGACGAGCCAGGCAATTTGTCGATGATTGACAACTTGCTTGTGAATCATACTTGGGCCTCCTTATACGAACTGATCCACCCACCGTTTCACATAAGGCGAGAACATATTCATGATATTACTCGTGGGCAGGATTTGATAATACTGGAATTGCAATGCAATCAGAAAAACAATGGTTAAGGTGTAGAAAATAACAATGACTCGCTGCTGTCTTCCATCCATGCCTTTTCGCTTCAGGATGAATTCTCCAATGGAAAGTAACAGCATGAAGACAAAAAAGACCAGAAATATTCTATTCATGATCATCTTCACCTTTGGTTATATTCTTCGTTGTCTGTCCGAAATTGACCACGTTCACTTTGGACCGGATTTCATATGTGATTTTCGGAAGCTCCTCATTCCACCTGTTCCGATATCGGTATCGCCACTCTCGCGGATAGTTCCTTGACAATGCGATTCCTAAGCCAATGAAATCTGTATGTTTCTTTTGTATCGTTTGCATCATATGGTTTACACCGTTATTGATTTGCTCGACGAGCTTCGCTTGCAGCATTCTAATATTTTTCTCTTCCTCGAGATCGAGGTTTGACAAATTCTCCACCACAACGGCAGAAGCGTAAAGATCAATTTTGAAATGGACGTGGCCTTTCTTGATCACGGGCTTGATATTTGCCCTTCCTTTCGAAAGAGTTATCGTAAGCCGTTCGTGCTTGTTAAGGGACAGCACAACAGAAAACGGTGTAAAATCGCGTTGGAACAATCGCAAACCGAGCAGTTCTTTGGGCTTCACGATGGTTACGAGCTTGTCACGTCGAAATAAGCCAACCCCCGTCGCCTCTATTTCTTTTGACTTTCCTTTCGGATGGGAATCGACTGCTGCCAGAACGGGCAAGATGGCATCAACCCCTGGTGTACCGAGCATCTGAGCCACATCCTTCAACGTTACCGTAATGCCCCCCATCTTGACCAACTCACGCATCGCTTCTCCTGAAAAGCGTTCAAATTGCGGCTGTGCGGTTAGTAATTCAATTGCTTTGCCTTTTGTCATGACAATGTAAGCTGTCAGTCTGTTTTCCGGAAAACGCGCCACAATATCCAGCACATCTGACATTCCGTCCTTTGCTAGTTCTTCGCCTATGACGATCATCCGGTGATGGGAGTAGTAAATTTCCCGAGACATTCTTGCTTGGATCAATCCATTCGCTTCCCGAATCGTCCTGCCTACTGCGGAATCGACGTAATAACTCTTATCACCACTCGTCCCCCCACCACCTCCGGACTGGGCGCCTAGGCTACTGACCAGAGGGACCTGAATGGATAACCGATACCTGCCGTCTGGTTCCTTATCCATCGCCATTGCAATGACGATAGCCATATCATTTACTTCTCGGCGATCCCAACAACCAGATACCAGGAACATACAGAGCGACACCACCAAAATGCGGGTCACAGCCTTCACGATTGTCCCTCCTCGTTTGGATGACGGTTTCCTGTCACCCCTGATTGCCCTCCTCTTTGCTGAATAGAATTAGCAAAACCATTGTTCATACGCCTAGCATTTTGTACACCCAAAAAGCTCGGGCGTTTTTCCATCATCGACCATGGAGCCCTCATCAGTACGTCTTTGAGATCGCCGATCGACATCGGGCCTAGCGGCGATAAATAAGGGACACCAAAAGAGCGCAGGTTGGCCATATGACCAAGGATGAGCAATAACGCTACCAGCATTCCATAGATGCCGAGGATCGAAGCCGCAATCATGATCGGAAAACGCAGCATTCGGAGTGAAATCGATGCATTAAAATGTGGGATCGTAAACGAGGCAATCCCTGTAAGCGATACAACGATAACCATGGGGGCAGAAACAATCCCTGCCTGCACGGCTGCCTGACCAACGACCAGCGCACCTAAAATACTGACAGCTTGCCCGACCGTTTTCGGAAGACGAATCCCCGCTTCTCGCAAGGCTTCAAAAGAAATTTCCATAATAAAAGCCTCCACGATAGCTGGAAAAGGAATGGACTCGCGCGCAGCCGCAATACTTAACAGGAGCGTGGTCGGTAGCATCTGTTGATGATAAGTCGTAATGGCCACATATAAAGCAGGGGTAATGAGCGAAATGATGAGAAATACATATCGCAGCAGTCGAACAAGGGTAGCCATTTGAAATCGCTCGTAATAATCCTCGCTGGCCTGCATCATCATCCAAAACGTAACAGGCACGATCAAAACCATCGGTGTCCCATCCACAAATATCGCGACACGCCCCTCCAGCAATGCCGCAGCAACCGTGTCTGGGCGCTCGGAATACATCACCTGAGGGAAAGGCGAGTACGTGTTATCCTGAATCATCTCTTCGATATATCCGCTTTCCAGCACAGCATCTAAATTGATCTTACTGATTCGACCAGTGACCTCCTGTACGATCTCTGGATCAGCAATCCCATCCAGAAAGGCAACCACCAGATTGGTGTTCGTCTCACGTCCAACTACCAAGGACTTCATTTTCAATCGAGGTGTTCGCAATTTGCGCCGCAGCATCGACGTGTTCGTGCGAATATTTTCGATAAAGCCCTCACGCGGCCCCCTTACGACCGCTTCTCCTTCTGGTTCGTTAACTGAACGTTTTTCTGCTCCACGAATGCCGAGTGTCAACGCTTCTGTATTCCCCTCTACAAGAATGCCTGTATCACCTGAGAGCACAGCTTGTAGCAGCTTTTTATAATCGTCTACTCTTCCCATCTGCGAAACGGGCAAAAGTGACTCTTCTATCACTTTTATATCTTCATCGCCGTCCTCAAGCACCATTAACGATTTCAGTGCAGAATTGACCTCTTTGGTATCAATTAGCCCATCTACGAAGACAGCAATCGCTCGGACACTGTTTTTTTGGCAGAATTCTCGTATAACAAAATCGGAGCAATCCGCGAACATTTTTTTCAACAGTTCAATGTTCTCTTCCAATCGAGGCGAAATCGGTATACCTTCCAGCTCAATCAAGCTGCAGGCATTCATTGTCTCAATCAGTTCTTTCATTTTATCTTTCTTCTTGAATTTCATTTCATCACCAACCACTGGAAATCTACCCGTATTATGGTTGATCGACAGGGAATATATGCAAAGAGGTATTCCTTTTACATAGAGAACCACGGATGGGAGATAGTAGGAACACCTACTACCTTTTCAAAAGAAGGTGAAAACATCATTGCGTCCTGCAACAAAAGAGTACGAGCTGACGATTGACAATCATACATTGTCGATTACAAATCCTGACAAGCCTCTATGGCCACAGGCCAAGGTAAGCAAGCTAGATTACTTGCGCTATTTGCTGGTTGTCGCAGCCCCACTCCTACGGTATAGCAAAGATCGACTCTTAACCGTCATTCGCTACCCTCACGGAGTTGGCGACAAGCACTTCTATCAAAAAAACGCCCCTGACTATGCGCCGGACTGGATACAAACGCATACGTGGGAAAATGTTCGTTACGTCCTGTGCAATGACCGGGCGACACTCGTGTGGATGGCAAATCAAGCGGCATTGGAGTGGCACGTCTCCTTTCACCTCGCCAAGGATGAGACTCCGACAGAACTCGTTTTTGACCTCGACCCTTCCACAGATGATTTTGCCGTAGTGATAGAATCTGCCCTTTTGCTGAAACAACTGCTCGATGAATTACAGCTGCCTTCATGGGTCAAAACATCTGGTTCCAGCGGCTTGCAAATATACATTCCGATTGAACTCCGCTATACGTTTGAACAGACACGCCAGGTCGGACATTTTATCGCAGCCTATTTAGTCAGCAAGCATCCCTCACTATTAACTATCGAGCGCTTAGTGAAAAATCGGGGAGATAAGCTGTACATTGACTATTTGCAACACTGGCGGGGGAAAACATTGCCAGTACCTTATTCTACCCGTGCAAAAGAACAGGCAACCGTATCAACACCACTCCTGTGGGAGGAGGTTCCCCATTGTCATCCCACAGACTTCACCGTTTATTCGGTGCCCAAACGGCTGGAAACGTTCGGAGATTTATTCTCATCCGTATCTGCTCCGACGAAACGAGCCTCCCTTGATGCCATCCTCGGCTTTTTGCAGTCCCAGTAAGCCATTAGTTGGAATCCAGCAACGTATTTGTGCTATACTTGGCACAGATGTTTTGAGGCAAGGAGGCACATTCATGATTGATCCGATCGCAATTGCAATCGGCCCCTTAAAGATTCACTGGTATGGCATTATTATGGGGCTGGCGTTTTTCTTGGGTACTTATCTCGCACGCTACAATTCCAAACGTTCTGGCATTGATCCTGATCACGTCTTGAACATGGTGGTTCTGATCATTCCAGCAGCCATCGTTTGTGCAAGATTGTATTATGTAACGTTTGAATGGGAGCAGTACAAAGACAATCCACTGGACATCTTTGCAGTTTGGCAAGGCGGTTTGGCTATTCACGGTGGATTAATCGGTGGTGTTCTGGCAGGAAGCTGGTATATTCGAAAACATAATCTGCCGTTCCTTCGTTTGGCTGACATTTTTATGCCCAGCGTTATTCTAGGGCAGGCTATCGGACGTTGGGGTAACTTTATTAACCAGGAAGCACATGGTGATGTTGTTTCTGCCGAATTCATGGAGAAGTTCCCTGCATTCATCCGCGAGCAAATGTTTATCGGCGGACAATACTACCACCCTACGTTCTTGTACGAATCGCTATGGAACCTCCTCGTTTTCGCCATTCTCATGTTCATGCTGTACCGATTCAAAAAATTCGATGGACAGGTCTTGTTCAGCTACATGATTCTGTATTCAATCGGTCGCTTCTACATTGAGGGAATGCGTACAGACAGTCTGTTAATAGCCGATACCCTACGTGTCGCTCAATTAGTCAGCCTGTGCTTAATTGCTGCCGGTGTCATCTTGTTGCTCGTGTTTGCACGTAAAAGCAAGCAGACAGGACATTCCCAAAACTCGATCGAATAACGTCAACATGCCATATCCATTGCCACTCAGGTCAGTCCGACTGGGTGGTTTTTTCTTTGCCTTGTCTGAATTGTCGCAATGCAGGCAATAACTAGCAGAAAGAATGACAAAGGAGGGGAATAAGATGGATGATGGAATTTTGGAGGAGTATCTCGATCGCTACGTACGTATTCATTTTGCTCCAGGTATGATCGGCCAAGGATTATCCGCATATGCAGAAGGCAAATTGTATGATTACAGCCCAAATGGCATATTAATTGAAGAGCGGGATGGCTCACTGGATTATATCCCATTCTCTGCTGTACGCCTCGTGCAAATTAAACCCAAGCCCGGTCTATGGGAGCGATTAACTGGATCAAGTTAATGAAAAAGACACCTTCCCGCGTACTCTACACGGAAAGGTGTCTGTTATCTGTTGGATAAAGCTGTAGCTCTACAGGAATACGTCAAACACGACGTAGCATGCAGCAGCCAAAAGTCCTGTAATCGGAAGGGTAATGACCCAAGTGACCAAGATTCGGCCAGCCAGGCCCCATTTTACTGCGTTCAGCTTTTGCGATGCCCCAACCCCCAAGATGGCGGATGTGATCACGTGCGTTGTGCTCACCGGCAGTTTCAAAGCTGTAAAGATTGTGATAATCAAGGCAGAAGACAAGTCTGCTGAGAAACCGGAAACTGGCTTGATTTTCATAATCTTACCACCCAAGGTCTTGATGATACGCCATCCACCAAAAGCTGTACCTAAAGCCATTGCAATAGCAGCTGATAGTTTTACCCACAGTGGAATGACGAATTCGCCCGGTGCTTGAATCAAGAATCCACCAGAAATCAGAGCAAGGGTGATTACGCCCATTGTTTTTTGCGCATCGTTGGCTCCATGGCTGAAGGCCTGCCAAGCTGCTGACACTACTTGCATCGAACGGAAACCTCGATTGGTTTTGTGGTAGGCTGAGTTACGAACAAACCAAGAAACAAGCTTGATCACGACAAAACCAACAGCAAACGCAACAAGCGGGGATACGATCAACGCTTGGATAATGCTAATGAAGCCTGACCAGTTAATGGCACCACTTCCTGCGGCACCAAAAGCAGCACCTGCAACGCCTCCGATAATCGCGTGCGAGGACGAGCTAGGAATTCCGAACCACCAGGTGATTAGGTTCCACAAAATCGCAGATGTCAACGCGGCCAAAACGACGACCAATCCATTTTCCAGCTTGAACGGATCGGTAATGCCTCCCCCGATTGTCTTCGCTACACCCGTATACGAGAGTGCCCCGAGTAAGTTACACACGGATGCAATAATAATCGCGGTTTTCGGACTTAATGCACGCGTCGAAACAGAAGTCGCAATCGCGTTCGCCGTATCATGAAAACCATTGATAAAGTCAAAAGCTAGCGCCATGATGACGACGAGTACGAGAATAATCACCTCTGGCGAAAGATCAGGCATTCTTTAACACGATCCCTTCTACCAGGTTGGAGACGTCCTCAGCGAAGTCAGCACAGTCTTCGAGTTTATCATAAATCTCTTTGAGTTTGATCGCTTCCATTGGGTTGGTATCAGGAGAATTCAACAAATCAGATACCATTTTGCGGTAGTTGGAGTCAGATTCATGCTCCAAGTCTTTGATTTCCCCAGCGATTTGTGTCACGACTTTATGATCCAGCTTGCGCAGTGTGCGAATCAGCTCGATCAACTTAGCCGAGCATTTCACCAAAATATTGGCTTGTGCCAATACACGTGGATCTGGTTGAGTCACTTGGTACAGATACATACGATCAGCGACACCGTCAATGTAGTCGATCATCGAGTCCATCGTATGAGCGAGCTGGTGAATGTCTTCACGCTCAAGCGGAGTGATAAAAGTAGAGTTCAACTCGTTCATGATACGACGAACGATTTCGTCTCCTTCTTTCTCGACAGCCTTGATTGCCTTAACCTTTGTTTCTAGATCTTGATAGTTTCCTATCATTTCATAGAAAAGATGAGTTCCTTTGTGCACAGTGGCAATCTGCTGCTCGAACAGATCAAAGAAGATATACTTGTTTGATTTCAACATACGGGACTTCTTCACTCCTTTGAATAAATGACACCTAACAGATTATATCGAAAGTTATTGTTTCCGTAAATTTAAAATCAAGGTCAAGTGTGTATATTTTTCTTTAAGGAATTATTAAGTTTTTGTAAATGCTCTTTACAATCAAAAAAAACACCCGTGTCAAGAGAGCTGACGAGTGTTAGTTTTGCCAATATTTATCTTTTCATTCGAAGCGACCATCATGCAGTCTTTCCTTTTTTTCGCTTCATACATAAGCATATCTGCTTTTTTCGCTAACTCTTCCGCTGTTGAAGCATGGTGAGGATACGAGGCTACTCCGATACTGACCGTGACACCTGAAAGAGCGTGTCTGACTTGATTTTGAATTCGTTCTCCGATTGCGAGCCCTCTTAATGTGTCTGTATGTGTTAACAGGACGACGAATTCTTCCCCACCCCATCTTCCAACCGTATCTTGTTTACGAACACTTGCTTGCAGGAGTCTTGCAAATTGGCAAAGGAGTCGGTCGCCTTCCAAATGGCCATATGAATCATTGAATATTTTGAAATTATCCAAATCAATAAACAATAAAGTAACAGATTGATGATTGCTTTTTGCCAACTCTACTTCTTCAACCAACTTGTCCAGAAATCTGCGATTGACGAGAACGCCTGTAAGTGAATCGTGATACGCCATCTGCCGCAACTGATCTACATATTTACCTATTTGATAGGCAGCAAGCGTCTGAATGACAGACACAAGTAAAAGAAAGACAATCATACTCTCATCCGTCGGCAATCCGTATCCGATTAACCAAACCGAGATCATCACACAGGACACACCCAAGCTAATCCAGCGTGAGCCCAAAGTACACTACCCCCAATCTATCCGATGTAAACCCTCTTTCATTTCGGACATTAGACCTATCTAAAAAAAGATTTAGTAGGTCTTTTTTCGTATAATCAGGAATATTTTACCTATCTTTTTTTGTAAGTTCAAGCAAAACCACGAAACTGTCACTTATTCATTCAAACGAATCTTGGAAAAAATCCTGACAACCAGCCTGTGGTCTATACAACTGCTGCAAGATGAATTGGAACCAATTGGAAGGGACAAGCTAATGGCTAATAAAAACAGACGGGAGTGAATGAATGTATGCCCCGTATTGAAGCAGTAGCTACAGCAGTACCTCCCCACGAGATTACACAAGAGGATTCCATGAAGCTGGCACGCTTATTCTTTCAAGATGCATTTCCCGACATAGACCGCTTGTTACACGTATTTGCACACAGTCACATTCAAAAGCGACATTTTAGCATGCCAATGGATTGGTTTTTGGAGGACCGGCCATTTGCAGAGAAAAATCAATTGTATATCGAGCATGCGGAAGCCTTGGCAGAGGAAGCAGCCCGAAAGTGTTTGACAAAAGCTGGTGTCGAGCCGTCATCCATCGATTGTCTGATGTTTGTATCCAGCACAGGAATTGCGACCCCAAGCCTTGATTCCCGCTTGCTCCACCGTTTAGGACTCCGTCCGCAAGCAACCCGTGTCCCGTTGTGGGGCCTGGGCTGTGCCGGTGGAGCGATGGGATTGTCTCGGGCATGTGAGTACACCCGGGCTTATCCCTCGCGGCGAGTATTGCTTGTGAGCGTAGAACTGTGCGGCTTGACCTTCATCCGACAAGATTTGTCCAAAAGCAATTTGGTCGCAACGTGCCTATTTGGAGATGGAGCAGCAGCCGTATTAATAGAAGGAGACCAAGTCTTGTCCTCCTCTGACGCACCCAAGGTCCAATTCTGTGATGCGCGAACGACAACATGGCCCGATACCGTAGATGTCATGGGATGGAAATTGACCGATCCGGGGTTAAAAGTCATTTTCTCTCGCGACATCCCTACTCTCATTCGTTCTTCGATGCGAGAAAACGTCGAGAGCTTTTTGTCACCGCATGGGATGTCTATTGATCATCTGCGTCATTTCATTTTCCATCCAGGTGGAGCCAAGGTATTAACGGCTTACCAGCGGTCTCTGGGTATTGGCACAGAAGCCACTCGTTTTTCTGAAGATGTCTTAACCCATTTTGGAAACATGTCTTCCCCTACGGTTCTGTTCGTCTTGGAAAAAAGTATGGAGAGGGCGTGGGAGCCAGGGGATCGCGGTTTGGTCGCTGCGCTTGGACCCGGATTTAGCTCCGAGCTGTTACTTCTGGAGGCGAGATAGTCATGTTGCTCTTCTTTGGATTCGTTATGTGTGTAGTCGTGTTGCAGCGGCTGGTTGAGCTTCTCGTTGCCCTGAGGAATGCCCGCTATATCCGCTCGAAAGGGGGCTATGAGGTTGGGGCGAGTCATTACAAATACATCGTCCTTCTTCATCTTCTCTTTTTTCTCTCGCTTATTTTCGAAGTGGTGGGTAAAGGTAGCGCCATGGTTTTGCCCTCTTGGTGGGCGGTTCCGTTCAGCCTGTTTTTGATCGCGCAAGGGCTTCGGTACTGGTGTATTCGCAGCTTGGGCAAACGGTGGAATACCCGCATCTTCATACTCCCAGGCGAGGCTCCGATCAAGCGTGGTCCTTATCGGTTCATTCGTCACCCCAACTACTTGGTCGTATCGCTTGAGTTGCTCCTACTCCCCCTGACATTTTCCGCTGTGACAACCGCCTTGACGTTTTCACTCTTGAATGCCTGGCTGCTCCTGCGTATACGGATTCCCTTGGAAGAAGCAAGCATCTACGAGGGTCATAGCGAGTCATAAAAACAAAAAGCCTTTGGCACACGCACATGCCAAAGACTTTTTATGGAGTAAAAGGTTTATCACTTGTCATTCTGCGGGAAAAGAAAAGAAGCTGTTACTCTTTCCCGTGAGGTGGATCAAGTGAATCGTACAACCATAGTGGAGCCTCAGGAGACGAAACGTATCATCGTCCGAGACTTTTTCGCTTTGATTGAAACGGTACCGAACAAGGACGACCAGGCCAGTATTCAAACCTTTCTTCGCTATTTGCAAAGTCTGCTAAGAATCAAGCAAGTCGTTCCTCCGGTTGTAGAAATTATGACGGTCATCAAACAAAACAAGCCACTTCTCTACCACGCGGCACGCAGAATTACTCTTCCTTCAAGCAATCTACACATGCTATTTCAGCTAGAAATGGATATTATGCTTGCACACGAAAGGCTCCGTCAGTACGACAAATGATTTGGGTAGGCTTTGCCTTACCCTTTCAAGTTTTCTGGATTCAGACATTCAAGCTCTGCAATGACAAAACGACCATCTTTGCGAATCAGGACGTCGTCAAACCAGATTTCCCCTCCGCCCCAATCCGGACGCTGGATGGAAACCATGTCCCAGTGCACAGACGATTTGTTCCCATTGTATGCTTCGTCATAGCATTGACCAGGCGTGAAGTGGAAGCTTCCGTCTATTTTTTCGTCAAACAAGATATCTTTCATCGGGTTGCGAATGTAAGGATTCACACCAATAGCGAATTCCCCAACAAATCGCGCTCCCTCGTCCGTATCCAAAATTTGATTCAAGCGTTCGGTATCGTTCGCTGTTGCTTCCACAATTTTGCCATCCTTGAAGGTCAAGCGAACATTTTCGAAAGTGAAGCCGTGGTATGGTGTTGGTGCATTATGAGTGATAACACCATTTACGGAATCCTTCACAGGTGCTGTATACACTTCACCATCTGGTATATTGCGCAGGCCAGCACATTTCACAGCAGGAATGTCCTTGATTGAGAAGGTGAGATCCGTTTCAGGTCCTACCAAGCGTACCTTGTCTGTGCGATTCATCAAGTCAACCAGACTATCCATTGCTTTGTCCATTTTCGCATAATCCAGGTTACATACTTGGAAGTAAAAATCTTCAAAAGCTGCTGTAGACATATTCGCAAGCTGCGCCATGGAAGGATTCGGATAACGAAGAACAACCCACTTCGTTTTCGGTACGCGCACGTTCATCACTGGCAGCTCATACAGGCGAGAGTAGATGCTGAGCTTGTCACTTGGAACATCCGCCATCTCATTGATGTTGTTCGCTGCACGAATTCCGATGTAACCTTGCATTTTCTCCATGAGTTCAACTTCATGTTGAGCCATGGTCTTCAACTGCTCTTCATTGCAATTCATTGCGATTTCTCGGCTTACGGCGGGATCAATCAATTGAACATAAGGACTGCCGCCTGCTTTGTAAATCTCACGCACGAGGGCTTGCACCAAATCCGGTGTGTCCCCTTTCGCGTTGATCAAAATGTTTTCCCCTGGCTGTACTCGTACAGAATAGTTAACCAGATTGTACGCTAATTGATCTAATCGTGAGTCTCTCATTCGTGGCACACCCTTTTTAAATTTTCTGATTCCTCTTGTATTTTTACCGATACAATCTACTAAGTCAATAAAAAAATTTTTATCAACGGAATCAAAAGCGGCCAGCCTTCTTGCATCCAGGCTGGCCTTTTCCTATATTTTTACATCGTCTGTTCCCTGTCCTCAATGGTTCCCATCTTGTAGATGTCACTGACCAACTCCTGCGTCGTAGCAAGACCAGCCGTATATTCGTCTGCCTCTTGATAATAAACAGCACCGCCTGCATCCTCCGTGCCCAACTCTCTTGCTCTGGATCGAGCCTGATCCTTATCATCACCTGCCATTTTCGTTCCTCCTTTCTTTTGGTTTCTATTCGCTATAGTTTGTACAGGAATCTCCAGATTTACCCGAAAAAAAGACGCCTTGCCCAATCGAGGGACAACGCGTCTTTTGTAAAGGAACTTATTTATTGTTATCGGATTCAGGTGCACTCATTGTCCAACCAGCAGCTGGAGCATTTACAGGAGTGATGCGATTCGTGGTAACAAATTGATCTGTTCCTGGCATCATTGTCCATCCAGCTACAGTAGAGATTACTGGTACGTATTGGCCACTCACCATTACGAACTCATCTTTACCTGGCATCATCATCCAGCCACCTTGTTGAGTCAGCCCTTGAATTGGGTTAACTGTTTGTGGAGCTACTGGTTTTGCTTCTGTTGTAGGTGCAGGTGTAGTTTCAGTTGCAGGCTTTTCTTCAGTCGCAGGTGCTTCAGTAGCTGGCTTTTCGTCAGTTGCAGGTTTTTCTTCTGTAGTCGTTGTTGTTGCTTCTGTTGCAGTAGTCGTTTCAGTAGCTTTTACTGCCTCTTCTGCAAATGCAGCTTGTGTAAACAGAGCTGCTCCTAAGATACAAGAACTCATGATCAGTGTGCTTTTCTTTTTCATATGTGTACACTCCCATTCCCGCGGTACACACTTTTGTCTTGCAAGAATGTCCCCAGACCCGAACTTGATGGCCATGTCTATATGGACTGCTGCATTTTCCTGAGGAAATACGTAAACTGCTCTAACTCGTCGTCGTTCAGATTCTCCAGCAGCTTTCCTACCAGTGCTCTCCTGTCGCACAAAAGTCCTTCCAGAGTCGGAATCGCTTGTTGTGATAATGTAACCCACACTACACGTCGATCTTGTTCGTCTCGGACACGGTCGATAAAACCAGCCTTCACTAACCGATTAAGCGCAATGGTGGTGGCACTATTGGACAGTTTCAAAATGGTCGCCAGCTCAGAAACTGTGCTTCGTCCTTTTTGATGTAGCACTCGTAGTAAGATAAACTGCTTTGGACTGATTGACTCCTCTTCTAGCCAATTGTTAATAAAGAAACGAGCAATTTCGACAAATACTCGATCCAGTTCCTCAAGTTTACTGGCACGGGACATATTGCTCACGACATCACCTATTTTCGGAAAATTAATAATATAAGTACTTTTACTATAAAACTATATAGCCTAAGTACCGGAAGATCAAGAGAACTCCCAAAATTATTTCTTTTCACGAAAGATATGTATGAGCCAGACAAAGTGTTTACCACTTAATATTTTTATTGTAAAACTTATTTCAAGAACATCTTAACTCAAACAGGAAAAACTGACAATAGGTAAGCTTGCAAAATAATGTTACGACTTTTTCAGTTTTACCCAAGAGCCAATTATTTCCTTGAATCATCTTTCGTATCTATTCGTAAAGCATGTATAATGGGAAGACAGCCTTACACACACGAGGCATTTGACTCAGGCATATTTGCCACAGAAACCACATACATAGGAGAATTTCAATGGAACAAACCAACCCTACACCAAAATGGAAAGTAGAATTGCTCGATTGGTTAAAATCGTTTGTCTTGATTGGCGGATTGACTGCCTTTATCTACGTATTTGTCATGGCCCCCTACGTCGTCCAAGGGCGTTCCATGGAAAGTACGTTGCATGACCGCGAGCGCGTCATCGTCAACAAAGCGATTTATTACCTCAAAGAACCGCAACCTGGCGATATCGTCATCATTCATCCAGATGCAACTGGGGACAACTGGATCAAGCGCGTGGTGGCAGTAGCTGGTGACACCGTTGAAGCCAAAAATGATCAAGTGTATGTCAATGGCCAACCTCTCAGTGAAGAGTATTTGGTCGAAAACAAGCTAAAAGCTTCTACAGCAGGTGTGACGTTAACCGAAGATTTTGATCCTGTGAAAATTCCTGAGGGCAGCGTGTTTGTCATGGGGGATAATCGTAACAACAGTATGGACAGCCGCGTCATTGGCCCTGTTCAACTGGATCATGTAGTTGGTCGTGCAGAGGTCGTATACTGGCCGCTGTCCCAGATTCGCCTCCCACGTTAACATGTATTCAGGTAGAAAAAAGCCGCTCCTTAACGGGGCGGCTCTTTTCGTTTCGATGACGTTATTTGTGAGCAACTGCCGCTTCAGAAAAATAATCCTCCAAAGTAAGACCACCTGCCATAATTTCTTTCGCCATCTCTTTCCCTACATAACGCAAATGCCAAGGCTCATACGCATATCCAGTCGTATCTTCCTTGCCTTTCAAGTAACGAATGACGAACCCAAAGTCTGCACAGTTGGCTGCCAGCCATGTTCCTTCAGGTGTCTCAGCAAATGATTCTTCCAAGCGTGTATTTGCATCATATCCGGACACATCCATAGCCAAGCCGGTCTGATGCTCGCTCTTTCCAGGTACGGCACTGTAGGCAGCGGCATGTTCAGCACCTTGCGTCCTTACATACGTTTCGTACAGCGATTTTTGGGTCTTATACGAGCGATAGCCAGAAACGGCGTACAGTTCAATACCTTCTGTCTTTGCTTTGGCAAACAGTTCTTCTAATGCTTGTGCGGCTTCTGCTCTCAGCAATCGCTTCTCAACTTTTTCATCAAAAGGAAACGGCACATTCGGCTCTACCAAATCCGGCGGAATATAATCGGCAGGCAATGCCCGCTGTTTATTTACGACAACCGAGAGATCTGTTTCATTCGTAACGGTTGGCACTCCATCCACATCTTTTATCGTCTCTGCAAGAGATGCCCGTTGGGGACGTGCTGTCTCCTCGTTATTTGGCTCAACTGTCGTTGACTGCGTTCCCTCTCCCGCGGACTGTTCATTCGACTCGCTGGATAACAATCCACTTAATGAGGGAGGTTCACATCCACTGAGTAGTGCTACTGATAGTGCTGCGACGATCGCAAGGCTGCTGGTGCGATTTTTGTTCATGATCGATCCTCCTGGTTCCTTACAGACACATATGTTCTGCTTTACCTTACCATGGAGTTATACGAAAGAAAAGGTAGATAGGTCACACTTTTTCGGTGATATATTCCTCGTTTAGGTTTTTGACAAGCACCGGTAACCATTCATCCAGCGACCAAAATGGGAAGCCCGCGGCTTTAGCCTTACCGTTATCCATGTAAAAGGATGCTACAAATCCAAAGGGAGATGCATCAGAAGCATCTGTCGTTGGCTCCATTCGGGCGGGTTTTCCGACGGTTTCCCCAATCATCTCCATCAACTCAGCAAGCGAAACAGTCCCATCAGAGCACGCATTCACTGGCCCTGTTATGGACGTTGTCGCCACCCATGCCAAAAATTGAGCTGCTTCCTGTGCATGTATGAAGCACATCTTGGCAGCGGGATTCGTGAGACCAATCGGTCGTTCCTCTTGCACATGCTCAATATGAAACCATAGTCGACGGGTGTAATCGTCTTCGGCTAGCACAATCGGAAAACGAACAGCTACAACAGGGAAGGCCTTCTCCTCAAAAAAGACGGCTTCTGCTTGACGTTTGCCTTCTTGATAGGTCGTCTCGTCTCTTGTTTTCCGGTTGATTTCATACGTGAATGGATCAAATGCTTCTTCCTGTAGTGGTTCCTCTGCATAATCGTAGACGGACAAGGTAGAGGTCAAAACGTACTTACCCACTTTCCCCCGAAAAACCTTACACGCATCCATTGCATTTTGAGAGGAATAACAGATGTTATCGTATACTACGTCCCACTGCTCTTCTCCCGCAACTGCCAGTGAATGGACGTCATCACGATCAAGCGTCATTCTTTTGACAGAGGCAGGCAACTCCACTTGGGTAAGCCCCCTTGTTGCCACCGTTACGTCTGCCCCAGCTTCAACAAGAAGCTGGACCAATCGCTTTCCAAAAAATCGCGTTCCTCCGAGTACAAGTACCTTTTTCATTTTTTGCTACACCCTTTCCTTGATTAGCCTACTTTTTGCGATTCAACTCGATGGACCGCTCTCCTTCCTTCCACATGACTGTATAGCCCAGCTTCTCACCAACTTTTTTGACAGGCAGGTAAGGAATTCCCTTCACCATAACCATATCAGACTGGAAGGACGTTACTTTTTGTCCCAACCCTAACAGCAACTTGTTGGCGTGAACATACGCGACTCCATCTATCATCACTTTTTGCTCTGCTGTATATGGGTAGACATTGCCGTTGACTAATAAGTCAAAGGGGCCTTCTTTTTCTTTTGGCGACTGGATTGGCTGAGCAGCCGTATACGCGATGGCATCGACACCGAGAACAGTACCCTCGCGTGTGTTATCCGCTCCGCCGTACATTTTTCCCGTTTCATAATCGTACACAATCGCTTGGACGTTACCAATGTTCGTCGGTTCCTCGGCAAAGACGTGACCTTTTGCCATCAATTGCAGGATGACATCTTGGTCAATGCCCGCCTCCCACGTCACATTTGGGTAGCTGCTAGAAAAAATACGTGGTGCACGGATGGCATCCTCAATTTCCATTCCATGATCGATCACATTGAGAATCGTCTGCGATACGGAGGCGATAATCGTGGAGCCACCAGGTGAGCCAATTGCTAAAAAAGGCTTCCCGTCTTTTAGCACCATAGTTGGCGTCATGCTCGAACGCGGGCGCTTGCCGGGCTCGACCTGATTGACACCGCCAGGAATCGCGTCAAAATCTGTAAGCTCATTATTGAGCATGAAGCCGTAACCCGGAACCATCACACCGCTTCCAAAAATATCTTCAATGGTCGTCGTATACGCGACGATATTCCCCCATTTGTCCATCACAGAGAAGTGCGTAGTCTGCTTGACCGGAGATTGATCTCTCAGTTTTATGGACACCTCTGGCTTTTTGCCAGGATCGTGCTTCCAAGGGTCTCCTGCCACTACATTGGCATTCGCTGTCTCTTCACGAATGAGCTGACGCCGTTCCTTGATGTATTCGTCTGCAATCAGCCCCTTTTTCGGTACCGGATAAACGTCCTCGTCCGCCATATACGCCGCCCGATCTGCGTAAGCGAGGTGGTTTGCTTCAATCAGATGATGCAAATAGGCTACCGACCCGATTCCGTCCTTTTTGTTATCGTAGCCTTCCATCAGCTTCAAAATCTGAATCAGCGTCAAGCCGCCAGAGCTGGGTGGTGCCATCGAAATCACTTCATATCCGCGATACATGCCACGGACTGGTTCACGCTCTTTTACTTGATACGCCTGCAAATCATCGAGTGTCATGGAGCCACCCGTCCTTTGTACCTCCTCGACGAGGGCCTTGCCAATTTCCCCTTCATACAAGGCATCCGAGCCTTTGTCGCGGATGATCTTCAACGTTTTCGCCAATTGGGGCTGAATCAGCATCTCACCTTCTTTGAGTGGAACGCCGTTTGGCGCAAACACCTGTGCGGCCGTCCCGTGCTTCTTCAGCTTTTCCATGGAATTGGCAATAAATTGAGCAGACACCCAGTTGACGCGTACTCCTTTTTCCGCCAGTTCAATCGACGGTTCTATCACTTTTCCCAGGTCCCATGTCCCATACGATTCCAACGCCTGTTCTACACCTAGCAATGTCCCTGGGATACCTACGGCCTGACCGCTCGTATGTCTCTCCTCAAATGGGATCGGCGTACCATCTGCCCGCAAAAACATATCGGGAGTCACTTTGGCAGGCGCCACTTCCCGGCTATCTATCACGGTCACTTTGTTCTGATCCTTCATGTAAATCATCATGAAGCCACCGCCGCCGATACCGGACATATACGGTTCTGCCACATTCAGAGCAAATTGGATCCCAGCGGCAGCGTCAATCGCATTGCCACCCTTTGCCAAGATATCTCTGCCGACCTGCGCCGCTGCTGGATGAGAGACCGCGACAATTCCTTTTGTAGCTCCTTGCACACCTGCTGGCACACCTGGGACTTTTCCCACCGCAAGATGAGGAAACGAGAGCACGGAAACAATCGAGAGGGCAACCACCATCCCTTTTTTCATGCGATCCCTCCTATTCCATTTCATTAACTTCTTCTATTATTATAATTTTCAGCATTTTTTAAGGTCAACCCACATTCACAGTTGCCTAGGCAAACTTTTCTCTACAGAAAAAAACACTCTTCTGCAGCAAGACTTGTCGTCTTCACAGAAGAGTGTTGCGATTTTTGCTTATGGCATGACGACCAGATTGCTCACCACGCGTCGTTCTTTGCCGCCAGAAGGCTTGTTCAACAGCTTGCCATTGTAATAAAACGCACTGGAGCCGCCGCCGTCGAGGTTATACGCATCCACGACATGCCACTCTTGCAGCTTTCTTTGCGCTTCCTCCAGCGTAACACCATTACTCCAGCCATCTCGTCTTCCATCAATGACAATCAGCAGTAAATCGCCGTTGTCGAAATGGCCGATCAGCGTTCGCGGTTGACGCGCATTCGCCCAATCACGAGGAATAGGCAATCGCTTTCCGTCTTGCAAGAGACGCGGCAAAAAGCTCGCACCCTGCAATATCCCTTGTTGCGTAATTTGCGCCTGCGTCTTGATGTTTGTTCCGACCAGATGACCTTTGTTGTTAAAACCGACAAAGCTCAGCTTCGCATTATTGGAAAAGGTACGAATCTTGCCGTCAACAACCGTAATGCCTAACGGAGTCAGATTGCCCTGCTTGTCCGACATAAAGCCGCCTGCATTGATCGCAAGAATGGCTCCTGTACGCTTACCAGCTTGACTCGTCGTTTCTCCCTTACTTTTCACAGAGTTGTTGGCCAGCACCATTTTCAACGCTTTCGGATCATTGAGGCGAACTTTGGCCATATAACCGCGGTATCCGCCTTCTTGCAGGGAATAGACTTTCACTGTCGAGTTTTTCCCGAAGTGTTGACCGATCGGCTTGCCAAGCATGTTGGACAAAATCGTGTCCAATACATCCGCAGATTTTTGTGTCTGGGATTTGCTCGCTTCAAGTGCGCTGCTGATCTTCTTGTTTTGTTGCTCGTATTCTTTCTGTTCCTTTTTCGAGCGATCCCGGATGTCTTCGATGACGAATTCTACATTTCGAAGCTGCACCTTGGTGTCGTTGAGCCGTTCCCCCAGCTCATCTGCCTGGCTCTTCGCTACGGCAGAAGGGAGCTTCAGGCCTTCTGTCTGGAGCTTGTCCACTGGATTGTCCAGCGCAAAAGCGACCAAAAAACCGAGAGCAGGCGCCAACAGAAAGAGAAAGAAACGGTTTATCTTACCAAGCACGGGCAGCATCCTCCAATTTTTTCAGAGATGCTTTCAAATCAACCAGCTGTTTGTTGAGCTGGTCAACCCGATCCTGCAGAGCTTCTTTGGTCTTGTTAGTGCCACCAATGGTTTCACCAGTCAATGCCAAATCTTCTTCCAGATTTCCCAGACCCTTCTGGACATTTTGCATTTCTTCCTGCACCAGAGTCAATTGATCTCCCAATGCCTTCATCTGCTTTTGATTATCTTCTTGCATTTGATCAATTCGTTGGTTCACAAATTGCTGCTGCTTGTCCAACGTATAAACAGCAAAGGCATATCCAGCATAGGCAAGTCCCACCCAGACCAGAACGGCCAAAACGATTGGTAGTAAAGGGCGCTTACCTTCTGTCTGGGAGGGAATCAATGCCTGAAAAAGGCTGCCTCTTCTGCGTCTTCCTTTCTGCTTCCCGTTTGCCGGGAGTGGCAGTGTGGGTGACGAAGTCGATGACGTTCCCATGAATTTGTCGTCCATCGGCTCCCTCCTCCTTTCTGTGGCATAGAGTGAGGTTTCATTATAACATAGAAAGTTTTTGAAGCAGCATTTTGCTGAATAATGGAAAAATACGTCGAGAAAAGAAAATACCGCCAATATTTTTTGGCGGTACTTCGCTTTATTTTCGGAGTTGAAATTCGTGTTGCAGCTGATTGTGCAGTCTTTGCAAAAACAGGATCGGGTCTTCCTTGGTATTCTGTTCGTCGACAAGCTCTAATTTTTTGCGCATGATGCTGGCAATTTGATTCCCGAGTTCATATTTTTTCGCGTGAGATAAAGAAGTTAGTCTGCTGATAAAGGAGGAAAGCAGTTGCCAGTCCTCTCGGGTAATCGCCTGTTTTTGGCGCTCGTCAAGTACGAGTAGCGCATGATTCAAATCAAAGCCGTTTGGCTGTTTGTCTTTCTTTTTCTGAAAAAGAGCCGATCGCTGTCCTGACTCCACCACGACAATTGTGCCCGCTACCATATCGCCAATTCGCTTATCACGGGGGTGGAAAAAGCATACGAGCGCCCCGAGAAAATAACCTGTTGGCATTGCGTCAATGATGCGAAACAGATTCCGGATCGTCGAGGAAACAAACGTCGCAGGCTGTCCGTTATCACGGATGACCCGTATTCCCACCAGCCTTTTGCCAACAGTCTGACCGCCCCAGAATGCTTCCTGTAACCAATAGTAGCCAAAATTCACTACGAAGATTACCAGGAGGACGATGGCCAACGTGTAGTTGCCAGAATCCAGGAAAAAATCATCTTCATTTCCAAATAAAACTATACCAAACAAAATAAATACAGTAAGATTAACCAGGAGCAAAATTCCTGTATCAATCAGCATCGCAGTGGCACGGCTGCCTAGACCTGCCGTCTGAAATCGCAGCATCACATGCTCGGGCGTCACGACAGACGCTTCTCGATTAGCCCCACTGACGTATGTCGGTTCATTCATGATGTTTTTCTTCCCCCCTCGAAACTTTGAGGTTTTTTCGAGTTTTAAACACGCGCTATTGTAAGGAGGCATTATACATGGATATTACCTCGTTTTGGCACAAGCATAAAGCCTCTTGGGCCGAACTGGAACAATTAGTGGAGCGTTTTACCCGACAACCTCGGCACATCAGTGCTACCGATATTGATCGCCTGACTCAGCTGTACAAGAAAACGTCTGCTCATTTGGCCTATGTACGCTCCTACCATCCTGCAGACGAGATCACACTCTACTTAAATCAACTCGTCTTACGTGCACATAATTTGGCTTACAAGCAGCGAACAGGCAGTTGGCAGCAGCTCAAGCATTTCTTTGGTAGCTACCTGATGGGTCTCGTACATAAACGAATGAGCTTCATTGGTGTGGCAGCGCTTCTCTTCATCATCGGTAGCATTTCTGGCTTTGCCGCTGTTATGGTCGATCCACTTAATCTGTATTATGTCTTGCCACAAGGGATGGCTGAGCAGATCGATCCATCCAGGCTGGGAGAAGGGCACGACTCACTCGACAATCCGGTCATCTCCACAATGATTATGACCAACAACATCAAAGTTGCGATGCTGGCCTTTGTCAGTGGAATAACATTCGGAATCGTTCCTATCTACCTTCTCTTGTTCAATGGCCTTCTAGTTGGAGCTTTAGCAGCCGTCTACTATCAGGCAGATAGCAGCTATGCGTTTTGGGCCTACATTTTGCCACACGGCGTGATCGAGCTGACAGCCATCTTTATTGCTGGCGGAGCAGGTCTTCATATGGGGTACCGCCTGCTTGTGCCCGGACGCTACGCACGAAAACATCAATTTTTGGAGGCGGCAAAAGAGTCTGCACATCTCCTATTGGCTACGATCCCACTCTTGTTCATCGCGGGAATCATCGAGGGCTATATTACTCCTTCGAGTCTCTCTCTCGAGGCCAAGTACATCGTAGCTGTCGGCACGTTACTTTTGCTGATTGCCTGGTACCTTCTCGGATACAGACCCGATTCTCACAAAGCTTCTCTTGATTTGATGTCCAAATAAGTATTGATAACCGTCAGCGTCAATTGATCGGCCGGAACGTCCAGTACCTGGATACCCGCGCCGATCATTTTTTGTTGAAACGCCCTGCGATCGAGCTGGAACCTTTGAGCTACCGCCTTCGTAAACGCCAAGCTACTGTTACTCGTGTCTATATGACTCCATTCATGCAGAAGCGGATCTGCCAAAGACAGCAGCAAGAGCAAATGTGAACGGCGCATCCGCCACAAATAATTGCTCAACTGATCTTCGACGAGGTAGTTTTCCATATCTGAAAAAAGAACCACCAAGCTCCTTCTCTTCTGCTGGCGATTCAAAAATTCAAGCGCCTTCGCCGGATCAGCCTCTACAAAATCACTCGTCAGGTTGTAGGTTGCCTCCAAAAGGGTGTGCAAGTGGCGCAGCCCTCTGCCTGGAGGTATGTACGTCTTGATCTCATGCGAATAGGCCAGTAGCGCTACCTGATCTCCTTGGCGCAATGCCACTGCCGCCAACGTGAGCGCAGACTCCAGCGATCGATCCAGTCTCGTCTGGTTATCCAGCTCGACGCCCATCAGCCTGCCACAATCGATCAGAATGGTAATCACCTTGCCATGCTCTGGTCGATATTGGTTCGTCATCAGACGTCGGGAGCGTGCTGAAGCTGACCAGTTAATCATCCGAGGATCATCGTCAGGCACGTAATCGCGGATTGCATGGAATTCCGTACCCGCTTTCGCCCTGCGCATGATTTTTTTCCCGTCGACGATCAGGCTCTCCTGCAACGAAGCCAAATAGCCACGAACGGCTGAAAGGTCAGGGTATACCTTGATCGTTTGTTCACACGCAAAGCGGCTTTGGCGATACCACAAGCCGAGCTTGCCATGCCACCGCATGTAAAGCCAGCGGAACAAGTACTCTCCGCGTTCTTTTCCTCTTGTTTCAAAACGTATGTTGGTTAAGGGTTGCTCCATCACACCCGTGACCGGACCTGCTTCTTCAAATGACAGCGGAAGATCATCCACGATGGAGTATGCAACGGTTTGCCCGCTTCTGTTCGCAAGCTCAAGCTCAATCGAAAACGATTGTCCGATATCTGTCTGCTCAGGCAAGATTCGTCGGATCGACAAGTCTTTCCGTTTGGGGATGGTAACCCAATCCAAGATACTAGCAATCACGAGTAAACCGTTGTACAAAAAGAATGTCGAATAGCCAATCTCCAGTAGAAATCCGACGATCGCGATGGGTGTGCCTAGCAAAACTGCCACAAGCAGTCGCTTGGATGGCAAGACAAAACGGTCTGCCAAAAAATCAGCGAGGAACTGGAATAGCCGCCAGCGTCTCTTCGATGATGTGGTCACTGGTACCCCCCTCCAATTCTACCTGCGGTGACAGTATGAGTCGGTGCCGCAATGCAGGGCGGGCCACCATCTTCACGTCATCAGGCGTCACAAACTTGCGATTGTCCAAAAGTGCCCAGGCTTTGCTCGCCATCAACACAGCGATTCCAGCACGAGAGCTGGCACCTAAGAGCAAGCGTTTCGTTTCGCGTGTATTGCGAATCAGTGTCGTAATGTACTCCAAAATCGAATCATCCACAACCACTTCTTCTAATTGGCGTCGTTTCTCCAAAATATCCTCCCATGTAAAGAGCGGCTCTTGATTACGCTCGTGGCTACGCTTGTAGGGAATATGTTTGGCGAGGATTTGTTTTTCATTTTCATGCGAAGGATACGACATTGTTAGCTTGAACAAAAAGCGATCGAGCTGAGCCTCCGGCAACACGTACGTTCCTTCGTACTCCACCGGGTTTTGCGTGGCGACGACGAAAAACGGATCTGGCAAAGGATAGGTGACACCATGAATCGTCACTTGCCCTTCCTCCATGGCTTCTAAAAGAGCCGCTTGGGTTTTCGGCGGAGTCCGGTTGATCTCGTCCGCCAGCAATAAGTTAGCGAAAACAGGACCTTTGATTGTCTCAAACTGGTTCTGCTGCATATTGAACACCACATGACCAATAATGTCCGATGGCATCATGTCAGGCGTAAACTGGACGCGCTTGCTCACGCCCCCCATCAATTCCGATAAGGTCCTTACCATTTTCGTCTTTCCGATACCAGGTACACCTTCTAGCAAAACGTGTCCACCGGCAACCAAAGCTGTTAACAGTAACCGAACATTTTGCCGCTGACCAACCAGCTCTTTTTCCATTTGTTGCAACAATTGCTCCACGGTCGTTGTCACTCCTTCTCCAGACGCTTCGTAATCTCATCCAACAAAAGACTGTCTGCAAGCAAGCTCTTCGGCGAGTATCGCCCTTCGTTTTTTGCCTGTTCCAGTCGTTCCAGCAGATGAGCGAATTTCTCTACCTCTTGATTTGTCCATCTTGTTTTGGCATATCGCATGATTTCCACACGATCAGCTCGCTGGTGCACTCCCCACCGATCGTGCAACAGTTGTCGCATGTACGCTTCTCGATGGCGTAACGCATCCTGTGCCAGCCCTCTTCGCTCATACCAGCTAGACACGGCGAGCAACGTCTCATCACCACGGCGCACCGTCCATTCCCTAAGCGTATAGACCGGTCCGAAACGTTTTCCTCTCCACCACACATATAGCAAAAGCAGGATACTGAGTTGAATGCAGGCAGCTATGAGCCAGCCCGGGTAGATCGCCAGAAAACCTGGTTTT
Organism: Brevibacillus brevis; assembly: GCF_001039275.2. Taxonomy (NCBI): domain Bacteria; kingdom Bacillati; phylum Bacillota; class Bacilli; order Caryophanales; family Paenibacillaceae; genus Brevibacillus; species Brevibacillus brevis. Next base: position 3,976,947 of record NZ_CP030117.1, read on the forward strand.
TCCTGCAAGCCGTGATGGTATTCGTCTACCCAAAGAACCGACCAATCTCCTTGTACATACGGCCAGATCGCTTCAAAGTGCGAAAGTCGATGAATTTTTTGATTGGTTAGCCATTCCGGTACGAGAAAAAACGTAACACTGCCATCTCCCACTTCTGTTCTTCCTCCGAGTATCCCCTGATCGTCGTAGAGAAGTGGCTCCATGTCGTCATCTTCTAAAAATCTCAATGAGGTCTCTGCTTTGCCCATGTACCTTCCCTGGACGAGAGGTCCCTGAATGTTTCGCTCCTGATTTTCTTTTTCCCGGATGTACTCCGTGTAAAAGGGAAGGTCTTCCCACTCTGGTCTCGAGTGAAAGAGAATTAGGTCATTGCCTTCACTGACCCAATCCAGAATATCTATCTGTTCCTCTGGCATCAGTCTTTCCGGCTCTACTATGAGCATGGCCTGCCCAGTTGCTGTTGGTAAAAAACGCATAGGCTGCCGCCATTCCTTGACCTGCTTGCCTTTTTCCTCCAGTAGTACGAGCACAGCCTTGATTCCGCTCGGCTGTGCAGACGAAGCCAAGTACGGTGGGAGAGGTTCAGCAGTAGGCTTCACGATCAACCAGCCCACGATGACGAGCAGCAAGGTAGCCACAACGATTCCGACACGATAGGTGCGCAAACTATCCATGCTGTCCCTCCTCGCGCCAGATGCCTTCCAGTTCGTTTACACGCTTCCAGAACGATGCTTCGTCAACAAGTGATTGCCCGTACCAAACAGCGTCGAATTCTCGTGCGAAGCTGCCGAATACATCGCGTAAGCTCGGTTGATTTGCCTCAATTTCTTCTGCGTATTCCCAATTCGTTTTCCATTTCTCCACACGAATCCATGACTTCATTTGCAAATATACCAACAACGCCAAAAACAACGAGCGTTCTCCTTCCCGCCATTCTCCTCGCGCTGCTTTTTCTTTCGCATCACGCAAATAATCTGCATGAGAACGTATTTTTTCACCGTCCATAAACAACGGTCGATGCTTCTTTTGTACCCAAATCATTCTGCGGAATAACCAGTAAATGATGCCGACCAGTCCCAGTACAGCCATAATGAGCACGAGAGTAGATACGGTATTAGCCGCACCAGTTGGAATATGGGTCCACTCAAAAAGATCGGCGAGCAACTCGATCACAAACTCTATCGCCCTTTGAATCCAGTTCTCTCCACTACCTTGTGGCAAATTGAACTCGTCTCTGGCTAGAATCTCTTGTAAATGCTCCTTGTCATCTACCCAAGGACTCGTGCTAATCATGTGTAACTCCCGGCTCTTGTGCAGGAATAGGAGTTGCTGGTTCTACTGGTGCAGATGTGGCAAGCTGACGGCTTACTAACTCTTGTAAATCTGTTCCTTCTTTTCTCACGCGCAGATCAAAGTAAGCCAAAGCGTACACAATGGCCATCCAAGGGGTCAAGAGGCAGGTAAGTGCAACCAGAATCATTTGCGCGAGGATAGAGGTACCTAAGACACCAGTGAGTACTAATTGCATACCGCTAGAGAACATCGAGTAGATCACACTGAGAACAACAAAAAGACCGAATAAACGCCAAAAGTTTCCTTTTGTCATATTCCAGCTTTGGCCGATTCCGACACCATCGCGTTCGAACAGAACGAGCGGCATATAAAAACCCCAACGAATTAAGAAATAGCCCGGTACGAGCATCATCCCAGCAATTAAGAATAAATAGCCAAATAAAACCAGAACGATCATAAGTACAATGCTGCCTTCATCTGACGGATCAAACAGGGTTTCTAATGTCATTCCACCGGCGAAGGCGAACATAACGAAAATTAATCCATATACGATGACAAATGCTGTCGACACTGCAAACGCGATTACTCCATATAGGAAAGTACTGCCCGCAAGCGGCCAAAATCTGCGAAGTGCCCCCTTCAAGGCATCTTTTAAGCTCAAGGTCTCTCCCTCGAGAGCAGCCTTCGTCAGTAAAATCGAACCGGAAATCATTTGCGGATAGGCGATGATCAACAGGATTGGCGCGACAAGGAATATGAATATGAGCAGCATCGGAAGGCTCTGTGTCATAAATTCTTCTTGTCCGGCAAATCTTGCGCCTAACGATTCTGCAAAATCCATACCTTCTGTATCTTGTGCAAGCAAAGGCACCCTGGTCAGATCAACCAAAAGCAGTTGCTGCAGGAGTAACAATGGACCGAACCAAATTAAAGCCAACAAAAAGAATGCTCCAAAATGCTGGCGATACACAGAAAAGCTCTTGTCCAACAGCTTCCCCACTCCCATGGGGGCAATCGGCGTACGATTCATGAGAAACCTCCATCTTTCTTTTTGAGATTACCTGATAAGTATACACGATTTTCCTGCTTTTTTAAAAAAATCATCTAATTTTGCTAATGTTTTCCTGCCTGATTTTGTCAAATCAGGTGTTAGTCCAATACGGTCGTCCCCCTGCTGAATATGATATTGCATTGATAGTAAGGAGGTGTTGCCTTTGAAAGCATCTAGAAAGAAGAAGCTAAAAGCAAACCAAGCCCGCTGCCGCTGCAAGAAGCGATCTACCAAACGCAAATCCAATAGTCTGCTCAGGCAATTACGCCGTTTTGTCCGTATCCACGTTCGCGCACCTCGCGTGAATGTGACCACCCCCATTCCACAAGTAGAGGCACCTGTTGTACAAGTAGAAGCTCCTGTTGTACAAGTAGAAGCGCCCGTTGTACAAGTAGAACCGCCTGTTGTAAAAGTAGAGGCACCTTATGTACAAGTAGAAGCTCCGAAGCCAATCGTCATCCCGGCACCATTAGTGAAGGTAGATGTCGAATCGGAAGAATCAGCGGATCAAGTCTGTATAGAAGGGCTTCGTCAAGAACTCAGCAAATGTATGAGAAACGATCAACTAGTGGAGGTCTTACTGACGACCGATTGGGGATCTGAGAGTCGTTCTTACCGAGTCGGCAAGCTTCTTAGAGTGGACGAAGGAATCATTGAATTACAGACCGTAACCTCATCGCGAACAAACGGAGCCTCTATTCTTATTCCTCTCACCCACATCGTCGCGATAATTCCGAATGCAGAACCCAATTGAACAAGCTGATATTCTGCGAGGCTTTAGGATTACCTGAAGATGCGGGGAGTCTGTGCGTAGTAGATTCCCCGCATCCTCTCCCATTTTGTACAATCGCATGTTGGACAAGCCCTTTTGTTCAGACAGGCCTGTCCACTCTAGCAGGGCACTGCACGACGTCCCGAAGGTATGAATAAACGCCCACTTCTCTGATCTCTCAGGGAAGTGGGCGATAGCATTCACTTTTGGGTTCTACCTACCCGTGTTGTTCCATACGTCTAGCACATCTCTTGCGACTCGATCCCATGTAAATCTTTGTTCGGCGAGCTGTCGTCCGCTTCTTCCCATTTGACGTTGGAGATCGCGGCTGGACAATAGTTGTTTCAGCTGTACAGCAAACGCTTGAGGGTCCTCCGGCTGCTCGACCAACAGTCCATTTCCTCCGATGATCACCTCAGCATTTCCACCCCGTTTTGTCGTGACAAAAGGCAGACCGGCAGCCATCGCTTCATAATGGACACGTGCTAGTGGTTCCTCCCATTGCGAAGGACAGACAAAAACATCCCCCGCCCAGAACCAGTGGTGAATCTGATCCGCTGGAACAAATCCCGTAGTAATAACGGGAACAGGCGAACGATTCGCTAATGAGCGTACATATGCTGCATAGTCACTGATTTTATTTTCTCCGTACCAGGACCCTCCAACCAAAACGAGAGCGATGTTGGAATGGTAGGAGCGGAGTTCATTCATCGCGCGAACCAGAATATCGGCACCTTTTTTCGGCGTCAATCGTCCTACAAACAAGATCACTTGTTTATTGCCCAGATTGTGCGTCGCCCGAAGTTCCTGACGAATCTTTTGCGCCGTTTTGGAGCCTTCTACTGGAACGAATGTTTCCAAATTCACTCCTGAATAAATCGTACGAAGCTTGTTTGCGGCTTCGGGATATAGCGAGGCAATGACTCGGCCGACATAATCACTGATGGTGATGATGCGTTCTGTTTCAGCAACAGCTCTAGCAGCTTCTGCCTGCCCTATTTTTACCGGATCAAACATATCATTGTGCATACTTAGAATAATACGTGCGTTCGGGCATACTTCACGAATGATGGGAACCATCCGCGGTCGGTTAAAAACATGGATGACATCATAGTTGTTCGCACTCAGGAAAGCGGCTACTTCGCGTGCATAAATCTCGAACACACCTTGCCCATCTACTCGCACATAACGCGCATTGCGAACTTGTTCATCCTTCGGTAGCGTGGGATCCGACGTTCCCAGGATAGTCAGCTCGTGATGACTCCCCAGAATATCTGCAATCCCTGCAATATAAGTCTGAATCGCTCCCCCTCGTATAGGAGGGACTGGCAATTTTTCTGTACAGACCATGATAACTTTCATCCGTATTCTCCTTTCCCGTTCCGACTTCTTACATTAGTTGCCTCTCGTCTTCTTCGATATTTGACGCTGCTTCTTCATCTGATTGTTGATGAATTTACGGCTTAGTTTCGCCGTCTTGGCAACCTTTTTGCTCTTGTTGGAAGTGACGGTCCGGGACTGCTGTTTAGATGTCCACACAGTTCCTTTTTTGTTTTTCCCCGCTTGACTTGCGGGTTTTGCTTTTGGTGATTTGTCCTTTACTTCGATAGAGACCCGTACTTTGCTTAAAGGCTTACTCGGCTTTTTACTGCTTTTTGAGACAGCAGAGCTCGTTGCCCGCTTTTTGTTTCGACTATCGAGTTTTCGTGCTTCACTTGTATCGAGTGGCGCTGATAGCACAAACGGAACACTTCCCGAAAATGAGATCCGACCTCTGCGGGCTGTGCTGCTACTTTCCACCTTTGCCCCTTCCTGCTTGCTTTCTTGCGGTTTATATAGCGCTTTCTCGGAAGTCGGACGGGAACTGGCTACCTTGTCGGTTACAGGCTTTTTGTCTTTGGACTCCTTGGGTTTGGACTCTTTGTCTTTGGATCCCTTGACCTTTGACTCTTTGTCCTTAGACACTTTATCCTTAGACCCTTTGATCTTCGTAGACTTTTTGTCTTTCGGTTCCTCGACGAGAGCCTCTGTTGTTGGTGTGGATACTGCAACAGGTAACAATTCCTTGATATCGGATGCCAACCTTTGTGGTTCAACCACTTCCGTTATTTGATCATAGTTGCCCGGTTGGTATTTGCTGATGTCTTTCGCGAGTTCTGCCAATGCTGCATCTTTTGTTTGATCCCCCGTCAAAACTCGCTGCAGAATACCTTCTGCTTCTGTCGACAAGAAGGTGGCTGGATCATAAAACATCTCTTTGAGGTGCTTATAAAATTCGTTTGGCACTGCCATGTCATTCAAGAGGACTTCAAACGATTCGCGATCCAGTGGATTCGCCTTATGATAGGCTTCGATCATGCCACGCATCCAGGAGACATCCCAGACTCCCATATCATCCATCGTACTGGTGATGAGCTTGCGCAAATCCCGAAACGGCAAATCGTACGACACGCCATCCAAGTCGATGACCCAAAGCCCTCCAGGACCATTTTGACCATTTGACCAGCCGTAATCTTGGTGCACCAATCCCCAGTGCGCCTCTCCCATCTTGATCATTTTCGGATAGGCAGAAGCTTTTAATTTCTCTAGGGCTGCCCATGCTTGCTGTTCATAGCGATCGATGACAGCCAAAATAGATTTACTTGTTGGGATTTCACTGTAGGCTTTTGCTACTTCCCGCATCCATCCGATTTTTTTGGCAATCTTTTGATAATGATTGGGCCAGCGATATAAGCGGGAAGAGTTTTTGGCTCCTGTAGGCGGAACGTAGCCTTTCGAATGACGATGGAATTCACCAAGACCGTAGCAAAGCTCTTGCGCGCCTACCAAATCTACTTTTGTTGCCGGCTGCAAGGCAATCCAATCGGTAACAATCCAGAGTTTCCCACCTTTTTCTACATAAAGACTGCCATTTCGGGCAGGAATCAGTGCTGGTACCCTTGCCCCCTGTTTGACGACGTATTCTTGGAAAGCCACACTATAGAGACTGCGTTCAGGCGTACGGTGCAGTACCTTTAGGCTACGCGGACCTTTATCTGTCTCGATGCGCCAAATCGCCCCGCCTTTGTCTGGCTTGGAAGTAATGAGCGTACGACTCTTCACTGACATGTCATACTCTTTGATCACTTGATCTGCGATCGCATCTACTTCCGGTGGCACTGTCAAATCCCAGTTAGCCGGCGTTTCCACATTCCCTTCTCGGGTATCCCATGGCTTAATCACATATTGTTCCATTCCATTCCCCCCACACTTCTGTGGTGATGCCTTCGTCCTTCTCCATAAGCTATTCGCTATGTCCTTTTCTCGAACCGGACAAATATCATTGGGAGTCTGCCAATTCGTTATTCGCACAGGGATAAAGTCTCGCAAAAAAACAGCTTGACCCCTCGCATGGTAGCGACAGTCAAGCTGTTCTTGTTAAATCATCAGCAATTCACGTATTTCTTGCTCGGTTAAAGATGAGATTGCCTCTTGCCCCGGTGTAATGATTTCCTCGATCAAGTTTTTCTTTTTTTGTTGCAGCTCGTACATTTTCTCTTCGACCGTTCCCTCTGCGACAAGCCTGATCACTTGAACGACTTTCTTTTGGCCGATACGATGGGCACGATCAGCAGCCTGTTGTTCCACAGCGGGATTCCACCACAGATCATACAAGATTACGGTGTCCGCACCCGTCACATTCAATCCTGTCCCCCCAGCTTTCAATGACATGAGAAACAAATCCCGCTCTCCCTCGTTAAATCGGTTGCACAAATCTAGTCTCTCTGCCACTGGCGTCTGTCCATCCAGATAGAAAAACGGGACGCCGTGATACCCCAGCTCGCGTCCGATTATCCCTAGCATCTCCGTAAATTGAGAAAAGAGTAAAACGCGCTTCCCAGCGTTTTTGCATTCACCGATAATCTCGAATAGCTGTTCGAGCTTGGCTGACCCTCCATCATACTCTTTGACGAACAGCGCTGGATGACAACAAATTTGGCGCAGTCTCGTCAAGCCTGCGAGAATTTTGATCCGATTTTTTTGAAAGCCTTTATTGTACAAATGCTTCACTGTTTCCTGTTGGAGCTGCGCCAAATAGGCGACATACAGCTTTTTCTGTTCTGGCAACAGTCTCGCGCTTTGCAGTGTTTCAATTTTGGCCGGCAATTCCTTCAGTACCTCAGTCTTGAGCCTGCGCAATAAAAAGGGACGCGTCCGCTTCGCAATCGTATCTCGCGGCAAGTCAAGGAATTCCTTTCGTGCCGGAAATAGCTCAGGGAAAACAGCATCGTAGATGGACCACAGCTCCTCTACCCTGTTTTCCACAGGTGTTCCTGTCAGGGCAAAGCGATGCTTGGCTTTTATTCGTTTAACGGTCTGAGCTGTTTGCGTGACATAGTTTTTGAAGGTTTGCGCTTCATCCAAGATCAAGGTGTGGAAGGAATGCTCCTCGAACTGGGCATGATCACGACGCAAGAGCGGATACGAGGTAATGAGCACATCGATTTGCGACAGCTCGTTTACGATTTGATTCCGCTCTTCCTTCGTGCCATCCAAAATCACGCTACGGATATTTGGCGCGAACTTTTTGATTTCATTGTGCCAATTGTATAAAAGAGAGGCAGGAGCCACGATAATCGCTGGGAGCTTTTGTTCTCGGATTTCGGGCAGAACAGAGAGCAGAAAGGTAATACTTTGCACTGTCTTCCCCAAGCCCATATCGTCAGCGAGAATTCCCCCAAAGCCGTAGTGTGCCAATGTTTTCATCCATTGATAGCCATACTTCTGATAATCGCGAAGGGTCCCCCGCAAAGATTCGGGTACGGGAAAGTCCAGATTATCAGGGTTACGCATATTCTCCAAAAACTGGCGCAATGATTTCCCTAGCTGAACAGACTGTCCCTGCATGGGTAAATCAAGCAAGCGCAGCCCGCGAAAAGCAGGCAGTTGAAAACCACTTCCCATTTGCTCAGCATATTGCATGCCCATTTCGTCCAGGAAACGATTGATTTGCTCAAATTCCTTTGTCTCAAGCGGCAGAAGCGCTCCATTCGACAGCCGATGATATCTGCGCTTTTCTTCTACCGATTGGATAACACTTCGGATCTCGGACTCTGGTATCCCATCCATATCAAAGCGAAAATCGAGCCAATTTGTTCTCTCATCAACATCCACTTTGACTTTAGGGGGGATGTGAAGAGGCTGAATCCTGATTTTTACGGAAGTTGTCGCGTATACCTTTAACAGCCTTTCCAGCTTTGGGACGACGTGATAAAGGAAGTCATACTCGGCTTCCTCGTCATCTAGAAAATACCCTCCTTCCGTGCGGGTAAAGGCACCCTCCTCCATCAGCTCTAAAATCTGCCGCTCCTTCTCCCCGTCACGCATTAAAATCAGCTCACTGCCACGTTGTCCTCCCCCTTCCTGTCCTTCCAGCGGATTGATGATGATATCACCGTATTGAAACTCCAGTCCCGCCAGAAGTCGGTCCCTTACCCGATCCAGATACAGCTTGGCTTTTAACTGGAATTGCACGACCCGTTCGGAGACAGCTTTTGCAATTTGCACCTTCCCCAGTTTCATCAGGGCCGGGACAATCTGCACCATGAATGGTTCGATTTTTTCCGCGGGAATGTGAATCCGCTCACTGCTATGAGATTCTAACAAGTGCTTTAGCTCTGCCAAACTGTGGCATTGTTCCTTCGGCAGTCTGTGCCATATACCATCTACGAGCAACAATCCGTAAGCTTCCAAGACAGTGATTTGCCTGAAGCCTTGAACTTCCAGTTGATATTGATCGGTTTTTGTCTGGTCAAATTCGAAGTAAAGTGGCGGCGGCTCATCTATACATGCAAACGTTGGATAAATGTGGTCATGATGCTGAATGTGAACAGAAGGTGCGGCAAGTAGCAATGTAAATAACCGCTCCCAGGTAAATGGTGGAACAAGAAGAACCCGTTCCCCACCCACATGCTTCTGTTCCTGATAATGGTAGCTTGCAGTTTCGCGATATATTTTTTCCGTGCGATAAATTTGCAAGAGTTCGCGGAGGATGGCTTCATGCTCTGGCAAAAAGCGATGCAAATTCGGATCATAGGTAAATTGGCTAGAGAATCGATGCACTTGCTGCTTATCCATCCGGTCTAAAAACACGCGAATATCCTTTACGATGTACAACCTCTTTGGCCCTAGCTTCAGCTCTATTCCGATCATGCTCTTGCGAAAGCCGTACGGTACGATTTTACATATGATTTCCAAGGCAAGTGTTGTTCGTGAATCTAGCAACACACGATTATGGCTTGTCCGAATCGGCCGGTCCACGAACAAGCCGAACAATCCCTCTGTTAGTTGCGAATCAGGCTGTGTTGTCACGCCTGCTTGTCTCGTGGTAAAGGAAGTGGAATAGCTGCCAGGATGCTCCTCTGCTTGCAGATCACGCAAGGTTAACAACGAAGCTGCGATATGTTGGCAGTAGTGATCGTACGACGCCAAAGTAGGGCAACTACACACTGCTGCCATACCAGCCTCGTCCAGTTCAATAGTGACTTGATAGTTATTTTTTCCTGCGTCCACTGTCGTTTTGATCCAAGCAGGTTCCGGTTGAAAATGCTCCACGAGCACGTTCCCAGAACGGTAAAAAGCCTTTCCTCTCTCATAAGAAAGACGACCACACCATTCTTTTATCATTTGATGGCTCACTTGAAAGCTCATTTTCTGTTCCATCCTCATCTTGAAATATGTTTAATATTACAGAATGCAACTGAAAAAAGATACGCATGAAAGCGTATCTTTTCCCACATATAAAAATCAATTAGGCGTCATCGGAATCTTCGTCGTCAGAATCTTCGTCCTCGGAATCTTCAGCATCAGAATCTTCTTCAGCATAGTCTTCATTTTCTTCATCTTCGTCATCGTCATCGTCGTCATTAGTGCCAAAGTATAATTTTTTCGTAGTGCCATCTTCGTATTCGATTTTTACTTCCATTTCTTCTGCACCTTCACCAAGTGCCTCACGCAATTGCTCCAACCATTCGTCCATGTTAACCACACCTCCTGGGTATAGATGATCTCTTGGCGGCATTTGCCAACAGATTTACTGTCGACATTGATACTATATGAAAAGTTCCTTTTTCATGTATGGACAGTTGTCCCCTACCACACAGTAGACTTTTGCACAACTTGCCCTTGCAAGTAACGCATGCACCTAACAAGCTACTGTTGCATACGTAACGGTTACATATTTGGAAGTAGACTGGACAAACTTTTGAGGGAATCAACTCCAATACATCATGACTTCGCTACAGAAGGGAGAGCTCATTATTGAAAAGACGATGGATCAAAAGCTTGTTGATCGGGATTAGCTTGTTGCTTACAAATGCCTTGCCAGTTGACTCGATTATGGCCTCACCAGATCACCCGTACCATTTTGGATTTAAAAAGAGCAAGAATGGTCAGTTACCCTCTATCAATGAGGAAGGTTTTAAAGGCATTGTGGATCGACACGGTGCGGTTTTTTTAGGAGATACTACAAAAAAAGAGCTTTACTTAACGTTTGATAACGGTTATGAAAATGGCTTTACACCAAAGATTTTAGATACCCTTCTCGCGAAAAAAGTCCCCGCTATTTTCTTTGTGACAGGACATTTTGTGAAGGAACAGCCGGAGTTATTAAAGCGAATGGCAAAAGAGGGGCATCTGATCGGCAACCATTCGTGGAGCCATCCTGATATGACGACCGTACCGAATCAGAAAATCAGAGATGAATTGACGAAAGTAAGTGATGCCGTCCAGCAAGTGACCGGACAAGCTACCATGCGTTATTTGCGACCTCCTAGAGGAATTTTCAGCGATCGCACTCTTGCTGTGACGAAAGAATTGGGCTATACCAATGTCTTTTGGTCGGTTGCCTATAAGGATTGGGATACCAAAGTCCAGCGTGGGGCAAAATACGCTTATGATAACGTGATGGCCCAATTGCATCCCGGTGCTGTTATTCTGCTCCATTCTGTCTCCAAAGACAATGCAGAGGCTCTCGGGACGATAATCGATGAAGCACGCAAGCAAGGTTATGAATTCAAGAGCTTGGATCAGCTTCCGAAAAAGTAGTACAAACTCTTCCTTTTGCAAGCAAAAACTCCCGCTGCTTCGCATGTGCAAAGCGCGGGAGTTTTTCGGTTTAGTTGCGATCCAGCAAGGATGCTCCAGCAATACCTGGATGAGTCATTTCAAATGGATCGAGAATCAGATCCAGTTCTTCTTCTGTCAGTACATTGTGTTGCAAGCACAGCTCACGTACAGACTTTCCTGTCAAAATAGCTTCGCGGGCAATGCGTGCAGCAGTCTCATACCCGAGGTGAGGATTCACAGCAGTAATGACGCCAACGCTTTTTTCCACGTATTCTTTCATGCGCTCGCGGTTTGCTTCGATTCCTTCCAGGCAGTGACGCGTAAAGACATCGAATGCATTGTCCATAATGCTGATCGATTGCAGCAAGTTGAAGACAAGCACTGGCTCCATAACGTTCAATTCTAGCTGACCTGCCTCGGATGCCAAACAAATCGTATGGTCATTTCCGATGACTTGAAACGCTACTTGGTTGATGAGCTCTGCCATAACAGGATTGACTTTTCCTGGCATGATCGAGGAGCCTGGCTGACGTGCTGGCAAGGAGATTTCACCCAGTCCAGCTCGAGGTCCTGATGCCATCAAACGCAAGTCATTCGCGATTTTAGACATATTCATCATGCAAACTTTAAGTGCTGCTGATACTTCTGTATACGCATCTGTGTTTTGTGTAGCATCCACGAGATGCTCTGCACCTGTCAGCGGGAAGCCCGTGATGTCAGCAAGATGCTTAACTACTGTGGTAATGTAACGAGGATCAGCATTCAAACCCGTTCCTACCGCAGTCGCTCCCATATTCACTTCGTACAAATGCTGACGAGATTGCTTGATACGCTTGATATCGCGCTCAAGTACTCGACGGTATGCTTCGAATTCTTGGCCCAAGCGAATCGGAACCGCATCCTGCAAATGCGTTCTTCCCATTTTAATGACATCATCGAATTCTTGTGCTTTTTGACCAAATGCATCATGCATCTTATCCATCGTCACAAGCAGCTTTTCCAACAGGGTGAGTGTTGCAATATGAATGGCTGTTGGGAAAGCATCATTGGTGGACTGAGACATGTTAACATGTGTATTGGGGCTCAAGTGGAAATAATCCCCTTTTTTCTCACCAAGCATTTCAAGACCGCGGTTCGCGATTACTTCGTTGGCATTCATATTGATTGAAGTACCTGCTCCGCCCTGAATCGGATCGACGATAAATTGATCATGCCATTTTCCTTGCATGATTTCTTCCGCCGCAGCGACAATTGCATTTCCTAAACGCGGATTCAATCTGGAAACTTCCATATTTGCCATCGCAGCTGCTTTTTTAACCATTGCCATTGCATTGATGAGGGAAAAATGAAGACGATACCCGGTGATTGGGAAGTTTTCCGTTGCTCGCATCGTTTGCACGCCATAATAAGCATTTACTGGAATTTGCTTCTCGCCGAGAAAGTCTTTTTCCACTCGAAACGTCTGTTGTTCCATTCTTATCAGACCAGCCTTCTAGGAATAATGGTTGCTACTTCCTCTCCATTCTACCACAGTTTGACGCAGGAAGACCTATCCACCTGAAACCTCTTATTTGTTTTTACGTCTTACTATTTGTAGGTACCATTTCATACCAGACAGAATCGAGGGATACCATGAAAAAAATGCTTTTGCTGCTGTTGACGATTGGCTTGCTGCAAGGATGCACGAGTGACACAAATAGCCCTTCCACTCCAACAGAACAACAGAAGCCACCCGCAACCACGCAACCACCTACAACGCCTGAAAAACCATCAACGGAACAACCAGCTCAACAGGAGACTGTCTATGCCAATGATATTTTCCGCAATGTCACTGTGAAGAAGACCGCCCAAGACACGTTTGAAATCAAAGGACAGGCGAGCGTATTCGAAGCTGTACTCAATTATGTCGTAGAAGATGGACATAACGAGCTGACGCAAGGTTCCGTGCAGGCTACGACCGCTGCTCCTGATTGGGGCGATTTTACCCATACACTGAAAGTAAAAAAAGCGGAGCCGAACAGCACACTGACACTGATCTTGTTTGAAACAAGCATGAAAGACGGCAGCCGAAGAATGGAACTCATCATTCCACTCCCGGAATAAGGCCTGTAAAAAAATCAGACCCTCTCTATGAAAAAGAGAGGGTCTGATTGAAAGGGTCTATTATTAGATAGCAGTAGACAGTCAGTTGCCGTATGCCTTGCTGTTACTTTTACTCGCCTTTTTCTTCCTTGAAGCATTCCATGCAGAGCGCACCATTGTTCTCGATTTCATACTCGGTCAAGCGAGCCTGGCAAGACTTGCATTGTTTTTCCGTGAGCACTAAGTTCAAGACTATATCTCCTCTCAATGATGTAACGTAGTCTATTTATATTATAACCAAAGATTTATATGAGACAAAGAGCTATCTGTTAAAATTTCGTGAATTTTCAAATATAAAAAATAATAAACAAAGAGGAGATCATCATGACCTCACCCTATTTTTCACTTTTCCTGACAGGAGAGCCGTTTCGGCTGTTTTCCACTTCTCACGTTATCACTTTGATTCTTGTGCTCTGTCTGGTCGTGCTCACCTATTTCTTTCGACAAAAGCTCCAAGCCCCGACAACTCGACTCGCCACGCGTTACGTACTTGCGGGAATCTTGCTTTTGTCAGAGATTTGTTATCAGCTTTGGCATGTTTATACCGAGAGCTGGACGGCTGCTTACACATTGCCCTTGCAGTTGTGTAGCGTGACGCTCCTTCTTTCTACCGTGATGCTGGTGACGAGAAGCTACGGGCTGTATGAGATTACGTTTTTTGCCGGGATTGGCGGCGCCATGCAGGCATTGCTTACCCCCGAGTTGTTTTATCCATTTCCGCATTTTCGCTTTGTGCATTTTTTTGTAGCCCACGCGGGAATCGTCCTTGCTTGCCTGTACATGACGTGGGTAGAAGGCTACCGTCCGACTGTCCGTTCGATTTGGAAAACGATGGGCTTTTTAAACCTGCTATTGCTCGTCGCACTTTTCGTCAACCTATGGACGGGCGGAAATTACTTATTTGTCTCGCGCAAACCGGACAATCCCAGTCTGATTGACTTTTTGGGCCCGTATCCGTGGTACATCGTTTCGTTGGAAGGTGTAGCGCTCGCGTTGTTTTTCTTGTTGTACCTGCCCTTTGCCCGAAAGCAGTCGTTGGCGAAGGAAGTCAGGAGCGATTTGTCTGTCTGAATTACGCCTGCTGCTCGTTTACCCAATCGGTTACAAACTGCAAGAAGCGTTTGGCAGCCGGTGACTGCTTGGAAAAAGAGGTTGCTGCCACCCCCAGCGAACGGTAATGCTCCCCTTCAAGCGGGATCATCCGGATATTTGCAGGCAAGCGGAACAAAATCATTTCTGGAAGGATGCTAATCCCGAGGCCATTTTGCACCATAGCAATAATCGCGTGGTCATCTCCCACTTCATATTTGATGCGCGGCTCGATCTGATACTCGGCCAACAAGCGCTGTATATCATTGTCACAGCCCGTCTTCGGCATAATAAATGTTTCTTCGGCCAATCGGCTCACATGCACCCGCTCCTCTCCGTAGAGCGGGTGTTCCTCTGTCACCAGCAAATACATCTGATCCTTTTTTAAAGGAATACATTCCAAATCCTCTGTTGTCGGTAAGGAGACAAAGCCGAAATCAATCTCTCCGGTTTGAATCCAGCTCTCAATTCCATCGTAATAACCTTCCATCAGCTTAATCTCGATCGCCGGATACTGGTCTTGGAACCGCTTGAGGATTCCGGGAAGCCATTGCGTGGATACACTCGTGAACGTCCCAATTCGCACCGTCCCGACCTCCAACCCGTTGATGGCAAACACCTCTTGTTTCATCCGCTCATGGCAGCGCAACGTCTCACGCATGTAAGGAAGCAGTCGCTCCCCATTACTCGTGAGGCTAATGCCCGATCGTCCTCTGGTCAAAAGCGAAAACCCAAATTCCCGCTCCAAACTCGCAATCGCATGGCTGATCGCTGATTGTGTCAGACCTAGTATTTCGCCAGCTTTGGTTAAGCTCCCTGACTCCATAACGGTGATGAATACCTCAAACTTGTTCAAACTCACCCTTCTTCGTCCCCTTTACATGAATCCGATTCATGAAAATCATCACAAACATTCATTTTTCTTATTTAAACGATACTCGTATACTGTTTATGGCGCAACACTGATTAGGACCCGCTTTTACCCGGGCAAGGAGGCTTATCCCATCATGAAACCGCAAGTAAAAGCCGATTTGGCTATGATTTTGGTCACCCTGTTTTGGGGGACCTCGTATGTGTTTATGCAAATGGGATTGAAGGATTTGGAAACTTTCAATCTGATCGGTATCCGCTTTGGCATTGCTTTTCTACTGGCAGCCGCCTTGTTCCATAAACGCTTGCGTGTCACGAATCGAAAAACATTGCTCCATGCGTTCGTACTCGGTGCGCTCCTTTTCGGGGTTTTTGCCACCATCACGAACGGAGTGAAATCAACAACGGCTTCCCAGGCAGGCTTTCTCGTTAGCTTGACCGTTATCTTCGTTCCGCTCTTATCTATTCTTTTGAGAAACCGTCCTGAAAAAAGAGTCTTTGTCGGCGCTGGACTGGCCATGATCGGCATCGGCCTGCTCACACTAAGCGCTGAATTTCGCATCAGCCAAGGAGACCTTTTGTGTATCGCTGGTGCCCTCTTTTACGCTACACATATTACCGTAACAGGCCGATGGGCCAATCAATCGGATACGATCCAGTTGGGGATTTACCAGCTTGGCTTTACAGCACTGCTGGGCATTGTTTTTTCTTTTGCGTTGGAGACTCCCACATTGCCCCAGACTACAGAGGCTTGGATCGCCGTACTCGCCCTTAGCGTATTGTGCAGTGCAATTGGCTTTGTCGTACAAACGGTGGCCCAAAAATATACGACCGCCACGCACACGGGTGTTATTTTTTCCTTGGAGCCAGTCTTTGCAGCCCTGTTTGCCTTCTTGGTTACAGGCGAAACACTGTCTATTCGCGGGTACATAGGCGCAGGTCTCGTTTTGATCAGTGTACTGATTGCGGAAATCGATGTGAAGAGCTTGCTGCGCGGAAAGCAGTTGACAAAAAACCCGACTCACTTATCCTGAGTCGGGTTTCGCTTATGGGTCATGCAAGAGAGCAATCTGTAAGAAATCCATGCCTGATTGATTTGCTATGATTGAAAAAATGGGTTTATTCATGACGAAGCTAGTTACTATGGAGGGATGGAAATGAACGTAAACAATGAAACAAACAAATTCGCAACACAAGTAGGTGACTGCGAGATTGTGATCACCCGCGTTTTTAATGCTCCACGCGATCTTGTGTTTGATGCTTGGACGAAAGAGGAAAACCTGTCGAAGTGGTGGGGGCCTCGAGGTTTTACGACCACTTCCCAGAAGTTTGATCTAAAACCGGGCGGTACATGGCAGTTTATCATGCACGGTCCTGATGGCGTTGATTTTCCCAACACCAACGTCTTCGTCGAGGTTGTTGAACTCGAGCGGATCGTCTTCAAGCATACTGTGTTTCCTCATTTTCTTGCGACAGCCATCTTTGAGGATCTGAATGGCAAAACCAAACTCACTTATCGCACCGTTTTTGAAGAACCTGCCGCTGTGTTTGATAAGGTGAAAACATATGCCGTCCCTGGTGCCGAACAGACCATGGATCGTCTTGAAGAACACCTGGCAAGTATATCTGAAAAGTAGATCGTTCCATAAAACAGCGGCAATCCAGGACTTTACTTCATTGTCCAAGGACAGCCGCTGCTCTGATTTTCGGGTTATTTTTTCAAGACGTATAGCAAACTTTTCCGCCAATGATGGTCATCATGACCTTAGTCGAGAGCAGCTCGTCTGGATCGATGGTAAACAGGTCTTTGGAGTAGACGGTCATATCTGCATATTTTCCACGAGACAGCGTGCCTTTGACATGATCTTCGTTCGTCACCTGCGCACTACCTAATGTAAACAGATGAATGGCTTCCTCCATCGTCAGTTTTTCTTGTGGGAAGTATCCATCGTGTGTTTCTCCCGGTGCTTTGCGCGTGACGGCTGCGTGTATCCCCAACAGAGGATCGATAGGTTCTACTGGTGTATCCGAGCCCGCAGCGCAAATGATTCCGTCATTCATCATTGTTTTCCAGATGTAGGAGTACTGAATCCGCTCCTGTCCTACGCGATCCATCACCCACGGGAAGTCTCCTGCAAGAAAACGCGGTTGGATATCTGCGATGCGATGAGGATGCTTCAAGCGGTCCAGCAGATCTGGTCGCAAGATTTGAGTATGAATGAGGCGGTCCCGATAAGCGACTGCCGGGAACTGATCCAAGCTGTCTAGCACCATTTCCAGCGCTTTGTCGCCAATGGTGTGTACGGCTATGGGCATCCCGAGTCCACGTGCTTGTCGAACCAGCTCTGTCAGCTCGTCTTGCTCATGCACAGGATAACCGCAGGTACTCGGATCATCAGCGTACGGAGCTGACAGGTAAGCCGTCCTGCGTCCTAATGCCCCATCTGCAAAGATTTTCACCGCACCGATTTGCACATGAGCGTTTCCGTAACCTGCCGTCATGTTTAAGTCGCGCAGCTCATGCATATGCGGATAGTAGACAAGCAGGTTGCTGCGCAGTGCAAGCTCTTCGCCATTGATGAGCTCATCATAGAGCCGATACGTTTGCGCAAGTCCGCCCAATTCACGCAAATCCTCCGTATGCGCCCCTGTCAATCCATGCGCCACTGCATAGCGAATCGAGCTGCGCAGGCTTTGCTTCAACTGATCGTAGGCAGGTCTCGGAATATGCTTCGTAATCAGGTTGGAGGCAGTTTCTAGGAGCATACCTGTTGGCTTTCCGCTCACAGGATCATGTACAATGACTCCCCCCGCAGGCACCTCCATGTCACGATGATAGCCACATAGCTCCAATGCCTTACTGTTTACCAAATTCGCATGACCACATATTCGTGCCAGAAGAATCGGGCAATGCGGGGCAGCTTGATCAAGCTCTTCAATGGCAGGAATGCCCCCACCATCCGCGAACAAATTCTCATCCCAGCCATAGCCTTGTATCCACGCATTTTCAGGTGTGGCTTGCGCTTTTTCTTTTAAGAGAAACAACATCTCATCCTTGGAGCGAGCTTTGCTCAAATCCATCTGCAAAAAGGTGAGACCGAGCCATCCCAAGTGCAGGTGGCTGTCAATCAATCCCGGGGTAGCGGTATATCCTTGCAGATCAATGACCGTTGCATCACTACCTCCATATTGAAGAAGCATGTCCGCATCGCTGCCCAAGTCATGGACAATTCCATCCCGAACGACCAACGCCTGTACGAACAAATGCCTGGAGTCTCCTGTGTAAATGCGTCCATTTCTAAAAATGGTTGTCGCCATCTCGTGACCTCTTTTCTGTTCACTTCTGAATTTTCGTATGCCTATCCTCTCTTAATTTGTTTGCTGCTAGTCGTTTTCCTCCCTGAAATGAAATAACGTTCAAAAAATTGCGTACTTCGCTTTTTTGCTTGGGAAAACATGGTGTTTACTTACTTCCCTGTTGAAAGCAGCAGCGGTAGGGCACGTTATGTTCATGTCCTATTTTTGCGCGGAGGGAACGTATGCAGCAAAAAACAAAAAAACGCCTTCCATCCTTCCTTCAAATGCGGGAGTCCACTGGTCTGAAAATGTCGCGCCACGAGCCTTCTCAGAAAAAGCCATCAGGTCGTCTGGACAATCAAGCCAAGCTACTGCTCCTGGTCAACGCTGTATTCATTGCCGCTGGCGCCCTTTCTGGCACGTTTGTAAACGTCTATTTGTGGAAAGTAAAGAGTCAATTTGCACCGATCGCTTGGTTTACTTTTTCCGCCCATCTTGCAGGTGCTCTTACCTTCTGGCTTGCTGGCTGGTACGTCAAGAATTTGAACAAAATGAATGTCTTGCGTGCCGGAATGGCGGTTTCTGCCCTTTTTTATTTGCTCGTTCTTCTGGCGGGTCCAAAGGCCGTCTCTTATGCTGTACCGCTTGGGCTCGTTCAGGGTATGGCGAGTGGATTTTTCTGGCTTTCTTTTAATGTGGTATACTTCGAAATCACGAATGCCGATAACCGTGACCTTTTCAACAGTTGGGCAGGGTTACTTGCTTCCATTGGCGGCATGCTCGCGCCCTGGATATCAGGGTTGCTCATTACACGGCTTCCAGGGAATAGCGGCTACTCCCTTATTTTCGGGATCTCTCTTGCGCTATTTGTCGTCGGCGTGTTCATCAGCTTTTTTCTGAAAAAACGCCAATCGGAAGGGACGTATGCCTGGAGCTTTTCCTTACGTTGTTTGCGTGATCAGCCCGAGTGGCGCTGGGCGGCTGGCGCTTTGGCTGGTCAAGGACTGCGTGAAGGCGTATTCGGCTTTGTGATCGGTCTACTCGTCTACATTTCCACGAAAAGCGAGATGACTCTCGGCAACTACTGGTTGATTACATCTGCCGTCGGACTGGTGAGCTACTTTCTGATCGCCAAATGGTTCACTCCTCGCTATCGCAAGTGGGGAATGCTCGCTGGTTCTGTCATCATGTGGGGGATTCTCTTTGTATTTTTTTGGCAAGTGAGCTTTACGACACTGATTATTTTCGGGATTGCCGTGTCCATCGCTTATCCGCTGTTTTCAGTGCCCATGCTCTCCACGATTTTTGATCTGATTGGCACAAACGAAGAGAGCGCGCGTAATCGGGTCGAGTATGTCGTACTGCGAGAGTTCGCTCTGGACGTTGGTCGGTTGGTGGGGATTCTGGTCTTTCTGCTAGTAACGTCTTTAAGCGTCTCGCCCCTCACGCTGAACTGGTTGATTCTGTGTATCGGAATCGGTCCACTCATCGCGTGGGTGTGCATGACCAAGCTATTTCGTCACGTCCCTGCTGCTAAAAAAGCAGACAACTGAACGAAGCGTGCACCCATGACAAAACAAAACCCGCTTCGGCTGACTTGCCTAGCGGGTTTTAACAACAAAAAACCTTTCCCCCTTGGAAGCTAGCTCCCACGGGAAAGGTTGCGTTGGTTTTTCGATTATGATTGGGCTACTTTTTCTTTCGTTTTCGTTACGATGTGGTGACCGAGCGGCAAGCCGCGCTGCTCCAGCTCATCAGCTGTCACAATATGGAGCGTCTCACTTTTACACGGCATGGGCATCAATCCGCCCAATGGACTCATCACTCTTCCGATCGTGTCTGTCTCAATGAGCACGTACAGGCCTTTTTCCTCCAATTGTTGCATGAATTCTCCCCAACGCTTGGAAGTAATTTGATCGGCGTGCTTGGTGAATATGACACCCATTTCTTGTGCTAGCATGTAAAATCTCCTTTGTTCTATCCGTCAAATATATGCTTCAAAAGATAATCTAACAATACAGGGAAACCTCCCTTCTGGCAAAATCCGTGTAAGCCAAAAAAACACGAAAAACGGTTGTTTTTGACCGCTTTTCGTTTCAGGAATCTCACATCTTCCTCGCACACACCGTTTCAACGCGGCACGCTGTTTTTTGCCGCTTGCTTTTGAAAAAGAGGCCTATTTTTGCCGATTTCCTGAATTCTCATGCCTTGCCCATCATGTACCTGTATTTCCTCGATTTAGAAATTCGTTGTCAGCTCCACATGCAGCAGCCTGGCAAAAGGAACCCAATGAATCTCAGAGCCTGCCCGAAGCTTGAGGCGTCTCGCCGCTTGATCAATATGGATGATGCGGGCAGACAGGCGTCGCGGCTCTCGCCCGTCATAATAGGTCAGCGTCAGGGGGCTCTCTGTCTGGAACGCCTGCCATACCAGCTCGCTCAAGGCGCTAAGCTGCTCCTGATCCAGCTCGGGTGGTACATAGCGGCGCTCTTCTTCCTTGATGCGCAAATACATTTCCCGATGCTCCGGCAGTACAAACCGACTGGCCACGAATACATTTTCCTTTTTGGACACGCGTTTTTCCCTCATCGCTTGTTCTCTCCTCGCTGTTCATATCGGGTCCACAAATGGACGAGCTCCTGACACTCTGCCCGCAATACCTCAATCGTATAGATCGCTTCTCGCACGTACCCGCGTTGTCGATAGTGGACGACATACATATGTCCCTGACGTCGTGAGCTGACGACTGTGCAACCCCGCTGCCGCAAGATGCGACGCAGTTGGTGATGCTGCCGCTCCGCCCACCGCGAGAGCTCCTCGAACATCATCTGATAAGAAAACTTCAACGGCACAATCCGCATCTGCCCCAGATCGGCCATGACTGCCCGAAACAAAATGCCAAATAAAATATACTGGCGTATCAATTCCTGCTCGTCTGACACCATCGGCTCCGTCACTTGTAGTGTCCTCCGATTTTACGTGCGCGTTCTTTCGCCTGTCCCGCTTCCAAGACAGAGGTGGCGCGCAGGATGGCGTCCTGACCGTATCGGGTCCGGATATCATCCATGGCTTGTGCCAACGAACGCCGCTTGTGATTATCCGTAAACAGATTCAGTTGCACCACGTTGTCAGGGACAAGCTGCCCCAAATTGACCCCGATACTGCGGACGGGCGTTTCCTGCCAGTGACGGTCAAACAGAAAGCAGGCCGCTTCGTACAAAGTCATGGCATCATTTGTCTGTTCCGTGAGCTTCATCTGCCGCCCAAAGCCTGTTCCAGCAGCCAAATCGGCCCCACGACAGCCCACAGACAGAACGGAGCCCATCAGCTCCTTTTTCCGCGCCCGACGGCACACTTCTTCGCACAGTTCTAAAAGCACCACTTTGATTTCCGCCGCTGTATGGTAATCCCGAGGCAACGTCATGTGATGACCGATCCCTTTTTGTGAATCATAGGAATCCAAAGCCACAGGTGAATCGTCGATTCCGTGAGCCGTGCGCCACAGCACTTCCCCGTTTACCCCCCAATGTCGGGAGAGGATGGCTGGCCTCATATCTGCAAGCTGCCCGATCTGATAGACGCCCATTCGATGAAAATGCCGCTTCATACGTGAGCCTACCCCGAACAGCTTTTCAATCGGAAGCTTCCAGAGCGTATCCGCTAACGTCTCCCGTTTGAGCCAAAAAACGCCTTCTTCCCGTTTCTTGGCGAAATTGTCACAGGCCATCTTGGCCAGTACCTTGTTCTCTCCGATGCCTACCCGACAGTTGATTCCCGTCTCCATCCAGACGCGCTGCCGAATCTGTGCAGCCATCTGCAGCGGATCACCAAACAGATGGACGCTGCCTGTCACGTCGAGAAACTGCTCATCGATCGAGTACGGCTCCACCTTGTCAGTAAATGCCTCGAATATGCGAGTGATTTGCATGGAGATGCGAATGTACATCTCCATGCGCGGACGAACGACGACGAGCTGGCGACACTTTTGCTGCGCCTGCCATAGCGCTTCGGCAGCGACCACTCCATATGACTTGGCAATCGGACACGCTGCCAGCACAACTCCGCTGCGCCGCTCTGGATCACCTGCGACGACAATCGGCTTGTTTCGCAGCTCTGGATTGGCCCCTTTCTCGATACTGGCATAAAAGCTCTGCATGTCGATCAAAAACACGATCCGCTTGTTCGCATTGGACACACGATCATCCCCTAATAAGAACTTATGTTCCTGTTTTGCTTTGTTCTTATTATAGCAAACAAACGTTCGCTTTTATGCCTGTCTCGCGCAAAAAAAGTTGGTAATTATTTCTTCCCGGATAAGCACGCGTCAGTAGGTGTTCCGCAGGCGAGAGCGAATCCAATAAGGGGTTACTTTTTCACGACAGGAATCCAGATTTCGCTTCGAAAGGTTGGTGATGAAATCTCTTTATTTTCGTTCCACAAAATCTCTGGACCCTCAGCCTGTTCATAACCAGAGGATAAAAACCATTCCGAATAAATCCGGGCCCAGACATCTTGCAGCGTGTCAGGAAAAGGACCCACTGCTTCGAAGACCGCCCAGGTGGAAGCAGGAACTTCGAGTACCGCCAGATTGTCCGGACAAGCTTTTGTAGTGGCTACGCCGATATAGTGGTCGAGCTCGCCATATTCCAACCGACCTTCTGAAAAGTTCGTGGACGCACTGATCAGTCCAAGTGGCTTAACATCGGATAGCGACTTCAGTTGCTCAATCATCTCCCTATTTAATGAAGCCCACATGGCCGCAATCTCTGGATTGACTCCACGATAAATCAACGGAACTCTTTTTTTCAGACCCACTATGCGAAATGCCTCTTTTTCTTCCATGCGATAGTTCATGACACTGCCTCCTTTAATGGATAGATGAAAGGTCATTCGCGGATAAGCCTTCAAGGAATGGCCGATATGTCTGGCTTCAGTCGGAGTGACTCCATGCACATTCTGAAAAGCTCTGGTAAAGGAGTCAGCCGATCCGTATCCGTATTTGATCGCAATGTCAATGACCCGCTCGTTGCTGTCCGCCAGCTCAAAAGCTGCAAGCGTAATGCGCCGACGCCGGATATACTCGGATAGCGGAACACCAGCCAGAAAAGAAAACATCCTTTTGAAGTGATACTCGGAGCAGCAAGCTACCCGAGCGATTTCTTTGTAGTCAATCTCGCTTGTCAAATTGTCTTCGATGTAGTCCAGAGCCTCATTCAGCTTTGCAAGCAAATCCATGGTAATGACCTCTCTTTCCCCCTCAGAATAGCAGATGCAAAATCGGGCAATCCGACATTTCGTGCACAATTATGACGGGTCGGCCTTGTGAAAAACACCCATTGAAAGGAGCTTTATCATAATGACAACCACTTCCCCCCTGCTCCCCCAAATCGGAGCGATTTTTGTAGCCGTCAGCGACATCGAGCGCGCACGCGACTGGTACTGCCGCCTATTGGGCATTCCCGCAGACGGTGAAATTATGTTCGGGCATATCTACTGCATTCCCTTACAAAGCGGACTGACGCTCGTTCTGGACAGCAAAATCTTTCCGAAGCGCAGCACAGATGATGCTCCTTTGTTTCATTTCAACACACAGGATATCGAAGCCTCTTATGCCTTTCTCGAGGAGAGCGGAGTCGAAGTCGTCACTCCTATCCAGCATGGCCACTGGTTCAACTTCCGCGATCCCGACGGCAATCTGATCATGGTAAGCCAATGTTAAACAAAAGAGGAGATACACACATGACTATCCACTTGCGCCCCACTACACCAGCAGACATTCCATTCGTATGCGAAGTAGAAAATGCGCCAGAGAATACCCCGTTCATTATTCCGTGGAGCGAAGATCGGCACCACAACGCTCTTGGCGACCCGGACATCCTCCATATGATTGCCGAAAAAAAAGAAACAGGCCACCCCGTCGGCTACGTGATCATCGCCGGGCTGACCAATCCTCATCAAAGTATTGAGCTTATGCGTATTACAATCGCAGTGAAGGGGGAAGGCTACGGTCGCAACATCCTGCGCCAGATCAAGCAGTGGGCATTCATCGAGCAAAAAGCCCATCGACTCTGGCTGGATGTAAAAGAAACGAACGACCGCGCCCGCAGCCTTTACTTATCCGAAGGGTTTCACATAGAGGGCACCTTGCGCGATTGCCTAAAAGCTGGCGATACTTACGAATCCTTGATCATTTTATCGATGCTGGCAACGGAATATGACGCCTAGGGGGCAAATGCGTCCGGAGTCGTGACGTACAGCCATTTGCCGTCGTTGCTAGCTCCCAAAATCGAAACACTTGCTGGCAGTCCTTTCACCAGCACAGATTGTTGCTTACGATCGGCATCGAACAGGAAGAGCGACGACACGGACTCCGCTCCTTGTTCAGCTTTTTCCCAATCGATATAAACCAAATGGTGAGTGCCTGGAATCCATATCGCTTCTGGCTTCATTTCCATCAGTTTGACGTCGCCTTTAAACACCCCTGCATTCCAATACATTTGATAGGCCCCATCTGTCGACTGGATATAGCCAGACCACGCTTCTTTGGGAACCGGTGGATTCCAGCTAATCACCTTGCCTGACTGCCAATCGTAGCGTTGACGAAGCTCTTCAAAGCTTTCTTCCTCTGTTCTCATTTCAAACGTCGCGTAACGTCCATCATCCATAAAACTGACGGGCTGGACTTGCCCATTCATCTCATCTGTTGGAACCCATCCTTTGATGACACCTGGGAGGCGCCGTTCTTTTCCAGTCGCCAAATCATACACGACCAGATCGAGATCCTTTTTCTGTTCGGTCTTGCCTACTGCCATCAATACATGCTTGCGATCATGGCTAAAGCTGGCTCCATGTACGTATCCATCTACCTTGACACGAGTGGCAAACTCGCTTTTCGGTACTTCTGTCCCTTTCGGTGGATACGCGAAAAAGAAGCCGCGACGATCTGCCATGAAGTCGCCTGTACCGCTATAGTTGTCAGTCAGCTCCATTGGATAAGCAGTCAGCTCTTTTGACTGTGTGTCATAAATCGAATACAGCATGGGGAACCGGGCATCGCACTCACAATATTCTGTAAATCGCTCCAGCAGTACATACCGTTCCTCAGGATCGATAAACTCCATGGGAGTCCTGACGGCAAAGTCCGTCATTTTTTCTTTTACCTTGCCATCGACTGAGACTCGCCAAATCTGAGCTGGAGCAAACACCACCGCCGAGAAATCATTCGTATCGTCAAACACGTTTCCCTTTACCGTCTTCGCTCCTGCTACATTTACAACATATTCCGTCCAGCTTCTGTCTTTGGCAAGCGTATCAGGAAGGGTAGCCAGCAATTGCAGTTGACGGTCGTGCACCCAGTGAAACGTAAAAATCGGCTCCACGAATCCCAAGTCCTCTTTTTTGGTCTCTTCCTGGGCATTTTTGCGAATAGCTGCTTCGACGGTTCCACGGTTCACGGCTTCCTTAAAAAAGAGGGTGTACGCCTGTGGTGCGGGTCCCACGACCGTTCTTCGAGGAGAGCGGAGCTGTGGAGCATCGTTTAGCTGAATGACCACGTCTTCTTTCATCGCCGCGTAGTCGTAAGGCAGTTCCTTTTGCTTCCATTCCTTTGTTGTTTGGCTGGTCGTATGGGATGGGCCAGTCTGAGCAATCCGACTGTCCGTGGAAGTTGCTTGCGCGAAGTCGGATCCTGTCATGATAAGCAATGCGAACACAATGGACATACTCATTCCTCGAATTTTTCGCAAAGACAAAAAACTCGCCTCGCTTCCTAGAAAAATTTACCTTACAGAGGATAGACGTCGATAGCCTGCTTAAGGTTTCACCCCACAAAAGAAAAAGCCTCCCCACACGCTTGAAGTGGGAAGGCCTTCCTTCATTTCCTAATCGAAGACGACACCTTCCAGCACGCCCTCATTCTTCAAATAGTCACGCAGCCAGTGATACTTTTCGTCGCGCCAGAAGGAGTCCTCTGCTACCAGCTTGACAGTCTCCTGTCTCGCTACCTCCAGCGCTTTATAATCACTTAATAGATCAGCGACTTTAAACTCCGGCAAGCCGCTTTGCTTTGTCCCGAAAAAATCACCCGGTCCGCGCAATTCTAAATCGCGCTGCGACAGCTCAAATCCATCCGTCGTCTCGCACATGACACGCATCCGCTCTTTTCCGATCTCTGATTTCGGATCGGCGATCAACACACAATACGACTGTTCAGAGCCACGACCTACCCGCCCACGCAATTGGTGAAGCTGAGCAAGGCCAAACCGCTCCGCATCATAAATGACCATATAGGTAGCATTCGGCACATTCACACCGACCTCTACGACCGTTGTACTGACCAGAACAGCGTGCTCTGCCGCGAGAAAGGCTTGCATGACTGCATCCTTTTCCTTCGCTGGCAATCGCCCATGCATCAAACCTACGCCGAATTCAGGGAAAATGTGTGTGAGCTGAGCATGTACATCTATCGCATTTTGCACATCGAGCTTTTCCGACTCCTCAATGAGCGGGCAAATCACGTAGGCCTGCCGTCCTTTGCGCAGCTCATCCCGCATTTGCTCCAACACAGCCGGAAACTGATCATGCTTTTTCCATGTCGTCTCAATTGGTTTGCGCCCCGCAGGCATTTGATCAATCGTCGAGACGTCCATGTCGCCAAATGCCGTAATGGCCAGTGTTCTCGGAATTGGCGTTGCAGTCATAAACAAGACATCAGGCGACAAGCCTTTATTCCGTAAAATTCGCCGCTGCTCCACACCGAATCGGTGCTGCTCGTCCGTAATCACGAGACCAAGCCGTGAGAAAAAGACATCCTCTTGAATGAGCGCATGGGTACCGACCACGACATCAATTAACCCCATTTGCAGAGAGCCAATGACTTCGCGTCTACGTTTCGCCGTCAGGGAGCCTGACAAGAGCGCGACCTGAATGCCATAATCGGACAAGAGCTTCGTCAACGACTGCACATGCTGCTCGGCGAGAATCTCCGTCGGTACCATCAGCGCTCCCTGATAGCCTGCTTTCACCGCAGCAATCAGCGCGATGGCAGCTACAACGGTTTTCCCCGAGCCTACGTCCCCTTGCAGCAGCCGATTCATCGCATGAGGGGCCCGCATGTCGTCCAATATTTCTTTTACCACTCGTTTCTGCGCTTCTGTCAGCGGGAACGGCAACCCTTTGACAAATTCCCGTACATCTTCCATCGGGATCGCCAAAGCAACGCCTTCCGTTTGCTGTCGGTTAATCTTGCGCAGTGTTTGCATTTTCAACTGGAATAAGAAAAGCTCCTCGAACATAATCCGTCGCCGCGCTTGACGACCATCTTCTGCATTTTCCGGAAAATGAATCGAATGAAAAGCATGCATCCGCGGCATCAGTCGGTAGCGCTCCACAATATCCGCAGGAAGGATCTCAGGAATCTCCTTGCCGTACTGACGCAACGCCTGTTGAATGGTTTTGCGCAGCAGTGTATGCGTCACATCGCCGCCAAGTGGATAGACAGGGGCGAGCTCGCCTCGTTTTGTCGCACGTTCGGAGTCTACTTCTGTCATTTCACTCACAGTAATCTGTAGTTTGTGCTTGTCCCATTTTCCTGTAACGAGTATTTCCTTGCCGGGCGACAGCCTGCTTTTGACAAACGTCTGATTGAACCAGACAGCCGTCACCACGACACGATCCATGACAACCTTGACCGACAGTCGTGATTTTCTTTTTCCATAAAAACGAACAGAGGGTTCGCCGTACACCGTACCTGCCAGCGTGACCCTCTCTCCGTCTTTTACTTCTGTCAAATCGCGCACACGGTAATCTTCATAGCGAGACGGGAAATACTCCAGCAAATCACCAATGCTGTTGATTCCCAGTCCTGCAAATGCCTTCGCCCGCTCTTCCCCTACCCCGTGCAAAAGGGAGACGGACGATTGATATGCACCAGCCATCTTACTTCTCCATCCGTACACCGAACACTTTGGCTTCGATCATGCGGCCCGTTTGCGTGGCAGCAAGACCACCCTGTGCGGTTTCCTTCAGCGTAGTCGGCATGGCGCAGCCGATTCGGTACATGGCCTCGATGACTTCATCTGTCGGGATTACACTCTTGATGCCTGCCATCGCCATATCTGCGGCTACCGTCGCAATCGCTGCTCCCATCGCATTTCGTTTGACACATGGTACTTCAACCAGTCCGGCTACGGGGTCACAGACCAGACCGAGCATATTTTTCAACGCGATCGCTACTGCTTGGGCAGATTCCTCAGGCGTACCGCCAGCCATTTCTACAATCGCCGCAGCAGCCATGGCCGTTGCAGAGCCCACCTCTGCCTGGCAACCACCCGCAGCACCCGAAATGAATGCGTTATTGGCAATGCAATATCCGATAGCGCCTGCCGTAAACAAATAATTGACCATTTCCTCACGGGTCGGCTGCAGCTTGTCAGATACGGCAAACAGCGTCCCTGGTACAATACCGCATGCTCCTGCTGTCGGCGTTGCGACAATCGTACCCATCGCTGCGTTTACTTCGTTAACCGCCACGGACATCGAGACGGCATTCAAAAGGGTGGGACCAGACAAAAACGTCTTGGTCTCCATATATGTTTGCAGCTTCTTCGCATCGCCGCCCGTCAACCCGCTATGCGAGCGAATATCTTCGGTAAGTCCGCGACGCACTGCTTTTTCCATCACATCGAGGTTGGCGTACATATCTTGCATAATGGCATCCCGACTGCGCTGGGAAACTTCCATTTCTGCTTCAATCATCACCTCGGAGATTTTCTTCCCCTGGGATTCGGCCAACTCTACTAGTTCAGCCACATTACGAAACATCTGGTTGTTCACTCCTCTAATCCTGCTCGTCCTTTTGCTTAGTTCAATGCGAGCAGGGATACGTCAAAGATATGGGGGATTTGACGAATTTCCTCCAGCACTTCCTGCGAGATCGTCGAATCCGTTTCAATTGCCATCAAAGCACGCGAACCGCGTGTATGTCGAGACACTTCCATGAGCCCCACATTAATGTTGTGCTGGGTCAGTACCTTTGCCACAGCCGCAATCATCCCAAAGCGATCCTCATGCAAGACCAAGAGTGTCGGTGTATCGAAGCCCAACTGAAAGGAAAACCCGTTCACTTCCAACACTTCGATCTTCCCGCCACCAATGGAAACACCAACGATTTCAATCTGACGCTCATCATCAGACAGCTTGATCCGCGCCGTGTTCGGGTGCTCTGTCAAAACCTCAGAAGTAGATAACTCCACTTCCATGCCCGCTTTTTCTGCAATCACCAGCGAATTTTTCAGACGCAAATCTGACGTGTCAAAGTCAAGGATTCCTGCAACAGTCGCCACATCAGAGCCATGTCCTTGATACGTTTTTGCAAATGAGCCGTAAAAAACAATTTCTGCTCGCAAAGGCATTCTGCCAAACAGCTTGCGAGCCACACGACCGATACGAGCTGCACCAGCCGTATGGGAGCTAGATGGCCCAACCATGATTGGACCGATAATATCAAATACGCTTTTGTACTTCACCGGTTCTCCTCCTGAATCACAAGGGGTTCAACAAGATTCACTCTCATTGTATCCTACAGCCTGTGAAAGCGCTACAGAGGAAACTGTACGTAAAGCAATCATAACCGATTTACGCAGACAACATGCGGTCAAATCAGGCTAAATGAAAAAACTCCCTCTGAGCAGAAGAGGGGCGTAACTCTTCTTTATCGTTGCTCGACGCCGATAATCACCAAAACCCCTGTATAAAAAAGAAGCCCCCTGTCCTCAGGGAAGCTCCTCTCCATACCACATATGCCTTACTTATCTTTTACCATGACAATCCCAAGTAGCCCTGGACCTGTATGTGTACCGATCACGGGACCAATCTGTTCCAACCAAGAGTCCGTTACCGTAAACTCTTGCTTGAGTCGCTCCAAGAGCTCAGCCGCTTGATCTGGAACACTGCTGTGCAGCACAGCGATTTTCACCGGGTTCCCTTGCGCGTATTCCTGCAAAGCTTCAAATACGCGATTAAGAGCCTTCTTCGTCCCACGTACCTTGTCAAAAGCAGACACGTACCCAGCGGTATCCAGTGTCAAAATCGGCTTGATATTCAAGAGCGAACCGATGACAGCAGATGCTTTGCCGATCCGACCGCCTTTTTGCAGGAACTCCAGCGTATCCACAATAAAGTATACCTGCACCTCATCCAAATAACGATCAATCTGATCCAGAATCTGCTCCTTGTTCTTGCCTGCTTGTGCGGCTTTTGCAGCCTCCACGCAGATCATTCCATGAACAAACGAAGCTTTGCGGGAATCGATCACCGTAATGTCGATATTTTCATCCAACATCGACTTGGCGATCATCGCTGATTGATACGTACCCGATAAGGAACCCGATAAGAGTATGGCAATGATTTGCACGTCCTTGCCATATTTCTCATAGATCGCTTTGTACGCTTCGGCAAATTCAAGCGGAGACGGCTGCGAGGTTGTCGGCATCACGCTCGATTGCTTCAGCTTCTCGAAAAACTCTGAAGACGAGATAGTGACTGCGTCCACATACGTTTCCGCCCCAAACATGATTTTCAACGGGACGGCCACGATCCCCAATGACTGCCTCACAGACGCATCGATATCGGACGCGCTGTCGGTAAGAATCACAATTGGCATTCTCGATCGCTCCTCTCCCTATTTGTTCGTATTCAAAAAGTTGGCTTTTACTCGACAGAAAAAATAAATGGATACAACGGTTGACCGCCTGCCTGGATCTCAACTTCCACATCCGGGTATGCATCGGACAAAGCTTTTTCTAAAGCATGAGCCTGATCTTCCGTCGCATCTTCTCCTAAGAATATCGTCACGATTTCGGAGTCTTCATCCACCATTCCCAAGAGTAGCGTCGTTGCGCAAGCTAGCAAGTCGGGACCTGCTGTGACGATTTCTTTCTCAGCCATGCCGATAAAATCGCCTTCTTTGATTTGTACCTCACCCATTTGCGTGTCGCGAACCGCGTGCGTCACCATACCTGTTTTCACTTGGGCAATCGCCTTGGTCATCGCTTGGGCGTTCGCTTCCGGTTCAACATCTGCACGGAAGCTGACCAGTGCTGCCAATCCCTGCGGAATGCTCTTCGTCGGTACGACAGTTACAGGAACCTCAGCAAGCTCGGATGCCTGCTGTGCTGCCATGATGATATTGCTGTTGTTTGGCAGGATGATGATGTGCTGGGCATTCAGTCCTTCGATGGCCTTCATGAAGTCCTCTGTGCTCGGATTCATCGTTTGGCCGCCCTCTACTACTACATGCACACCCATGCTGCGCAGAATCGTAGCGATTCCCCCACCAGCAGCTACCGCGATCAATCCGTATGGAAGCAGTTCTGTAGCAGGCTGAGCGGCTGTTTCTGGCTTCGCCTGTCCTTTGTTCTCTTCCGCTTTTAAGATGTTCGCATGCTGCTCGCGCATGTTTTCTATCTTCAGTCGATGCAGGCTGCCGAATTGCTGAGCGTATTGCAGTACGCTTCCCGGATGCTCTGCATGAATATGTACCTTGATGACTTCATCATCAGACACGACCAGTAGTGAATCGCCCATCGTATCCAGATGGCTGCGGAACAGCGCTTCTGAGAAGGGCTTTTTGTTCGGCTCGGTGCTATGCGCGACATGAACCATAAATTCCGTACAGTACCCGTACGTGATGTCTTCTGTTTTCATGTGGATTTGAGCATGATGCTGCTCAGAAATGAGCTTGTCCAGCTCTTCCTGACCCATTTTAGGTATCGAACGCTCACGATCAGCGGATAGCTCTTCCCCGCGCAATGCTCGCAAAAACCCTTCATAAATAAACAAGAGACCTTGTCCACCTGAGTCGACTACGCCCACTTCTTTTAGAACAGGCAGCATTTCCGGCGTACGCAACAGCGTAGCTTGCGCCTGCTCGTATGTTTTTTCCATGACAGAGATAATATCATCTGACGTGCGCGCTGCACGCACAGCCATCTCCGCCGCTTCACGGGCAACAGTCAAAATCGTGCCTTCTACCGGCTTCATCACTGCCTGATACGCAGAGTCAACACCAGCTTTCAAGGCATCGGCAAACTGACGGGCGTTAACCTCATCTTTTCCATTGACTGATTTGCTGAAGCCGCGGAATAACTGGGACAAAATCACGCCGGAGTTACCGCGCGCGCCCATTAACAGACCTTTTGCCAAAGCAGCTGCCGATTCAGTGATTCGGGGGGATTCTTTTCGAGTCAGCTCCTCCACACCGGAAGAGAAAGTCAAATTCATGTTTGTCCCCGTATCGCCATCCGGCACAGGAAAGACGTTTAATCCATCCACTACTCTGACGTTGTCGGATAAAAGGTTCGCCCCCAGGTAAACCATCCGGCTAAACAGCACGCCATCTAGACGCGTATGTACCAACTGATGTTCCTCCTTACATATCCCTGTCTGTACGAACTCCCTGCACAAAAATATTAACAGCAGTCACATCAATGCCTACCGTTTGCTCCAAGGTATATCGAACACGGCGTTGTACGTTGCCTGCCACCTCGGAAATTTTCACGCCATAGCTGACGATAATGTGCATGTCCAATACTACTTCGCCATTTGTGTTATGAACGACGACACCTTTGCTCAGGTTGTCTCTTCCTAACAGTTCAGCGATTCCATCTTTCAACGCTTTGCGAGAAGCCATGCCCACAAGTCCAAAAACTTCCATGGCCGCGCCGCCAGCGATCCGTGCGATCACGTCTTCTGTAACATCGATCTTTCCTAGCGATGTATTCATTTCCACTGTCATGCAAGGACTCCTCCTCTGTTAAACAGCTTGACCGTCATAGGTAAGCGTAACCATGCTTCCTTACAATTCTACACTAACACAAAAGAGAAATGAAGCGTTTTGTCGATCCTATCAACCCTATGAGAAAGACTGGGTAAATCATCTTGTCAAGTATTGCAATTGACAGCAATGTTGTGCTAATATAGTCGAGTATTTGTATTTCCCACAAAGGAAATCCCGTTTAGATGTAACAAGGGAGGTGGATCGTAATGGCACGTCGTTGCTTTGTAACAGGTAAATCTGCTAAAGCTGGAAACGCTCGCTCCCACTCCATGCGCGCAACTCGCCGCACCTGGGGTGTCAACGTACAAAAAGTGCGCATTCTCGTAAATGGAAAACCGAAGCGCGTTTATGTAAGTACTCGAGCACTGAAATCCGGTCTCGTAACTCGCGTATAGTTGATCTCAACTATGCGAAAAAAAGCACCCTCGAGGTGCTTTTTTGCATTTCTCCCGGTTCTCCACTCTTCTCCCAAAGGAGGCTCGGGGCCGAAGCTTCACTTTTTCTTGTTGAACGCCTCGATGATGCCCCGAATCATGCCACCCAGGAACTTCGGCAACTTGATGGTGTAAAACCGCATGCTACCCCTCCTCACCGAAATTACTACACACGATACAAATACACGCCGGCCCCTATGAGTGCTAATGCCAATAGGCTATACCAAACCCACGGAGGTGCCCAATACAGGAAAATGGTGATTCCCCCGACAGCCAACGCAACCCCGAGAACACGTCGCAAGGCGCCCCCCTGTCGCAGGCGATAGGAGCGCAATCCCATTTCGCGTAAGCACCTCCTTTAGGTGTTCTCAAAAACGTGCATATTACATCATATTCTGCTGTCGGATAAACATGTATCCTGCCACATGAAAAAAGTAGATGTCTTAAGAAGTAAAAAATCAGGCAACGGAACTCGCTGCCTGATTACATTATGTGGATAGTTTGTACTTGATACCGATTTTTTCCTGTTTCTTATGCGACTCGATCGCGTGCGGGGAACAGCAACTGCGATGCGCTACTAAGTACAACTGTCAAGACGACTCCCGCGATAATCATTTCTGGCAGCAAATACGTGATGTTATAAATGAGGGAATATTGCCAGACTGGTACACCTTCTGGCGCGTAGCTGCCAAACCAAATAACACCCGATAGAAAATGGCAGACAAATCGTCCAATCACGCCGATAAACAAGCCGCTCCACAGTACGATGATTCGTTGCTTCGTTCCTTCATAGCCAGACAGGCGAACAAGCCCAGCGAGACCCAGCGCACCAAAAGCAAGCGGATAATCCAGCAACAACTGAACCGGATGGACAACTGTACTGCCCAAGAGCAATTGAAGAAATCCAACAACAAGTCCTGTAATGACACCAGCAGCGAGTCCACGGCGAACAGCGATCAACGCGATTGGCACCATCACCAGCGATACAGAGCCGCCCTGTGGCATATCGAAAACCTTGATCTGACTAAACACAATTGCAAGAGCCGCCATCATCGCCATTTCCAACAAAATGACCAACCGTTGACGATCCAAAATAGTCACTCCTCAAAATAGAATAAATAAAAATTTTTTTACACCGATAATGTTTCTGATTCTAGCCCAAGTCTATGCTCGTGTCAAAGAAAAAAGCCGCTGCCTCATCGGCACTGCGGCTAGTTGTATTACCGAACCTTCTCCAAAAACTGCTGGGCACGTTCACTTCTTGGCTTTTGGAAAAACTCTTCCGGTGGCGTATCCTCCAAGAGACGACCATCATCGAGGAACAAAATACGGTCTGACACCTCTTCGGCAAAGCGCATCTCATGCGTGACGATTGCCATAGTCATTCCGCTATCAGCCAGCCCCTTCATAACCTCCAAAACCTCCTTGACCATCTCTGGGTCGAGGGCAGAGGTCGGCTCGTCAAACAGCATGATTTTTGGCTCCATCACAAGCGAACGGGCAATGGCTACACGCTGCTTCTGACCGCCCGACAAACGTGATGGAAAGACATCCGCTTTGTCTGCCAGCCCTACGCGCGCCAATAGCTCTTTCGCCTTTTGTTCCGCTTCAGCCGCAGACATGCCTTTTACTTTCATGGGGGCATAGGTCAAGTTTTTCAATACCGTCATATGCGGAAACAAGTGAAAATGCTGGAAAACCATCCCGATTTGCTGACGGATGCCCATCACGTCAGCCTTTGGAGCCGTGATTTCCTGTCCGTTGATCGTAATTGTACCCGTCGTCGGCGTCTCCATCAGGTTGATGCAACGCAATAGTGTTGACTTCCCCGATCCAGATGGACCGATGATGGCGACAACCTCCCCTTTTCCAATATTCGTGGTGATACCCTTCAGCACATTCAGTTGTCCAAATGACTTCGTAATGTTATCGATCTTAATCACTGAGTCTCATCCTCCGTTCCAGTACGCGAGCTACCCAAGTCAGGATCATAACCATGACATAGTACAGGATACCGGCGATCATGTATGGCTCAAAATAGCGGAAGATGGTGCCTTTGACCACATTCGCGTTCTGCATGATATCTGCAAGACCAATCGTGGAAACGAGGGCGGATTCCTTCAAAAGTGCAATCGTTTCATTGACAAGAGCAGGCAAGATATTTTTGACAGCCTGCGGCAAAATAATGTCGAGCATCATCCGATGATAAGGTACACCAAGCGCTTTGGCCGCTTCCCACTGCCCTTTATCAACCGCCAAAATTCCACCGCGAATCGTCTCAGAAATGTATGCACCTGAGTTTAGTGTAAACGTCAGTACAGCTGCTTCCAGTTGTGAAATGTTGTAACCAGTAAGCTGTGGCGTTGCAAAATAAACAAAGGTTAGCTGCAAAATCAAAGGTGTCCCGCGAAAAACAGACGTGTAAGCAACCGCGAGCCAGTTTAGCAATTTCACATTCGAAATTTTAATGAGTGCGAGGATGGAGCCCCAGAAAAATCCCAATACAACCGAAATTAAGGTAACAAGTAACGTGCCCTTTATCCCTTCCAATATGAAAGGAATATAGGGCACGATTTGTGCAAAATCCAAATTCATGCCCATTCTCCCCTCTTGCTGCTTATACAGTTATTCTTCGTTGCCTGGAGAGATTATTGACCGAACCATTTTTGAATCAGCTTGTCCATTTCTCCGTTTTCTTGCATCTTTTTAATGACTTCATTAAATTTCTCTACGTGCGGCGATCCTTTTGGGAACGCAACAGCGGAGCCATTCTTTTCATTTTCTTCCATTGTAGTGAATTGCAGGGAGTCATTGTTTGCCACGAAGCCTTTCGCTACCGTGTCCTCAATAATAGCAGCATCTACACGGCCCGCTTTTACTTCTTCGACAATCTCAGGCAGCTTGTTCAGCGAAGTGATCTGCAAGCCGGAAACAGTCTTTGCAAGCTCCTTTGCTGCCCCTTCCTGAATAGAACCGAGCTGTACCGCCACTTTTTTACCCGCCAATTGCTCAGGCTTGGTCAGATTGCTGTCTTTCTTTGCTACGATCGTATTTTTCGCATCGTAATAGATGGTGGAGAAATCAGCGTTCTTCTCGCGCTCAGGTGTTGCTGTCATACCAGCCATAACGAAGTCCGCGCGATTCGTTTGCAGTGCGGGAATAAGTCCGTCAAAGTTCATGTCATTAATTTGCAGTTCGTAGCCAAGCTCTTTTGCAATGTATTTCGCGATATCAATGTCAAAGCCGACAATCTCATCTTTTCCGCTGCTCAGGTCGTGATATTCATACGGCTTATAGTCAGCAGAAGTAGCCATAACCAATGTTTTCTTGTCGCCAGCAGAAGGCGCAGGTGCTTGTCCTGTTGCCGTTTGATTGCCTGTACCGCATCCAGCGATCATAACTGCCGCAAGCATGGAAGTAAGAGCCAAGGAAATAAATGATTTTGTTTTCTTCATGATGAACCCCCGTTGTTATGAGTTTTACGCATAAAGCAGTCTATTCGTAGCATTAATTTGCATGAAAACTTATATTTATGCATCACAATGATTATTTTACTCATAATCTGAACAATTTCAATCATTTTTTACCTACATTTTAAATACGGAATATACAGAATTTTATACACAAATTTTTATTTTAGTGGCAGAAAAGCAAACAAGGCTTTATAGTGCTAGTAAAAGGAATTACAGGAGGCTGACATGGAGAAAAACTGGACGTCCTATTTTCGGCAGCAGCTCCCAGAAATTATCGAGGAACTGCGTACATATGTAGAGATGGAAACACCCACCCACAACAAGCAAGCTGTTGATCGATTGGGCAGCCTGATTGCTGAACGCTTTCGCCAATTGGGGTGTCGGGTGGAGAGCTTGCCACAAGAGCAATACGGAAATCAGCTTCGAATGGAGTATGGAGATGGCGACGAGCAGATCCTCATTCTCGGTCACTTCGATACTGTAAAAGACATTGGAACATTAGCCGTCGAGCCTTGTCGCGAGGAAGATGGACGACTCTATGGGCCTGGTACATACGACATGAAAGCAGGAATCGTTTTTAGCTATTTTGCCCTGCGCGCCATGATGGAACATAATCTTTCGCCCAAAAATAAGCTCGTCTTTTTTTGGAACACCGACGAAGAGATTGGCAGTGTTTCCTCGGAAATGCTCATTAGAGAGGAAGCAAAAAGAAGTAAATATGCATTGGTACTGGAGCCTGCCGCTGGAGATGGCTCTTTGAAAACAAGCCGCAAAGGTGGCGGAGACTTCATTTTAAAAGTAACAGGCCGCGCTGCACATGCAGGCAATGATCACGCCAAGGGGATCAATGCGATCGCTGAGCTGGCTCACCACGTCCTCGCTATTCAATCATTTACGAATTATGAAGTGGGCACAACCTTGTCTGTCGGTACGATTACAGGCGGAAGTGCATCGAACGTCGTGCCTGACTTTGCCATGACAGAAATCGATGTGCGTGTCCAAAGCCGCGAGGAAAGGGAGCGTATTACCCAATTGATGAGTCAGTTAACCGCTGTCCATCCGGAAGCCAAGCTGTCCCTAGAAGGCGGGATCACCAAGCCCCCCATGGAACGAACGGCGGGTACCGAGCAACTGTTCTTGCATGCGAAGGAACAAGCGCGTCTGGAAGGTTTTGAATTGACGGAGCAAGGTGTCGGCGGAACAAGCGATGGGAACTTCGCCGCTGATGCAGGAACACCAACACTGGACGGTTTGGGACCTGTCGGTGATGGAGCCCACGCTTCCCACGAGCATATCGTCATTGACGCCATTCCTGGCAGGATTGCCGTAATGCTTCGGATGTTTTTAACCTTGTCATAATAAATTTACAGGTGTATAATTTTATGGAAAAATAAGGCTCCGTCTATTAGCGACGGAGCCTTATCTGCACTATTTTCGAATGGGCAGTCATATATATTCCTATTCGAATAACAAGGAGAGGGAAAACATGGAATCAATCACCACATCGCCAAGCAATCCCGTAGGATTTTGGCGTCGGCTCGGTGCCGGTCTGCTAGATGCAATCATTATCGGACTACCGCTACTACTGCTCACCTATATCATTACAGGCACTACCGAAGACAATCTTGTTACCAATATCATCTCCTCACTGTACAGCCTCCTCGTGCCCGTATTTTGGCATGGCTATACAGTAGGCAAAAGAATTGCAGGGATTCGCATCGCCCGAATCGATGAAGAGCCTGTGGGAATCGGAACCATGCTGTTACGCAACCTGGTCGGAGGGATCGTGTACGTCATTACACTCGGTCTTGGTATAATCGTCAGCGCCATCATGGTTGCTGTTCGTCAGGATAAACGCTCGATCCATGATTTGATCGCCGGCACGTATGTAACATCGAATCAACCTTAATTTACCAAAACAGCATATCCAGACTAAAAAAGACCGGATATAATCATCCGGCCTTTTTTCATTTTTACCCATCAAGCAGTTTATCGGAACAACACCTTATCTGTTTTTGCATCCATAAACACCATGGTTGTATACGGCGGCAGGCTTGCACGCACAATGATATAAGGTGTGTGCACCGCTGGCAATGTAATCTCTTCTGGAGCTGGATTTGTCAACTCTACATAAACCGTGAGCATTTCCCATCCTTGCTGAGTTCCAACAACCTTCAAGCTATAGCCAGAGGTAGGCATTTCACCACGGGAGACCACATACAGGTCGCCTTGACGATGTACACCCTTCTTCGATTTTACTTTTCCTACGAATTCACGTTCAGACGCTGTCAATGTACCTTCTTTTACGATAGACAATTTTTTCGTTTGCACGTCTACTTGGGAAGTCGTGATCGGCCCCGAATGTTTTTGTTCAGCGTGCACGCCAGTTTGTGAAAATGGCAGAATGGAGAGAATGGTGAGAACCGCTACACTGTTTTTCCATAACGATTTCATACATGATCAACTCCTGATTTTTTTAAAGGGCGTGAAACATTTCTTGATACTGGCCAGTATCTCTCAGACAGGATTTTTTACCACTATCTGGATAATTTGATTTAATCATTATATTTATTAAAAAGCAATATTTTCCAAAATGTTTTATTTTTGTTAATCAACCTTTACCATATACTGCCAATATACCTTTTTAGAATAAGAATAATTCAATTTTATTCTATTTGTAGTATGAACTATAATTATACTTTTATTTTTATTATTAATTGATTTATCACATAATTAGTTACAATATTCAGATGATTACAAACTACATAAGCGGGAGA
The DNA here is from genome assembly GCF_001039275.2 of Brevibacillus brevis. Lineage (NCBI taxonomy): Bacteria > Bacillati > Bacillota > Bacilli > Caryophanales > Paenibacillaceae > Brevibacillus > Brevibacillus brevis. The sequence goes on from NZ_CP030117.1 coordinate 4,017,087, forward strand.
AAGCACAAAAAAGCTGACGCCGAGATTGCCTATCGTCGTCAGCTTACAGCTACGTATTATTCTTACTGTCCACGAATCGCAGCGATCGCTTGACCGCGATCTGCCTGATTGAATACCGCGCTGCCTGCAACGAGGACAGTCGCTCCTGCTTCCTCGCACAATCGTGCTGTTTGTGCATTGACACCGCCATCGATTTCGATTTCCACATGCCCCAAGCCACGCTCGTTCAGCATTTGACGCAACTGGGCAACCTTTGGCAGAACGCTGTGAATAAATTTTTGTCCACCAAAACCAGGGTTCACTGTCATGAGGAGAACCATATCCAAATCAGCGAGGACTGGCTCGATCGTGGAAATCGGTGTAGCCGGGTTCAATACCACTCCCGCTTTTACACCTTGCTCTTTGATCAAGTACAGCGTGCGATGGAGATGACGGCATGCTTCCTGATGAACCGTAATCCAGTCTGCTCCACTTTTCGCGAATTGCGGAATGTAGCGATCTGGTTCCTCAATCATCAAGTGTACATCGAGAGGCAGCTTGGTCACTGGGCGAATCGCCTCTACAATCAGAGGGCCGATCGTAATGTTTGGAACGAAGTGTCCATCCATCACATCCACGTGAATCCAGTCTGCTCCTCCCTTCTCGACATCGAGAATTTCTTCACCCAGACGGGCAAAATCAGCAGATAGGATAGAAGGTGCGATTTTTACCATGGTTTGTTCCTCCGTTGGTATTCTTTTAGCTCTTCGCGGAATTGTTTGTAGTGTTCATAGCGCTGTTCACTAATCTCACCAGCCTCCAGTGCGGCCTGCACGGCACAAGCTGGCTCGCTTACGTGAAGACAACCACGGAATTTGCATTCCGAGCTGCGATCGGCAAAGTCCCGGAAGGATTCCGCCAGATCAAGCTCGGAGAAATCGATGAATTCCAGTGAACTGAAGCCCGGTGTATCTGCCACATAGCCGCCGCCCGCAAGCGGAATCAGCTCGACATGACGTGTTGTATGCTTTCCTCGTCCGAGCTTTTGGCTGACATCTCCTGTTTGCAGACTGACACCCGGAAATAGCATGTTGATCAGAGAGGATTTGCCTACACCTGACTGACCTGCAAAAACGGATATGCGGTCCCGCAAAATCTCACGCACGTCCTCCACACCGCGTTCATCCGCTGTTGAGGTCGGAATCACGCGGTACCCGACCGCTTCATATTTCTCCACGATTTCGGCTACCTCTTCTTCCGACACTTGATCGGCTTTGGATAGCACAATCACAGAATCAATCCCTGCATGCTCCGTGTGCGTCAGGAACTTGTCCAACAGCAACGGACTGAACATCGGCTTGTACATCGAAAAGACAAGTACCGCCTGATCCACATTGGAAATGGGCGGACGAACCAACTCATTCGTCCGTTCGCCCACCTCCATGATATAGCCTTCTTCCTCATTGATCGCATCGTAGACGACCCAATCCCCAACCAGCGGATTTACTTTTGCATCTTTTTTCTTGAAGAGCCCTCGTGCACGGCAACTGTAGATTCGCCCTTCGTCGGCTACATAATAGAAACCGCTCAGCGCTTTCACAATCCGTCCTTCTGGCATTCATGTCCCTCCACTACACTATGGCAAGCTGCTATAGGAAATCGAATACTTTTGTGCCTCCATAAAGTTGTTCATGTTCGGCCCTTTGACCAACAGCCTGATCAACGCATCTTTTTGAGGCGACACTACGTATGGCACATTGTATTCTTTGCTTTCAGAAACAGTCTCAGTCAGTACAACCTTCGTACCGCTGGCATCCGTTACTTCAATTTGCACTTCCAACGTATCACCCGGCATCACATCTACATAGACAGGCGAATTCCCGGTCTTGGCGTCCTGCGGGAATTGGCCATTGCTGACCTCAAGCGGAACCGAAACTCCCTGTTGCACATCCATTCCCGGATCGTATGGGTGAGTGCTCAGAACAATGCCTGGTTTGTCCGTGGTATAAGTAGGCACTTCCTTGATTTCCCCGACAGACAGCCCTTTTTTGAACAATTCTACTTGTGCAGCCTCTACTGATTTATTCCGGACATCCGGCATTTTCACAAAGGCTTTTCCTTTACTAATCGTGACCGTCACATTTGTTTTGGTCGGGAACACCTTTTCATTTGCGGCTGGAGACTGCTTGATAACCGTTCCTACCTCTGCCTTGTCGTCCGCTTCCTCTACGAAAGTGACATTCTCCAGTTTAAAACCATTGCTTTTCAATGCTTCCTCTGCTGTTGCTCGCGGCAACGTAACCAGATTTGGCATATTGATCTCTTGTTGTCCTTTGCTTACATACAAGGTCACAACGGAATTTTCCTTTAACCGCATGGGAGGTGCAGGGTCCTGGCGTATCACCATTCCCTTTTCTATCGTATCATTGGCTTCTTCGACGATACGGGCAACAAGTTTGGCATCCTGAATCTTTTTCTCAGCCAGCGTCACTTCGATCCCTTCTACATGAGGTACCTGTGCCTCAGGAACGGAAGGAAACAGATTCAACAGTAAGTTAAATCCGAAGAATGCCAGTACGAAAAACAGTCCGATTCCACCTACCCATAATAGGGCTTTGACCCACCATTGTTTCTTGGCTGGTTTGGCGTCCTCTTCTTCCGTACGCTGCTCATAGCGACCACGCCCCGCTCCTCCGGTTTTGCCATTGGTATGGTCTTTGAGCATGTCAGGTGTGATGATCGGCACCACACGCGTCATCTCTTCATCCACCGGGAACGTCAGCTTTTCTTCGTTTAATCGCTCCGGGAACAGGCAGGTCTCCAAATCTTCTAGCATTTCACTCGCGGATGCGTATCTGAGAAACGGGTCCTTTACCAGCGCCTTCAAAATGACATTTTCCACACTCTGTGGAATCGCCGGATTGACTTGGCGCGGCTCTGGAAGCGGCTCCTGCAAATGCTTAAGTGCCACTGATATAGGCGAATCACCGGAAAACGGCAGTTCACCTGTCACCATTTCATACAAGACGATCCCCAGCGAGTAAATATCGGATTTTTCCCCGGTAATCCCGCCGCGCGCCTGCTCTGGCGAAAAATAATGGACAGAGCCAAGCATCGCATTCGTATGCGTAATCGTAGCTGAAGTAACGGCTCGCGCAATCCCGAAGTCCGTAACCTTCACCCGACCATTTTTTCCAATCATAATGTTATGCGGCTTGATATCTCGATGAATGATCTGGTTTTGATGCGCATGATCGAGTGCATCGCAAATTTGCTCGGCGATCCGCACTGCCTCTTCTACCGGCAGCGCACCACGTTGAATAATGACCTCTTTCAACGTATAGCCTTCTATGTACTCCATCACCATGTAATGGGTATCGCCTTCCTGACCGACATCATACACCCCAACCACATTGGGGTGAGATAAGCTCGCCACCGCCTGCGCTTCACGTCGGAAACGATTGACGAAATCTTCGTCCGTACCAAACTGTGAACGCAGCACTTTGACTGCCACTGGACGATTCAAAATTAAATCTTTGGCCTTGTATACAATGGCCATACCGCCCCCACCGACGCGGGATTCTATTTGGTATCGTCCTCCCAGTCGTTGACCTTCCATCTCTCTCACCCCTCTTCCTGACCGGCAACAAGCGTATTTCGTACGGCAACCAGCGTTATGTTATCTTCCCCACCGGCATCCAGTGCTTCCTGCACCAAACCGTCCACCTTCGCTTGTAACGATATCTGTTTCTGCAAGCTTTCTTCTATGGAAGGATGACTGACCTTGTTGCTCAATCCATCTGAGCAAATCAAGACGATATCACCCTCTGACCATTCAAACTGCCCAAGATCAATAAGCACATCCGGTTCAGTCCCGAGCGAACGCATAATAACGTTGCGATGAGGATGGACAGACGCCTCCTCGGCTGTAATCTGTCCACTCTTCAACAGCTCATTGACAAGGGAATGGTCTTCTGTTTTCATGACCAGTCCGTCTTGGTTGTAAAAATACAGACGGCTGTCGCCAATATGCGCGGTAATCACAGTGGATTGATCGAACAAGGCCGCAACCACGGTTGTGCCCATGCCACTGCACTCCGGATGTTCAACCGCATATTCATAGACTTCTTTATTCGCCAGCAGGATAGCGTTCATCAATTGCTCACGCACATCCTCTGCTTCGAGGTCCCCATCTAGGTGACGCAGTTCTTTTACTATTCGCTCAACAGCAAGGCGACTGGCGATATCACCAGCCTGATGGCCACCCATACCATCTGCTACAATGGCGAGCACGCGTCCGTTTAAATCGGTCACACAGGCATAATAGTCCTCGTTAACCTGACGAACGCGGCCAACATGGGATTTCATCGCGATTTCCATGGCATCACCCCACGGTTTCTTTAGCGTGTTGTGCCCTCAATTGTCCGCAAGCAGCAGCAATATCACTGCCTTGCTCACGTCTGATGGTCACATTGATTCCTTTTTCCTCTAAAATGCGTTTGAACTGAAAAATCTCATTGCGTGGCGTGCGCACATAATCACGCTCTGGTACGTAGTTCACCGGGATCAGATTCACGTGGCAAAGCATGTCGCCAATAAGTTCGGCCAGCTCCTCTGCATGTTCGGGCTGATCGTTTTTCCCACCGAACAGACCGTACTCAAAACTGATGCGGCGCCCTGTCTTGTTAATGTAATGGTGGCATGCCTCCATCAGCTTAGCGAGCGGGAAGCCGCGGTTAATCGGCATCAACTGGCTTCTCAGCTCTGTGTTTGGAGCGTGCAGGGAAATCGCCAGGTTCACTTGTCCGCCACGTTCAGCAAACTCATAAATCTTCGGCACAATTCCACTGGTGGAAACCGTAATGTGACGAGCACCGATATTCAAACCACGGTTATCGTTGATTACGGACAAGAACGCCATCAAGCTCTCGAAGTTCTCGAAAGGCTCCCCGATCCCCATGACGACAACGTGACTGACACGCTCACCTTCCGCATCCAATCTGCGTTGTGCCGTCAATACTTGAGAGACGATTTCACCTGCATCCAGGTTACGTTTTAGTCCACCTAATGTAGAGGCACAAAACGTACATCCGATACGGCAGCCCACCTGTGTCGTAACACAGATGCTGTTTCCGTAGTTATGACGCATAATTACTGTCTCAATCGCATGTCCATCGACAAGCTGGAACAAAAACTTGATCGTTCCATCCTGCGACTCCTGATGCGTGATTTCCTTGAGTGGCTCCATGCGGAACGTATCAGCCAGCTTTTCGCGCAGCTCCTTGGACAAATTGCTCATCTCGTCAAAAGAAGTGACGCGCTTTACATATAGCCAGTCAAAAATTTGTTGCGCACGAAATGCTTTATCGCCGGCACTAACCAGCCATTCCTTCATTTCATCTTGTGTCAAACTGTAAATAAGCGGCTTTGCGCCAGTAAATGTCGTTAATGGCATTCTATCTCCACATCCTCAAAATCATTGCTTGCCTAAATCCATTCTATCATTGTACCTCGTGGGGCGTCTCGCTTCAAACGGTTTTGACATCCATATTCATAAATGCGTCGCTTTTCCTAGTGTAAACCAATACGCGCGCTCGCAAACAAAGGCAAAGGAGTGGCATTTTCCACCTGTTGGTGCGCCACCCCTTGTTAGTATGTCCGTTTCCTTATCCTCTTCGTTTCAATCGCGCGATAAAGAATCCATCACTCTCGAAATGGTGAGGCAAAATTTGTACGCAGGCTCCGGTTTCATCGACATGCCCTCTAACAGCCTCAGGCAGGTCTTGTGCCAGTGTATCATCAAATACGAAGTCAGGGTGTTCTTCGACAAAGCGGCGAACAATCTCCTGGTTTTCTGTTGGCTCAATCGTACATGTGCTGTAAACCATCACACCACCCTGAGCAAGCATCGGTGCCAATGTCTTGAGCAGTTCGTACTGTAGCTGAGCAATCGCACGGACATCTCCAGGTGTTTTGTTCCATTTCAGATCAGGCTTGCGACGAATCACGCCAAATCCGGTACATGGCGCATCGAGCAGAATTCGGTCGAAAGTTCCTAGTGCTTTTTCTGGTAGGTCAAGCGCATCACTTACGATTGGCTCGATGATCGTAATCCCGAGTCTTTTCGCTGCACTCGCAATCAGATCGCGTTTGTGCGGATGCACGTCACTCGCGATGATTTGCCCGCGGTTTTCCATCATTTCCGCTATATGCGTTGTTTTTCCACCTGGCGCCGCGCAAGCATCCAGTACGCGCATGCCTGGTTGGGCAGCAAGAGCTGGTGCTACGAGCATAGAGCTCTCATCCTGAATCGTGAAGTAGCCTTCCTTGAACAAGCGTGAGCCTGCTGCATGTCCGCCCTCCATCAGAATAGCATGAGGACTGACAGACGACGCTTGGCCTTCCAGCCCTTCTTCCGCCAGCTTGTCCAGCACTTGATCCTTCGTCGTTTTCCATGCATTGACTCGGACAGAGCTATGCGGGGTTCTATTGTTGGCTTCGCAAATTGCAACCGTCGTCTCTTCTCCATATACCTCAAGCCACTGACGCACAAGCCATTCTGGATGAGAATAGGCAACGGCGATTTGCAAGGCACGGTCGCCTTTTGGCTGACGCTCCCACACATCCGGCTGGCGCAACACATTGCGCAAAACACCGTTGACCATCGAAGCAATCCCTTGGTGACCGCGTTTCTTGGCGATTTCAACCGCCTGGTGTACGGCAGCGCGCTCAGGAATACGGTCCAAAAAGCGAATTTGATACAAGCTGAGGCGCAATAAGTTACGGACCCAGGTCTGGACCTTTTTATTCCCGACAAAATGGGAAAGGACATGATCCAGCGTCATCTTGCGCTGAATGGTACCGTACACAAGCTCTGTCACCAGCCCTGCATCTGCTGCACTGAGATTTTCCCGATCCAGGACATTGCGCAGCTCAAGATTGCTGTAGGACTTATGTTCTTCTACCCTGTTCAAAACATCGAGGGCGATATCGCGAGCTCCCTTTTTTGCCACGGACTATTCTCCTACCTTCGTGCCGATTTCAATGCTGCTGCCCGCTCCACGCAAAAAGTCGAGTGCACTCATACGTTTTTTGCCTTCTGGCTGCAATTCGGTTATTTTCACTGCACCACTACCGCAAGCAACAACGATACCGTCTTCCTCGCGTGCGATGATCGTTCCCGGCTCTTTGCCTTCGCCGGACATAGACATTTTTTCTACCCACCACAGCTTCCAAATCTTGCCTTCGCATGTAGTAAATGCGACCGGCCACGGATTCAGGCCGCGGACTTGGTTATAAATCTGTTCCGCAGAACGGCTCCAGTCAATTTTTTCGTCTGTACGCTTGATATTCGGGGCAAAAGTCGCTGCCGAATGATCCTGTTGCTCTGCTACGAGCTCACCAGCCAACAGGGGCGGGACAGTAGCAATCAACAGCTCAGAGCCTGCCGCAGCCAATTTGTCATGCAAGGTCCCTACGGTATCACGCTCTTCAATCGGCACGACTACTTTGGACAGCATATCCCCTGCATCGAGAGCTTCCACCATGTACATGATGGTTACGCCTGTTTCCGCTTCTCCCTCAACAATCGATTTATGTATCGGGGCACCCCCGCGATATTTCGGCAAAAGTGAGGCGTGCACATTGATGCAGCCATATTTCGGTGCATCGAGCAGCTTTTTAGGCAAAATCTGCCCATACGCCGCGGTAATAATCAGATCAGGCTCGAGCGCCAACACTTCTTCAAGCGCTTCCTCTGCCTTGATTTTTTCCGGTTGCAATACCAAAAGTCCATGACGCAAAGCCGCCTCCTTCACGGGGGGCGGCGTTAATACTTGCTTGCGTCCAACGGGACGATCGGGTTGTGTTACGACTCCAATCACGTTGTAGCCTGCTTCGAGTACAGCCGTTAGACTCGATACAGCAAAGTCAGGCGTACCCATAAACAGGATGCGAGCATCTTTCAAATGGTTATTCCCCTTCCTGGTTCGGGTTTACTTTGTACACCTTGTCAGCTACATCGATAAAGAGGACACCATTCAAATGATCGATCTCGTGTTGAGCGCAACGGGACAACAGGTCGTCTGCCTCGAGCTCAATCACATTCCCGTTACGATCATGACCGCGCAGCTTGATCCACTTGTGGCGACGAACGTCTCCTTGCAGACCAGGAATGCTCAGGCAGCCTTCTGGATAATCGAATTGCTCCCCTTCATGCTCAACGATTTCCGGATTGATCATTTCAATCAGTCCATCACCGCAATCCATCACGATGACACGCTTGGAGATGCCCACTTGTGGAGCAGCCAAGCCTACACCGTCTGCATCGTACATCGTATCTGCCATATCATCAAGCAGCTTGTGCAAGTTGGAATTAAATTTGCTTACGACCATTGCCTTTTCACGCAAAATCGGATCTGGATGTTTTACAATTGTGCGAATCGCCATGTGTTTCATATCCTCCCTAAAGCAGTACGTAAGGGTCGACGTCAATCGTCATCAATACTTTCTGCTGTTTGTTCCATTCTTCAAACGCAGCCGTCGCCTGAGCGAGCAGTTCTGACAGTTGCGGTTCATCACGATATTTTAGCATGATCTGAAAACGAAATCTATCCTTCACCCTTGCAATAGGCGAAGCAACTGGGCCCAAGAGGATCGTCGTCTGAGCCAAACGCTGCCGCAAATAGTCAGCCATCGTATGCGCACCGCGGATAACAACAGGGACATCCTCGTGGCTAAACGTAATTAATACGAGACGGAAATACGGCGGGTAGCCTGTTCGTCTGCGCTGCATCATTTCATCCTGATAAAATGCGGGATAATCATGCTTGGTCGCATGAACAATGCTATAGTGCTCGGGCGTATACGTCTGAATCACGACATCTCCGTCTAGCTCGTGTCGTCCTGCACGTCCGCCTACCTGAGTCAGGAGCTGAAATGTCTTTTCCGCTGCACGGAAGTCAGGCAAATGCAAGGACGTATCCGCTGCAATGATGCCCGCCAGCGTCACTCGTGGAAAATCAAGGCCCTTGGCAATCATCTGGGTACCGAGCAAAACGTCGCCTTGACCTGAGCGGAATTTGTTTAACAGCTCTTCGTGAGAGCCTTTACGCGAGGTCGTATCCACGTCCATTCGGATAACCCGGATTCCAGGGAAAAGCTTTGCCAGCTCTGCTTCCACTTTTTGCGTTCCTGTCCCAAAAAAACGTATATGCTCACTCTGACACTCTGGACAATGCTTGGGCTGGGCGATGGTGTATCCACAGTAATGGCAGCGCGCCGTATGATTCGTTTTATGATAAGTAAGTGAGATATCGCAATGAATGCAGCGCATCGTATAGCCACAGGAGCGGCACATGACAAAGGTAGAGAAGCCTCTTCGGTTAAGGAAAATGACCATTTGCTCTTCTTTTGCCAATCGATCTGCAATCATCTCATGCAGCTTCCGGCTGAACATCGAACGATTCTGGGCCTGAAGCTCCTCGCGCATATCCACGACATGCACCTCAGGCATCGGGCGATTCCCGACACGCTCCGGCATGCGCAACAACTCGTAGCGACCTCGGGTAGCTAGTGCATACGTCTCCAGGGCAGGAGTCGCGCTTCCCATGACAAGTACACCCTGATTCTCCTTCGCTCGCCACAAGGCTACTTCTCGCGCATGATAGCGAGGGGTCTCTTCTTGCTTGTACGAGCTCTCATGCTCCTCATCGATCACAATCAAACCAACATTCCGAAACGGAGCAAAGATGGCAGACCGTGCACCTACCACCACTTTGACCTGATTGCGGATGATTTTGCGCCACTCGTCATAACGCTCTCCTTGTGACAGGGCACTGTGCAAAACAGCTACGTCTGCACCAAAACGGGCTTTGAAGCGCTCCACCATTTGCGGAGTCAGTGAAATTTCCGGAACGAGAAAGATCGCCTCCCGCCCTTTTTCCAACGTGCGTTCGATCGCTTCGAGATACACTTCTGTCTTACCGCTTCCGGTAACACCGTGCAGCAAATAAGAAGCATAGGTTCCCGATTCAATCGATTGCAAAATAGGCGCCAGTACCGCTTCCTGTAGCGGGGTAAAGACAGGCTTCTGCTTTTCCTGGAAACGCCGATTGGCGTACGGGTCCCGGTAAACCTCCACTTGCTCGATCGCGATCCAGCCTTTTGATTCCAGGCTTTTCAGCGGAGAGCGCGTAATTCCGTATTCATCCCGCAGCATTTGTACAGATAAGGACTGCTCCTTGTGCAAGAGCATTAATTGAAGGACACGGCGCATCTGCTCTGCCCGCGCTGGCAGAGAACCAATTGCTTCTTCCAGCTTACCCTCATCCAATAAGCTCCGGACAAATGACTGCTGCTTGCGGGTAATTCTGTCCCTTACTTGATACTCCGTAGCAAGCAAACCACTCTGTATCCAGCCCGGAACGAGCAAATACTCCTCCGCAAATTGTTTCTCCACTTCTGAGAGCGGAATTTGCCGTTTGCGAAACAATTCCCACAGAAGCCCCGATCTCCCGCATGCTTCTTCGTCCAATGCGTCTGTCGCCGTCAGCCACTTCTCCGACTTCCCTTTGAGCACAGCCGGAAGCATCGCCTGTACAGCGGTTACCCACGGACACAAGTATTGCTTGGACATCCATTCGCTCATCTTTAGCAGCTCTGGCGTTAGAGGAGGAGTGTCGTCTTGTACCTGCACGACATCTTTTAGTCGCGAACGATCTGGTATGGCTTCGTCCTCCTCTACAATCCCGATGACATAGCCTTGCAGTTGACGGGGGCCAAATGGGACAACCACACGACTGCCAATGCGAATCAGTGGACGCAACCAAGGCGGAACATGGTAATCAAAAGGTCGATTCGTTCGATTGACCGGAACATCCACGATAATTTGGGCAATCATGACAGGTCTCGAAGCGGTCTATGCTCTTGCACGGCAAGGACAGCATCAAACAGCTTGTCTGCCACAGCCCGCTTGCTCAATTTATCCAATGCCAGTTGCTCTCCGCCACGGGTTAGCAAGGTCACGATATTCGTATCGCTCCCCATACCTGCTCCCTCAAGCAATACATTATTAGCTACGATCATATCGAGATTTTTTCGCTCCAGCTTGGACTGGGCATGCTGTAACACATTTTGGGTCTCTGCTGCAAAACCAACGACGAACTGCTTCGTTTTCCGCTCACCTATGGTCTTTAAAATATCGGGTGCTTTCTCCAGCGCAAGTTCGAGTGGACCATCACCCTTTTTCATCTTATGTTCTGCTACATGCTTCGGTCGATAATCGGAAACTGCTGCGGATTTGACGACGATGTCACAGTGCGGCAACTGCTCCATAACGGCATCAAACATTTCTTGTACCGATTCTACCGCGATGAATTCCACTCCATCAGGACGTGCCAAGGAAGTCGGCCCACTGATCAGCGTAACCTTGGCCCCTCTGTCTCGTGCCGCTTCCGCGATGGCATAGCCCATTTTTCCTGAAGCATGATTGGTTATGTAACGCACTGGATCAATTTTTTCACGAGTCGGTCCCGCTGTGATCAATACGTGCTTGTCCTGCAAATCTTTTTCACGGATCGTTTGTCTGGTCTCATCGGAAGCAAACCATTGACGCACAGCTTCGACGATTTCCTCGGGCTCCGCCAAACGTCCTTTGCCAATCCAGCCACATGCCAAAAGCCCGACACCTGGTTCAACAAACCGATAACCATAAGCAGTAAGCTTATCCATATTTGCGATAACCGCAGGGTGATTGTACATATTGACGTTCATGGCAGGCGCGACCATGACAGGCGCTTTCGTAGCCAGTACAGTCGTCGTCAGCATATCATCCGCAATGCCATTCGCCATTTTGCCAATCACGTTGGCGGTTGCTGGCGCGATCAATACGAGATCAGCTCGATCAGCCAGTTCGATATGGCTAATCACATGGGGGTCTGGCTCCGTAAACGTATCTGTATAGACAGGCAGGTGAGACAAGGCCTGAAACGTCAAAGGCTGAATAAACTGTAAGGCGCCCTCTGTCAAAATGACATGCACCAATGCACCTGCCTGTGTCAGCTTGCTGGTCAGTGCAGCAGCCTTGTAAGCAGCGATGCCGCCAGATACTCCAAGAACAATTCGTTTTCCTGCAAGCGAATGCATCTGCACTCTCTCCTTTCTCCCCTATCCGAAATCCGAAAAAAACAACCTCGTGAGGTTGTTTTTAAAGGTGACTGCTTATTTGCGACCGTCCAAAAACTCGTGAACGAGCTCGTCGGAGATGAACTCTTCCAGTGCCAAACCTACAAACTTTTTGGATTTTGGTCTCACCACTTGAATTTCGCTGTTTTCGCGAAGCTGACGCGCACGCTTGGATGCTACTGTCACCAAGATGTACTTGCTCTCCGCTTTTTCGGTCAATTCGTCAATAGATGGATACAACATAATTTTATTCAACCTCCTGTAACCATTTGCGATATTTGTGAACCTGACGATCTTTTTTCAGATGTTCTGCTGTAATAATCGCTTGAATTCGATCGCAAGCCGATTCGATGACGTCATTGACGACCACATAATCGTAGTGGTCCATGAGCTCGATTTCAGCACGCGCCACTTCCATGCGCTTGCGAATGATCTCTTGTGATTCTGTCCCGCGACCCACGATCCGGTTTTCCAGTTCGTTTAAATCAGGCGGAGCCAGGAACAGGAAGGTACCTTGCGGGAAGCTCTCTTTCACTTGAAGAGCACCCTGAACCTCGATCTCAAGAATGACATCGCGCCCCTCATTCAGCATATCGTCCACGAACTGACGAGGTGTTCCGTAGTAATTCCCTACGTATTCTGCCCATTCCAGAAGAGCATCTTCTTCAATCATCTGCTTGAACTCTTCCTGGCTTTTAAAAAAGTAATTAACTCCTTCTACCTCTCCAGGACGCGGCTGGCGTGTGGTAGCGGAAACAGAATACACCAGATCAGGCATCACTTCACGAAGTGCCTTGCATACTGTTCCTTTTCCCACACCAGCAGGTCCGGATAGAACCAAAAGGAGACCACGATCAACCATACTCATTGTTTACACTCCTACTTTATTCGTCCGATTCGTCATCCTTCGTAGTCAAGCGCTGTGCCACTGTTTCTGGCTGTACCGCTGACAAAATCACGTGATCGCTGTCTGTAATAATGACTGCACGTGTACGTCTCCCATAGGTAGCGTCCACAAGCATGTTGCGATCGCGCGCTTCCTGGATGATCCGTTTGATAGGAGCGGACTCCGGACTTACAATTGAAATAATGCGGTTGGCATTGACGATGTTGCCAAAACCGATATTGATTAGCTTGATTGCCATGACGGCCCAGCCCATCCTTTCATGCTACTCGACATTCTGTATTTGCTCCCGCATCTTCTCCAGTTCTGTCTTGATCTCGACAGCCAGATGCTGAATGCGCAAATGATTCGCTTTGGAAGCAATCGTATTGGCTTCCCGATTCATTTCCTGGAGCAGAAAATCCAGTTTTCGACCAATTGCTTCTTCTTTGCCTAATTGAATGGCAAACTGTTGGCAATGACTATCTAAACGGGTCAACTCTTCACTAATATCACTTTTATCAGCGAAAAAGGCAACCTCTTGCGCTACACGAGCAGGGTCCAATTCAAAAGGTGTCAAACCGGCCCACTCACTTACGCGTTGCTCAAGTCGGCCCTTGTAATCTTCCCTACAAAGTGGGGCCAACTGGGAGATCTCCCGTGTCCATGTGTTGACGGCAGTCAGGCGACTGGCTAGATCAGCGTGCAACAGATTACCCTCGGTCTCTTTCATCGAAACGAGATCCATTGCTGCGCCCCTGACCAGGTCTTGGAGCCACTCTGCCAGCTCCTCCACATTGTCCTCTGACTCTTTGGTATGTATCACGCCAGGAAAGTGTAGCAGATCCTTGACGGTTAAAGGCGTCTCTAGCGAAAAACGCTGAGTCATCTCACGGGAAATGGAGACTAGCTGTTCCGCTACATCCCAGTCAATGTCCATAACCGTAGCAGAAGAATTTTTCCCTTCCACTGAGACAGTGACATCGACACGCCCTCTTCTGACATACTGTGCGACCAGCTTACGAATCGAATCCTCAAGCATATTCCATGCTTTGGGTAGACGCACGACAATCTCAGAAAAGCGGTGATTCACTGCACGAATCTCGACTGTTGCTCGAATGGAGCCTTTGCTATCTTCTTTTCTACCGTAACCAGTCATGCTTCGAATCACAAGTTTTCACTTCCATAGACGCAAAATCGTTAATTTATTATAGGAGACAACTCTTGGCAGTGTCAACCGAAGCAACCCCACCACGATAAGATTCCTCCTTGCTCTGACTTATGCTACACTGTGACTGGCAGCTCTCTATACTATTATTCTAGCCATTTTTTTGATCTGAGGTGACTTTTGTGGCATTTGATGGCGTAGTAACCCGCTCTGTTGCGCGGGAATTACATAAACTGGTAGGAGGACGCATCTCGAAAATCCACCAGCCCCACCATAGCGATATTGTTATGCAAGTACGGACACAAGGAGAAACAGTAAGGTTCCTCCTGTCTGCAAACCCGACCTATCCCCGCTTGCACATTACAACAGAAGAATTCACGAATCCGCTGGAAGCTCCAATGTTTTGCATGCTGTTGCGCAAGCATTGCGAAGGCGGCGTCATTGAATCTGTCCAGCAAATCGGGATGGAGCGAATTATTCACATCGACGTACGCACCCGGGATGAGCTGGGTGACACGGCTGTTCGCCGAATTATTGTAGAGATCATGGGAAAGCACAGTAACATCATCCTCATCGATCCTGCAACCGGAATGATTTTGGATAGCGCCATGCACGTGACGCTCGCCATTAGCCAGTACAGACAAGTTACGCCTGGCAGACCTTACGTCTCTCCTCCGAGCCAAGATAAACGCGACCCTCTCACTGTAACCGAGCAAGCGTTTCTTTCTTCCCTCGACTGGAACGGCGGTCGTTTGGACAAGCAAATCGTAGATGGCTATACCGGGATCAGTCCCTTATTGGCAAAAGAAATTTTGCACAGATCCGGCCTCGCGAATCGTGAAACACTGTGGGCAGCCTTTTCACAGGTGATGAAGGCAATCAGCGCTCATGAGTATGTGCCATCCATTGTAGAGGCAAATGGCAAAGCGTATTTTCACGTCGTTGAGCTGACTCATCTCTCAAACGGGGTTAGCACCCCCTATCCTTCCGTCCAAGAATGCTTGCAGGCATTTTACGAAGGAAAGGCGCTCCGTGATACCGTCAAGCAGCGTGCGCACGATTTAATTCGTTTTGTCACCGCTGAGCGCAATAAAAATGAAAAGAAAATCGAGAAGCTCGAGCAAACACTGCAAGATGCGCATGAAGCAGATCAGTTCCGCCTGTACGGTGAATTGATCACCGCCAATATGCATCAAATGAAGCGAGGGGATCGCGAGCTCGTCACTGTCAATTGGTACGACGAAGCGGGAGGTACCATCACGATTCCGCT
Source organism: Brevibacillus brevis (assembly GCF_001039275.2). NCBI lineage: Bacteria > Bacillati > Bacillota > Bacilli > Caryophanales > Paenibacillaceae > Brevibacillus > Brevibacillus brevis. Next base: position 4,032,570 of record NZ_CP030117.1, read on the forward strand.
CGATCCATTGAAGACCCCCTCGGAAAATTTGCAGTCGTATTACAAGCGGTATAACAAGGCAAAAAACAGCCTTTCTATCGTGAGTGAGCAGATCGAGCAAGCGAAGACAGAACTCTTGTATTTGGACGGCGTATTGGTTCAACTGGAGCATGCCACTTTAAAAGATGCCGAAGAAATTCGCGAGGAGCTCGTGGAGCAAGGCTACATGCGAGATCGTAAAAAACGCGGTCCGCGCAAGAAAAAAGACACCCGACCCGAGCTGGATGCGTACCTTTCTTCGGACGGCATTGAAATTTTGGTCGGCAAAAACAATAAACAAAATGAATTCTTGACCAACAAGCTCGCATCTTCGCAAGAAACTTGGCTACACACCAAGGATATCCCTGGGTCCCATGTCGTCATTCGCGCTCGGGAATTTTCGGATGAGACGTTGCTTGAAGCAGCAAATCTGGCGGCTTATTTCAGTCGCGCCAAAGAAGGAAGTCAAATTCCCGTAGATTACACGCTCGTCAAGCATGTAAAAAAACCGAGCGGAGCCAAGCCTGGCTATGTAATCTACGAGCAGCAACGAACGCTGTATGTGACCCCAGATGAAGCACTGATCCGCCGTCTAAAATCAAACACCTCTTCTACGAATAGCGCGACTACCTAAGTTCATACTAAGGGCATGAAAGGTGGTGTTCGCTCTTTGAACATCGTTCTCAAGCTCTTGTTTAACGGAATCATTGCCATTCCAGGGCTTTGGTGGTCAGGGACGTCCCTAATGTTTGCAGTGCTCGCAAGCGTGATTGTCAGTCTACTGGGTTATGTACTTGATTTGACAATCCTCCCACGTACGAACAATACGTTTGCGAGCTCCGCTGATTTCTTGTTCGTGTATGCCTCCTTGTGGCTTGGCTGTTACTTGTTTGGTCAGACCATATCCTTATCTGGTTTGTTGTTGACGGCATTTGCCATCACGGTGGTCGAATACTTTTTCCATGGTTACCTGCAACGGCACGGTGTCCACCATTCCAAGCATCCGGGCTGAAGCATCATTTCTATTTTGGAAGGAGGATCAGGATGAACGTCATTGGCATCATCCAGACCGATCTTAACGAATTCAACGTGCTGTTTGAACAGCAAGGCGGACAAGGCGGAAACGGACAAGGACAGCAATCACAAAACAGCGGACAAAACAACCAACAAGACCAAGACAGCGACTCGATGTTTCTCAGCTTTCTTGATGAGCAACCGAGTTCCAATGAACACAGCGGGCAAGGGAACAGCCAAGGTGGGCAACAGCAAAATGGCGGCGGCGGCCCGCAAGAACTGACCGTTCGCATTAAAGGAATTCCTGAGGGACAAAAAGCAAATTTCCTGCAAATGTATCAAATTCTTCAAGACGCCCAAGACTCCCAAACACTTGAAAAGGACCTGACTATTGTCGATCACGGGGATCAAGACCAGGGCTCCCAAAAACAAGGGCAGGGTCACGGCTCGGGCAAACAAAACAAAACCACACATTGATCTCAGTACAAAAACAAAAACCACCTGGAAGCAGATTCCAAGTGGTTTTTTGTGTTATCGGCAATTCATTGCATTCATAAACGGCCAAGTCCCCGCTCTGCCGTTGACCTCATGTTTCTATAACCTGCGCTCACACAGGTGGGCGACCCTTCTGCACTTCAGCCTTCCCATGCATCCAAAAAGGAGGTGGGCCTGACATCCATCACAGTTTCCGTCTCCCAAAAAACACGTATAAGGTTAGAAACATTTACGGCCTATCGTACATCGCAGGATCTTGATATCCCTACTTTATCACAGAATGGTCCTTTGCTCAACGGATAAAGTTGCCTTTGGACTTTTCTGTCTAATCAATCCCAAGAATAGTTCCATTCTAATTTCGCCAACCTAGAGAGGAAAACGAATGAAAGGAAGGAAAAACATGCAATTTCGAACAAACATGCTGACAACCTGCTTACTCGCCATGGGCTTGACTGCTGTATCATTCCCCACCATCATTCCGTCCGCAGTAGCCAGCACAAATTCTCATCCGGTTAGCGAGGACAAGGGTCGATATGAGAATGAATCATTTCGGAATATTGCGATCACCAAAACAGGAGAAGGGCAATATACGATTAAAGGTGAAGCACGCGTGAACGAAGCCAACGTACGATTCGTCGTGACGGACGGAGACAAGACATTGGCAAATAGCTTTGTGACAGCTAGCATGGGCGCTCCTGACTGGGGGAGCTTTTCCATCGATCTCAAGCTGGACCCGAGCGCAAAATCACCTGTGCTCTCTTTGTTCGAGGAAAGTGCAGCGACAGGACAGCGCATTCATGAGTTAAGCATCCCACTGCCAAAATAAATCGTCACTACGTCCGCTTTAGCTTTGCTTGAACAAGCGTCTGAAATTCAGGACGTGCGATCAGGGACGGCTGCTGTTGCTTTTCCCAGGCCAGTGCATATTCTAGGCCGTTTGCCTGGCAGCGTCCCAACCCCTCTTTTGTTACAGCATACGCTTCCTTCGGCAGGCGACGTACCGCAGCAACTAATTTTTCAACCTCACTTTCGACTTGACTGGCTTCTACCGCTCGATAGATCAAGCCGATTTCCTCCGCTTTTTTCCCTGTAATCCTTTCTCCCAACAACGCGAGACGCTTCGCCCACGCCGTACCAACAAGCCTTGGCATAAGGTATGTCCCGCCAAAATCCGTTGTCAGACCGATCTGGACAAAAGGCTCCTGCAAAAGGGCATCTTCCGTCGCAATGACAAAATCAGCATGCAACGCGAGATTGAGTCCCGCTCCGACGGCTACTCCCTCGATGACTGCAATTACGGGCTTTGGCATTTGATGCAAGTTGGTGATGAAATCATTAATGATCGTCAATGATTGATCAGCGTCACGCTTATCCGTCAGCGCAGTTAACACGCCCAAATCAGCACCGGAGCAAAAGTTTCCCCCCGCTCCCCGCAAAATAAGCACATCGACGTCCTCATCTGCTGAAGCTTTTGCGATCGCGTCCTGCAAAAGGGAAAACATTTCAACCGTCATCGCATTGAGGACCTGTGGCCTGTTAAGTGTAATCGTGCAGATTCCACCAGCTTTTGTTACGAGCAATTGCGAATGATGATCCTGTTCCATCATTTTTCTCACCCTTTCCTATGAAGAAGCGGAAGGAATAACCCCCTGCCTTTGCAGCCTGCTCAAATCCTCCTCGGTGAGGTTCAGCTTGCGTTTGAGCAGCTCGTACGTGTAATCGGTGTGCCACGGGGGTGACAATCGCTCCGCCCTGTATCGATGCGCGAAGCTCTCCTCTTGTTCGGGCGACTTCTTTTCCAAATAAGGAAGCGTATACGCGATCTCCCTGTTCGCAACGTACGGATTGTCTGCCCAGTTTTCCCAATCTTCAACGGCGGTCAGACAGCAATCTACTTCACTACCCAGCTCACTCCACTCTGCTTGGGTTCTGGACAGAAACAGTGCTTTCATATCTTCAAACAACTCTGGATGCCCAGCAACACTAGCTCGATGGCATAGCTCCCAGTCTGCTCTTCCTACCGCGCGGCAAAAATTAAGCCAGAACTTCTCTTCCAACGCAGCAAGGGCGACATACTGACCGTCTGCTGTCTCATAGACCTGATACGCCAGCAAACTCCCTCTCCCGGTCTCTCGTCCAATCGAGGAGCTGTATGACATAAACAGTGCATGCAGGCCTGTCCAGGAACTAAACAAGTCAGCCGACGAAACATCCAAATAAGCTCCTCGTCCTGTCCGTGCACGCTGCACAAGCGCCGCGCATATTTGTTCACTGGCATACAACCCGAGCACATAATCAGATAGCGGAATATCTGCAACGACAGGCCTGCCTTCCAGATCGCGAACCAGTGAGAGAAATCCGCTTACTGCCTGAACATTCAAGTCATGCCCCCCTATTTGGTATAGCTCGCCGCTTTGGCCATAGCCCGTCACGGAGCAATAAATGACCGCAGGGTGCATCTCCCACAGGCGATCGTAATCCAGTCCCAAATGTCGCATCACACCTGGTCGATAGCTTTCCACCACGACATCAGCCTGTCTGGCCAGAGCAAACGCGAGCGCTTTTCCCTCATTCGTCCGCAAATTCAAGGAAATGCTTTTATGATTGCGATGTGAACGCAGGTAAAACGCTCCCGTCTCTCTAGCTTCGGGATGAGAAGGCCCGGTTAACGGTGAGTGAGCTTTGTCGTGAAACGGTTCCACCTCGATGACCTCCGCCCCCAAATCAGCGAGGCGCATCGTACAAATCGGACCTGGAAGATGGCGAGAAAAATCAACAATCGTCACTCCCGTCAACATGATTTGACTCCCCCTTCACCGACTACACTCTCTTGTAATTCGAGATGAACGACTGTTCACCCTCTTTTTAATAGAAAATTCAAACAAATACAAAAAGCCGTCCCAAGTGGAACGACTTTTCCAAGAACGGCTATTTAATAAACCGGAGAGTGAGCGGGTAACGGAATTCTTTTCCCTCATTTGCTTTCACCGCAGCGATAATAACGAAGATTGCCCAAAAAATAAAGAGGGCCCCCAATAATAGTGCGCCGATAAAAATGATGATCAACAAACTTGAAATGGCGGCATAAATCGTCACCGAGATGCTAAAATTCAGCGCCTCTTTTCCATGCTGATAAAAAAAGGCTCCCTCTTCCCGCTTGATCAACCATACGATTAAAGGTCCTAGTACATTGCCGAACGGAACGATAAAACCAAGGAAGGCAGATAGATGCACGATCATCGCCCACATTCGTTCCTCTTTCCCATTCAGGAATTGCATATCCATACCTCCATTAATCCTTTTCCTCTATTGTACGACAAATTGCGCAAAACTTGCGAAAAAACGAAAAAAGCGCCTCTACGGCGCCTTTCTCTATTAATACTTGCTCTCGTGACTTCCACCGTACCCGCCACCGTATCCGCCACCATAAGAGGAGCCGTAACCATCGAAACCGCCGTAACCGCCGCCGAAGTGGTCAAAGCCGCCAAAGTGACCGTGTCCACAACTACGACCGTATGGTTTACAATGGGTTTTGTAGTGTGGCTTGTAGAAGCAATGCTTTCTGTACACTTTCTTTTCGCAGCATTTAAAGCATCTGCGACGAGATCTTCTGCATCCGCAACTCATTAACCTCACTCCTTCCTGTTCGTTACATCTACAAGGTATGTAGGTGAAGGCATATCGGCATGGACATCAGTCTATACACGAGTCAAAATCAGCGTATGTCTCGTAGGCTATGGAGTAGTAAGAGTGGTCAATGGCTGATTGGACCGCGCTTTTTCTGACCATCTGCCCTCAAAAATAACGAATCCTGCCGGCAATTCCTCCGATAGATGAGAGCCTATTCATTCATCTCATTTAATGGGAAACGAGCTTACGCAGCTTATTAATACCATGGTGGTCAGGAATTCCTCCCTTGCCGACAATCAACCAGCCTTTCTTGCTGGAGACACAAAGGTAACTGTATTCACCTCTCCAAAAGGAATTAAAAGGGAAAGCATGAAGCGAGTGTACCGGGTCATACTAATTCAGATGACAATTCCTTAGGAAGAAGGTGCCTTCGTGGGAGAACACAGCCGTTTTCGTGAAGGAGAAAAGTCTCCGAAAAATGCCGTATACATGGAGATTGGTGAGTCCGGTGCAAGTGTGCAGGACCCGATGATCATCGAGCTTTCCAGAGGGGAAAAGTTCCCCGCTACACGAAATAAAAATCGCGTATGGACACAAAAGTAAGGAATGCAAAAACCAACCTGGCACTATGCACAAGGTTGGTTCTCTTTTTTACTAATTGTCGTCGTTTTCGTCGTCTTCTTCCTCTTCGTCTTCTTCATCGCCGCTTAAGTAAATAATGGTGACACCCAAGCTCTCCAATAACGAAAGGACTTCTTTGTTCAACTCCTGATCCATGAGCAATCCCAGGCTTTCCACGAGTTCGAGCTCTTCCAGTTCTCCCTGTTCAGCATCCTCGATCAGTTCTATGATTTCGGTCATTCGCTTTTTTTCCAATACGGCTACGAGTTCATCTCTTGTCATAAATCGTTTTACACCTCATTTTCTACTCTCTATGCTTTATAATAGTACATAATCGAACCATTGAAAACCAAGCAGTGAGGTGAAGATCACCATGTATCCGCAACCGTATCTGGATTATTTGATTCAGTTTCATGTAGAACGCGATTATTTTGAGTGTCATGAGATTCTCGAGGAGTATTGGAAAAGCGCTCCTCCACATGAGCGGCAGCCAGTGTGGGTTGGCTTGATTCAAATCTCCGTCGCTCTTTATCACCAGAGACGAGGGAATCAGTCAGGGGCAATCAAAATGCTCACAAGCGCTGTATCCCTCGTCAAAAAGCATCATCTTGACATCCAAAAGCTTGGGTTGGATAGTGACAGTCTGGCGAGTCTGCTTGAAGAGCGCCTGACGGAAATACAAAATGGTCAGCCCTATCGAAGCCTGTCCTTGCCCATGACAGATACTTTGAAACAGGCGTATCAAGAGGCTTGTACGATGCAAAATCACCCTGAACATCGGGATAGTAATATGCATGACGCCTACTTGCTGAATAAGCATACCTTGAGGGATCGAAGCGACGTTTTGGCAGAACGTCAGCACCAGTTGCAAATGCGCGAAGCACGTCGAAACAACGAGTCGAACTAATCTGCGTACTGCTGCAAATAACTGGCTGGGACAGCATCGCTCAAACAATAGTGCTCACCCACTCGGTAAAAGCAAATGCCGGCTTCATGGGCCTCCTTTGCATTCACAGTGACGAGGCGCAATGTGTCTGTCGGCACTCCAATATGCTCCGGCCTCTCTGCAAGCTGCACATACTCACTGGCAATCGGCAACAGACCGCCAGTGAGTACCTGCTTCAATAACTTTCGATGTGTCCCGTAATACAGAACGTCAGGTGGTACGATCTCGATGAGCCTGTTTTTTGCAATGGAGGGCAAAAAGCCGTAGGTAACTCGAATGAGTGCTCCACCGTCCCATTCGATACTACGCTCCGGATCGAATTCCATGACTTGATGAAGATCTTGCCTGGTTATGTACGTACACCCTTTTAGCGTATGAAGATAGTCCAGCAACGGCTCAACCGGGGTATAACCATACGTGTCATAGTAGAGTTGAAATGCTTCACTGTTTTGCCGAAGTATACTGAGCAATCGCTTGCGAAGTCTCGTTTCTTCATGAATCGCCAGCATCAGTTTCGCCCTCCTATCCGATCAATAAATCCAGAGAACCACAGCTAGTGCGAGACCCAAATCCGCGAACAGATGACTCATCCAGTTTGGATAAATCGAAGGAAACATTCCTTTCATCCATCCCCAAATCAACCCTGCACCAAAAACCATCGTTGTAATGAGCAAGCCGTTTCGAAAACCAAATAGGATCGTAGAGATAATCAGGTGATACAAGGAATAAAAAAAGCTGGAAAGAAAAATGGACATCAAGCGGGACAAGGATGCGCGCAACCGCTGCAATACGAAGCCTCGCCAGAACAATTCTTCCAGTAGTGAGTTAATGAAAATGAGGTAGAAGGAAAAAACCCAAATCCAGCGGCGTTCAATCCCCCATGCTTCCATACCTGTTCGAACGGCTTCAGTTCTTCCCGGTTCTTGCAGGAGCAACCAAAGCCCTGCCAGCACTCCTGTCAACATAAGAACGCCAAATGCCAGTCCGTATAAAGTACCCTGCCATTCAAAACTTCCCCACGCTAAACGCCAGTGCTTTCGCAAATCTCCTTCCCACCATCCGTGAAGGGCGGGGATACAGATGCAAACGAGCACATGAAAAGTAAAGAACGTGACAATGACGCTATGCTTTTCCACCAGTCCGTAAAAGATCGTGAGTGTCGCAGCAAATCCATACACAATCAACAGTAGCATCGTTCGTTTTCGCGCCATTTACGAATAGCTCCTTTTGGGCGTAATGGCCGCAGTATTGCGTTAGTTTGTCCGTTATATAGGCGAAGAATACCCACAAAGACAATAAATATACAAGCGTTTGCATGAATGCTATACTAGAGAAATCGCTTTTTATCAACTGAATGGATCTGTTCAAATTTTTACCTATCTAACGAATGTTTGGAGTGGCTCTCATGTTATGGCGTAATCGTACCTTTCTGCTTTTAATGAGCGGAGAGATCGTCGCGGGAGCGGGCATGTGGATTTCGATTATTGCCAATCTTTCGTTCATGCAGAAACTCGTTCCTTCTGATACGGTGAAGGGCTTGATTCTGATGTGTGGATTGGTGGTCAGCATCCTCCTCGCCCCTAAAGCGGGTGTGGTAATCGACATGTACGACAAAGGCAGGATCATGCTATTTGCCAGCCTGGTCCGAACACTCAGCCCAGTCTTCATGTTCCCAGCTCTTGCAAACGATTCTCTTCTGTGGATGATTGTATCTTTGATCGTGATGCAATGCTCTGCTGCGTTTTATTTTCCAACCGTACAGGCTTCCTTGCCAGCCATCCTTTCCCAGGACGAGTTACTCAAGGCGAACAGCGCATATTTAAATATCTCTACCCTCTCGCGCATTGGAGGAACGGCAATCGGTGGAATACTCGTTGCGTCCATGGACTTGTCCATGCTGTATGTGTGCTCCATCATCGCGTACGCTGTACTCGCTGTCGTCACGCTCTTTCTCCGCATTCCGCCAGTCACTTCTCGGAAGATTCAGGAAAAAGTGGAGTTTCGCGAAGTACTGACAATCTCGCGACAGGATCCAGCCTTGTTTGTCGGATTGATTAATAACGGGTTGATCACCTTATTCCTCGGCGGTGTGAACCTGATGATCTTGAACTTTAGCGAGCTGCAACAGGAACCGCAGCTCATGGGATGGATCTATGCAGCAGAAGGAATCAGCATTTTGATTGGGGGGCTCTTGGCAAAACGTTGGATAGGCCGCAGAAACCTCGTGGCAGCGTCCACCATCATGCTCTTTTTCTTCGCGCTGTCCCAGTTCGGCATGTCATTCGCCGATAACAAATTCATGGTACTTGCTTCCTTCTCGGTGTTCGGATTTGTCGTTGCTTTCTTCTTCCCTGTCACGGCAACGATTTTCCAGAAGCGCCTGCCTCCACACCAGCAAGGGCGATTCTTTTCTTTCAAAAGCATGCTGGATCGTGGATTCTTCTTGTTGGCTCTTGCGATTACAGGAGTTGGGCTGGACCTTCTCGGCATTAGCGGTTACCTCCTCTTCATCGGCTCGGTGACATTGCTCTTTGGCTTGTTGACTTTCTTCTACAGTAAAAAGCATAAGCTGGATGTACGGTCCCACGATGAAGCAGCTGCCTAGTAGTGGAAACGTACCATGACAAACGCTTTCCCATAGACCATACTTTGGTGTACACTAGTGGAAGTATGTTGAACACTTATGGAGGCGTTTTTCCATGCAGATCCTTTCCTCTCCCATTTTGGGAATCCTGCTGCCTCTCGTGATGGCTATTGCAGTGATCATTGTGAGAATGCGTCGGCAAAAAAAGCCGGCTTCTGCAAAAAGCATTATTTTGCCACCCTTCTTTATGGCGACAGGGTTTGCGATGTTCTTGTTCCCGGAGGCGCAATTACCGCCCAAGTTTGATATTGCTGCCTTTGTGGTTGGGCTTATCTTTTCGATTCCGCTGATTATGACGTCACGCTTCGAAATCATTGGGCAAGATGTGTATTTGAAACGGTCCCGTGCGTTTTTCTTTATTTTGTCCGGTCTGTTGGTCATCCGGCTGATTATTAAACTGCTGATCAATGATAGCTTTACACCGATTCAAACGGGTGGACTGTTCTTCTTGCTCGCATTCGGTATGCTCGTACCTTGGCGCATCGCGATGCTGGTGATGTACCGGAATTTAACCAAAAAGACGTTTGGTACCTAATAGAAAACCACCTCCATTGCGAGGTGGTTTCTTTCATTTTCGGTTCCTCGGATCAAAACTCTACATAAAACGGATGCTCTTCTTCTCGCAAACACAGCTCAATGCGTTGCCGAAAGTTTTTCCAAGTGACCATCTCCAAAGCTTTCTCTACCGAAAAAAAGCCTGCCTCCAAGCATTCCGGGGTCGTGATCAATTCTCCACCCACCGGCTTGGCTAAAAATAACGCATTGCAGAGGCTTTTCCTAACATTTTGAAAAATACCGCAAAACTTCGTCACTTCAATCTCCAAGCCGCATTCTTCCTTTGTTTCTCGAATGGCTGCCTGTGCAAGAGATTCGCCCTCCTCTACTTGGCCACCAGGCATTTCCCAGCCTCTACGCGGACCCTTGATCAATAAAATCTCCTGACGCTCATTGATGATAATCGCTGCTGCGGACACAATATGTCGGGGTGATCCCATATGTATGCCTCCATTTCTTCTAAACGACTATTCCAGCCTTGATAGACTGAGTCTTTACTCAATACTATATTCCCCTTTGGTAACAAGATATAATTGATCATAAAACTTAAAGTTAACGTTAAGTCAAGGGGTAAAGTCATGGCTGGACTTAGCATTGGGCAACGCGGGTATGACAAAACGACTACTTGAACGCACCGGCTTTAGCATTCAGGAAATCGCTATTTTGCTAGAAGGCTTTGATACCCGTGATCCCCTTTCCGAGCGGTGGGAGCAGATCGCAAAGCAAAAACGCTCCTAACTGAGGAGAAGAAAAAACAGCTTAACTCGATGATACAGATACTAGACAGTGGGCTAAGCTGTAAAGGTCTCACATGGTCGGCATGCTTGGAGAAGATAGAAAATACGGGTTCGTGTTAGGAAGGGGAAGTACAAGAAGTGATTTCAAGAGAGCAATTAGAAAAGAATCAAGTATGGCTCTATGCTTTCGTACTAATGATTGCCGCTGGAACTGGGTTGTTGTGGCCAGAATCCAGTGAAAGCTTAGATCGTATGATTTCGTTCATACTTGCCATCTTACTGTATGGAATGTTTACTCAAATACCGTTTTTTCGTTTACAAGAGGCACTGGCGAATCGAAAGTTCATCTATGCGCTACTTGTTACGAATTACATAGCTGTACCTATTCTGGTTTGGGGGTTAACTCGGTTTCTTCCAACCGATCCGGCAATATTATTAGGTGTACTTCTTGTTTTGCTTACCCCCTGCATTGACTATGTTATTGTCTTTACACATCTTGGTCGAGGGAACGAAAAGCTTGTTTTGGTTTCGACCCCTATACTCTTTGTCACACAAATGCTTTTATTGCCAATTTATTTAGCGCTTTTTATGGGCAAGACATCAGCAGAAATTGTGAGTGTCGGGCCGTTTCTCGAAGCATTTTTAGGCCTTATTGTTGTTCCACTGGGACTTGCTCTCCTTACTCAATGGTGGTCAAGACGCAAACCACACGGAGAACGTTTTCTTGATGCGACAGCATGGCTTCCCGTGCCTTTTATGGCACTAACCCTCTTTATTGTTGTTGCATCCCAAATCTCTAAACTATATACCTCTTATCATTTTATTAGCCAAGTGATTCCCGTCTATGTAGCATATATGGCCATTACACCATTGATTGCACGTATCGTTTCTCGTATATTCCGTTTAGATACCCGAGCGGGGCGGGCTCTTATCTTTAGCGCAGGAACCCGTAACTCTCTTGTCGTTCTACCGCTTGCACTGGCGCTACCTGAACCTCTAAACGGGGTAGTGTCTGCTGTAATCGTAACGCAAACAATTGTAGAACTTATTGGGGAACTCTTATATATTCGTCTTGTTCCAAATGTACTTTTACGAGAGACGAACGGAACTGCTGAAAACAAAATGAATAGGCTTGGTAGATAATGAAACGATCTACATGACGGGCGGTGCGTTGGTACCGCCTCCCTCTCTTCCAAACAACTATTCCAGCGCTGCTAGAAAGTAAGATCCTCCACCAATCTTATACTCGCTATTCTTGCTCGCTCCTGTCAGCCTCACAAAAAACGGTCTCTGCCCACGATTTTTCCATGTAGTCTGCGCCAATCCCTCCTCAGTCGGTTGGCAAAGTACTACATTTCCACCCGGAAGCTCAAATGCCTGACAAATGGCCCCCAGTTCTTTATCGTGGAATTTTTCGCTCTTCTCCCATCCAAACCAGCTTTGCCAAAGGGCTGTTGCTTCTTCCAGATCCTTTACTGCATAGCCTACTGACTGGAGATGGGCTGCACCGTTCGGATGTGCACCAATGATACCACGATTTGTCAAATCTTCTATTCTTTCTTCATCTGTCTGCGACCATTCAATGAGAAATGGCGGTAGAAGAGCACTATCTGCATCTTCGAGAAACAACATCCGCCACCGAAGGGTCGTGCCATCATCACGCGTACGACTTCCCGCAACAGGTCCCGTCACCTGCAAACCTTGGCTTCGCAGGCGCTCTGCCCACGCATCCATCTCGCTGGTCCGAAGCGCAATCTGGCTAAATCCTTCTCCCTTTGCTTCGTCCTCGATGCATTGACGTACGAGTGGATTATCTGATTGTCGAGCAAGCTCCTCGTGTTCAACCGCCAAAAATTCAACATAGGAAAGCCCGAAATAACTAAGGCTATTCCATGTTCCCCAAGACGCATGACGCCCTCCGGCTACCGCATGAAAACCCGCCTGGCAAAATTGTTCCGATGCTTCCTGAGGAGTTCGCTGTACAAAATGAACCAAATGATCAAAAGTTAATCGCACCTTTTTTCGCCTCTTTTCGTATTACTTATAGGATATCAAAACTCATTGATGTAAGGATAGAAAGACAAGGGGGAAAAATGAACGAGACCAGATCAAGCCGGGTAAAAGCTCGGCGCAAGCACTCACGCAGAAAATGGGTACGTGTTGGGAAGAGCACGCTCCTTTTTAGCGTGTTGGCCATCTTCGTCGTCGGAACCTACTACCTATTCCAAACTGCCATGGATAGAGAACATACCAACCCGAACACGCAGCCTGCTCCTGACAATACCGTGAACCAAAAGACTTCTGTGCAGCTCACCTTTGTCGGTGACATCATGATGTCAGGAAATGTAGAGAAAACCTTACTCGCAAACAGCTATGACTACCCATACAAGCATGTAAGCTCGCTCTTTTTGCAAGATGATATCACGATTGCCAATTTGGAGACACCGATCACCGAAACAGGTGTTGCTGCACAGAACAAGGCGTATGTCTACAAATCATCGCCACTTGCTGTTCCTGCCATGAAAAACGCTGGGATTGATGTGGTGAATCTCGCCAATAATCACTCCATGGACCAAGGAGTTCCGGGATTACTGGATACCTTTGACGCTTTGGACAAAAACCGGATTGAATACGTCGGCGCCGGAAAGGATGCAAGCCGTGCCTATTCTCCTGTATTGATAGAAAAGAACGGCATCAAGATCGCGATTCTCGGCTTCAGCAGGGTCATTCCCGAAACGAGCTGGTATGCAGGGAATTCCCAGCCGGGTATGGCCGCTTCCTATGATCCTACGCTAGCAGTGAAAGCGATCCAAGATGCGAACAACCAAGCGGATCTCGTCGTGGTGATTGCACACTGGGGTAAGGAACGCTCCGATTATCCTGTCGATCATCAAAAAGAGTTGTCTCGTGCCTACATCGATGCTGGTGCAGATTTGATTGTTGGCGGTCATCCTCATGTCCTGCAAGGTTTTGAACGATACAACGAAAAATGGATTGCGTACAGTCTCGGCAATTTCATTTTCACACGATCAAACGAACCCAAGACTTGGGAAACGATGGTTCTGCAAGCAAGCTGTACGAAAAGTGGTGATTGTGAGCTGACGATGCTTCCGTTTCACGCAGAATTGGGACAAGCTGTACCCATGAATGAAAGCAACGGCGCTGCCCTGCTAAAACGCATTGAATCCATTTCTGAAAGGGTTGACATCCAAAGCGACGGGCGTGTACAGCCGCGTGCAAAAGCGGTGGAGACTGCCCCCTGACAAAAGAAGCCGTGTTTCTAGCTAACTAGAGATACGGCTCTTCTTCTTATGATTCCTCTTTCTTACGCAGATTCGATAATGGGGAAGCAGCGCACTTCTAAGCCAAAATCATTTTTCAATAGGGACTCGTGCTCTTCACTGATTCCTGTCACGATCAAACCTGCGCGCAAGACGCCTCCTAAGTCGAATTGGACTTTAAGTTTATGCACGTTGACTCCTGCCTGCTGAAGGAAATGCAAGACACGGTCTGGCGTAGCAGTATGACATGAGCCCTCCAGATAACACAGGACGTGTTCTTCCGAGTCCACCGTGACACCAGCTTTGGGAGCCGTTTTTTCTTTCCAGGTAGGATGCGGTGTGAATGGCTGTGTCAATAAATAGGCCAAATCCTCGACGACAGCACTCGCTGTAGGGAGCTCTCCTGCCCCTCTTCCTGTAAACAACAAGTCTCCCACGATGTTGCCGGATAGCTGTACAGCATTAAACGCGTCGTGGATTTGTGCCAACGGATGGCTCAGCGGAAGCATGGTTGGTTCAACAGATAGGCGAATTCCTTTCTCAGCTTGATAGGCCTGCGCGATCAGCTTGATCCGGTATCCCAGCTCGCTCGCAATCCGAATGTGACCTGCTGACAAATCTGCAATTCCTTTGCGAACAACATCTGCTAAAGGCAGTGATTCTCCGTAAACAAGCTGTGCCAAGATATACAACTTGTACATAGCATCAAAGCCTTCTACATCCGAACGAGGGTCTGCTTCCGCATAGCCCAGCTCCTGCGCTTGCTTGAGCACCTCCTGGTAAGAGAGCTGCTCTGCCTCCATTTTCGTCAAAATGAAGTTCGTTGTTCCGTTGAGAATACCGCGAACGCCTTGAATATCGTTCGTGCGCAGGAACTGCCGGAGCACGCTCAAGATCGGGATGCCCCCTGCCACACTCGCTTCATAGGCAAGATGCACTTGATGCTGATTGGCCAAATCGACTAGCTCTGTTCCTTTTTTCGCCAAAAGTTCTTTGTTAGCAGTTACTACATGGCAGCCCTTTTCGATCAAAGCACGGACGTAGTCATAGGTAGGTTCTACACCGCCCATGACCTCCACCACGATATCCACATCGCTGTTCAATACATCCTCAAAGTCTGTTGTCAGTAAAGTCGGGTCGATAGGAACCGCCCGCTCTTTTTCCGAGTCACGCACCAATGCCTTGACGATCTCAATTCGTTTACCCAGACGAGAAGCCAGCTTCTCCTGTTGTGAACGGATCGTTTTGATTACGCCTCCACCCACTGTCCCCAATCCCAATAATCCCACGCGTACCACTTCTGCACTCATCCTGACCACCCCATACCCCGAATTTTAGATAAAAAGAAAAGCCATCTTCGATAAGAAGAAGGCTTGTTAGCAGCTACTGCTCCTCCTCCTTATCTACCAGGACGTATATGTCCTGCAGGAATTGGCACCTTGTCACAAAATATGCGTGACGGTTGCCGGGCTTCATCGGGCCAGTCCCTCCACCTCTCTGGATAAAGAAAATATGAAATTGAAAAAAACCTTCTTCGCTAAGAAGAAGGTTCATCTACTAATGGAGTAACCCGCTTCTTATCTATCGAGACGAAACGTCTCGCAGGAATTGGCACCTTGTCGCAATATGCAACGGTTGCTGGGCTTCATCGGGCCAGACCCTCCACCTCTCTGGATAAGAACCATTTATGCTGTTGAGCTTTATTCTAAGAAATTCCAAGGCAAGCGTCAACAAAATTCTTTCTTTTCTGATTGCAAGCTGATTTCGCCAGGCTTTCAATTGTGGGTGAACAGGCTTTCTACCTCTTCCATCTTGCAGCAAGTGCAATGAAACCCGCCCTCCTGGCATTCCTCAGGCTGCTCTTTTTCCTCGACATATCCGCACCATTGGCAAATCATAAGTTGCATCGTCGCACGCCATAAGGAACCTGTTTCCATCTATGAAATTGTCTATTCTCACTACTACCCTCAGATTTTACCTTATTTTTCCCTATTTTGTGAACATTGCTCGTGGGCCAGTAGCCATTCCTTTCGCCACAAGCCACCCGAATAGCCTGTTAAACTCCCGTTTGCTCCTATAATTCTGTGACAGGGTACGATGATGTTCAGCCGATTTTTTCCGTTGGCATTCCCGACAGCCCTCACCGCATTTTCCTTCCCAATCAACGCGGCTAGCTCCGTGTACGTAATCTTGTGCGCATAGGGAAGGGTGGTCAATGTGTGCCAGACTGTTTTCTGAAAGTCTGTCCCTTTCATACACAGGGGAACAGAAAAGGACTGTCTCTCGCCGGAAAAATATTCGTCCAGTTGTTGCCGACAAACGAGGAGAGGCTCTAGGCATTTGTCTTCTTGTTCAAGCAAAATGGGTTCGTCCCGATCTGTGAACATGATCGAACATACCCCGTCTTCTGTCCCACTGATTTCCAAGATGCCGAGTGGCGAAACATAGTCAATTGTCTGTAATCTCTCCATACAAGACCTACCCTAGATACCGATCTTTCAAAATGGTTCTGTGGTGAGCTTCATGTCCAGCAATCACATAGGCCAGCGTCCTTGCAGATAGCTTGTTTCCGTTGGCAAGTCCTGTACGCAACCACGCTTCTGGAGAGATTCCGCGAACCTGCGCGATGGTGGAAGCCCGAACAGCCTTATACTCTTCCACTAAATCAGAGAGGTCTCTTCGCTGAAAACACCCGTGTTCGACAAAAGCATTCTCATCAAAACCAACGAGGGGTGTCTGATCTCCTCTCGCGATTCTCAGCAAGCGATAGCTCATGATGCGTTCTGTATCGACGAGATGACCCAAAACCTCTTTTACCGTCCATTTGCCTGGTGCATACCGATAATCAATTTGCTCAGGCGCAAGTGACGAAAATAACGCGACTTGCCTCTCTCCTTGTTGTGTGAGGATCGTTTGCAGATCCCCCTCCGGTACAATTCCAATATAATAGTCAAAATATGCAGCGTATTCATCCTGCTTTGGTCGTCTGAGCATGTATTTCCCACTCCTCTTCATTCATTTTGGATAGACAAATTATACCACTATGCATCCTCAGCCAAACATTTCTTGCCCAATACGAACGCACCCGCCTGATCTTCACAGGCGGGTGACCGTCACCATTATACGCTATGTAAGCCTTCAAACAGTAGGACCCTTGCCGGGGCTGCATCCGTGCCGATCAGCTTGAGTGGTGCAGCTACCAAAAAATACTCGCCTGGTGGGACCTCTCCTAGCCGCAAGCCTTCCACGACAATGACTCCCGCTGCAAACAGCTTTTTATGTGTGGGGTGTCCTTCCTGGGCGCGTTCGATTCCAAGTGCATCGGTACCAATGCCCCGCACACCCAGCTCACTTAAATACTCTGCCCCTTCTTCTGACAGAAAGATGAATTCAAAAGAGAACGCCTCTTCAAAAGAGTTTTTCGTTTTAAACAGGACAAAATCTCCTCGCACAAGATCGAAGCTCTCTAAGTCGGAGCGAGTGATCCTGTCCTCTACCGCGGTGAGATCGAGAACCTTGCAGCTGCCCACTAGCTTCTCCAAGGAAATACTCTCAAATGTATCGCCAGCATTCACCATGTGCAGGGGAGCATCCACATGGGTACCAGTGTGAAGGTCCATGTCGATTCTCGATTCTGTTACATAGCCATTGGTAGTGGTTCGTATTTTCGGCTGCTTTTCCGGCTTGTTTTTATACACCGTCATTCCTTCGTACACGGTGGCGGTTACATCATACATTTTCATCCCCAACGCCCTCCCTTTGCCTACTGTTTTTTTCGATCCGCTGGAAAAACAATCCCCATCTGTCTTCTCACTTCATCCATGACCTGCATGGCCATTTTGGATACTTCATGCGAATTCGTTGCAGACTGTCTGGCCCCGCTTCTCGCCAAGTGTAGGAATTCTCTTATTTCATAATGCATGGTCTTCGGGGTTTGAGGCCTTGTCACTTGCTCGATTCGTCCATCCCTGTAACGAATGTCCACTTCTTTGAGATGGTTGATTCGGTCGATCACCATCGTAGCGTCCTCCCCTTGAATTTCTGCTGGTTGATAGGAGGTCGTAATTTTCGAGAAGCTAATGATTGCATCCATCTCTCGATACTTCAAAAGCATACTGCCTTCTCCGTCCACACCAGAATCAAGCACAATTCCTTCTGCTTTGATGTCATCTGGTCTGCCAAAAAGGATGAGTAGCGGATAAAGACAATAGATTCCGATGTCCATCAAGGCTCCGTTTGAAAAAGCAGGATCAAAAGCACGTAAAACCTTTCCTTCGCGATACGCATCATAACGCGAAGAATATTGGCAATTGCTAGCAATAAAGCGCCGTACTTTTCCCAGCTTGTGCAGGTTGTCCTGTATCGCAAAAAAATTGGGCAGCAAAGTAGATTTGACAGCCTCCATGAGCAGCACGTCATTTCTTTTCGCTGCTTGGATCATTTCTTCAACCTCAAACGCATTGGAAGCCAGTGGCTTTTCGCATAATACGTGTAACCCCGCGTCCATGCACTGGATCGCTTGCTCCGCGTGGCAGGAGTTGGGGCTCGCAATATAGACTGCGTCCACATTTTTGCTTGCAGTCATTTCTTCCAGGCTGTTATAGGCGAATGGAGCATGGTACTTGTCAGCGAATTCCTTGGCGCGTTCGATGGTACGTGAATAAACAGCCTGAAGAGAAAATCCTTCTACTTCTTGACCAGCCTGGATAAATTCCTCGGTGATCCAGTTCGTTCCAATTACGCCAAATCGCATCTCATCCGCTCCCTTTTCTTTTTTCTATCTCGTTGCAGTGACCGGTATTCGTTCCTCGACCTTATCCAGCCACCACACGAATCCGTCTGCTGCAAGCAATTGCTCTGCGGCCTTCGGTCCGAATGAGCCAGCTTCGTACGTAAAGAGCGGCACCGAATTTTCCGC